>NZ_JBFBAM010000037.1:0-88476 GCF_040682195.1 Kutzneria sp. NPDC051319 | reverse complement strand
GCAGGGAAGGACGCCTTACCCGCGTTCAACGCGGGTAAGGCGTCCTTCCCTGCATAACGGGGTGGTCACCGAGAGTGGTGACCGAGGGGTGGGTTGCCGAGCCAGGCGGCGTTCCACGTGAGGCGGCCCAGCTGCCCGGTGACGGTGATGGCGTTGGCGCCCTGGAGGTCGCGGACGGCCTGGCGGGTGGCGCCGTCGTAGCAGCCGGGGGTGCCGAACAGGTAGCCGAAGGCGGCCATGCGCTGCTGCCAGGTGGCCAGGGCGGCGGCGCAGTCGCCGGCCAGGAACACCTTGCCGGGCCAGATGGGCACGGCGATGTAGGCGGCGTCGGCGGTGGTGGGCGCGCGGCGGGAGGCGGCGTCGGTGTCGGGGACGAGCCCGAGCTTGTCGCCGCATTCCCACGGCTGCCAGCCGCGCATGCGGTACAGGTACAGGGCCCGGTAGTCCTGCTCGGCGGGAGCGGCCTGGCTGGGCAGGCCCGTGCCGCCGACGCTGGCCCACGTGGGCAGGTCGAACTGGTAGGCGCCGTAGTGCTTCCCGTCCGCGGACACGGCGGTGTAGGAGTCGGAGGACTCGCACAGGCGCAGCCGGGCCCAGTCCTGCTTGCTTGGATCGGCCGCGGCCGTGCCGGCGGACAGGACCGCGAACACGGCCAGCAGTGCCGCGGTGACCAGCGGCGATCGGGTGATCACGAACCGACGGTAGGTCCGCTGCGGTGCAGTCACAACTTGGTGACCCGCATGGCTGACGGCCCATGATCACCGATACCGTTCGGCACCACCCGACGACGACGCCGGAAGGCAGCGATGACTGAGGCCACGACTGGGGCTGCCGGCGCGCCGGCGATCAAGCGGCTGCGTTTCGGCTGGTACAGCTACGGCTGGGCGGCGCAGGTGTTCGAGACGACGGTGCTTGCGGTGTTCATGAGCCGCTACCTGCCGTCGGTGGCCGAGCACGCGGTGGGCGAGAACGGCCGGCTGCACGTGCTGGGCATCCCGATCGCGCCGGCGTCGCTGTTCACCTACACGGTGTCGCTGGGCTCGGTGCTGCTGATCGTGCTGATGCCGATCGTCGGGGCCTTCGCCGACCGGACCGGCCGCAAGCGGCAGCTGCTGTTCGGTTTCGCCTACATCGGCGCGATCGCCTGCGTGGCGATGGTGTTCGTCGGGCTGACGGACTGGGTCCTGGGCTCGGTGCTGTTCATGGTGGCGTTCCTGACCTACAAGTGCGCCCGGGTGGTCTACAACTCGCTGCTGCCGGATCTGGCCGGGCCGGACGAGCGGGACGCGGTGTCCTCGATCGGCTGGGCCGTGGGCTATCTGGGCGGCGGCTCGCTGCTGGCGCTCAATCTCGTCGCGTCGTTCCTGATCAGCGACAAGTCCGAGCTGGCACGGCTGTCGCTGTGCAGCGCGGGTGTGTGGTGGGCGGCGTTCATGATCGTGCCGGCGGTGGTGCTGCGGAAGATGCCGATGTCGGCCGACAAGCACGCGCCGGCGGCCGGCTCGGCGATCACCGCGGGCTTCAAGGAGCTCGGCGACACGCTGCGGCATCTGCGGCTGTACCCGTGGACGCTGCTGTTCCTGGTGGCCTACCTCGTCTACTACGACGGCATCGCGACCACCACGACACTGGCCGCCGACTACGGGCAGAACGAGCTCAAGCTGGACGACAACATCCTGCTCTCGGCAATCCTGCTGGTGCAGTTCGCCTCGTTCGGCGGGGCGCTGCTGCTGGGCAAGCTGGCGCAGCGGTGGGGCGCCAAGCGCGTGGTGGCGTGGTCGCTGGTGGTGTGGTCGGTGCTGATCACGCTGGCGTACTTCCTACAGCCGGGCCAGCCGGTGCAGTTCTACCTGCTGGCCGTCGGGATCTCGCTGGTGCTGGGCGGCAGCCAGGCGCTGTCGCGGTCGATGTTCGCCAGCATGATCCCGACCGGCAAGGAGGCGGAGTACTTCAGCCTGTTCGAGATCTCCAGCTCGGGCACCTCGGCGCTCGGTCCGCTGCTGTTCGGGCTGGTGCTGCAGAACACCGGCAGCTACCGGTCGGCGATCTTCTCGCTGATCGCGTTCTTCGTCATCGGGCTGGTGCTGTTGCTGCTGGTCAACGTGCGCAAGGCGATCGCCGCGGCGGGCAACGAGGTGCCGGGCACACTGGAGCAGAGCCGGTGATCACACGTTTCCGTAAAAATCAACAGCTGGTTGTGTGGTCTAGGCAACAGTTCTAGGGTGGGGACAGTTCTGTCCCGCACTACCTCCCACCACGAGGGAAGTGACCCCGCATGGCGCGGGCACCCGACGGCGCGAGTCCCCGCGCGCTGTTCGACCGTCGCACCGCCCCCTCGACGACCTGGCCGGGCACGCCGAGGAAGTCGCCCGCGCCTGTCACGCCATGGCCGTGCGCTTCCACCGCGGCGGCAAGCTCGTGGTGTTCGGCAACGGCGGCTGCTCCACCGACGCCCAGCACGTCGCCGTGGAGTTCGTGCACCCGGTGATCGTCGGCAAGCGGGCCCTGCCGGCGGTCTCGCTGACCTCGGACGTGGCGACACTGACCGCGGTCGGCCTGGACGAGGCGTTCGCCCATCAGATCCGGTTCCTGGCCGAGCCCGCCGATATCGCGCTCGCGCTGTCGGTCGACGGCAACTGCCCCAACATCCTGCGTGGCCTGGAGCAGGCCCGCGCCGTGGGCATGCTGACCGTGGCGCTGGTCGGCGGGGACGGCGGCCGGATCGTGGCCGAGCGGGCCGCCGAGCACACGCTGGTGGCCCGCTCGGACGACCCGCGGGTGGTCAAGGAGGTGCACGTCACCGCGTACCACGTGCTGTGGGAGCTGGTGCACGTGTTCTTCGAGCAGCCGGGAGTCCTGGAGCCGGCGATGGTGCGATGACCACCGGATCGGGTGACTTACCCCGGTGCGCCGATAACAGCTGCATCACCTGCGGCGACACCGCGGTCGAGGTGACCGTGGTCGAGCTACTGGCCGACGACCTGGCCGTCGTGGAGACGGGTTCGGGGCGCGAAGAGGTCAGTGTCGCCCTGGTGGACGCCCACATTGGCGCGACGGTGCTGGTGCACGCCGGCGAGGCGATCGCCGTCATCCAAGAAGGCTCCTGATGACCGACGTCGAGGCGCTCTACCCGTTCCTGTACGCCGACAAGGTCGATCTGGAGGCGGTGCTGGCCCAGGTCAGCGCGTCCACGGTGGCCAAGGCGCGGGAGATCACCGAGCTGCGGACCCGGGTGCTGGCCGCTGACGGTGACCGGATGGCCCGGTGCGCGGCGGAGATGGCCGAGCGGTTCGCGGCCGGCGGGCGGCTGCTGTCGTTCGGCAACGGCGGCTCCTCCACCGACGCCCAGGAGGTCGCCGCCCTGTTCCTGTCCCCTGGCGGCGGGCTGCGGCCGCTGACGGCGCTGTGCCTGACCAACGACATCGCCGTGGTGACGGCGCTGTCCAACGACATCGGCTTCGACGTGGTGTTCGCCCGGCAGCTCGCGGCGCTGTCGCGGCCGGGCGACATCGCGGTGGGGCTGTCGACCAGCGGCAACTCGGCCAATCTGCTGGCCGCCTTCGACGAGGCGGGCCGGCGCGGGCTGCTCACGGTCGGCATCGCCGGCTACGACGGCGGGCGGATGGCCGAGCTGGACACCATCGACCACCTGTTCACCGTGCCGTCGGCCTCCGTGCACCGCGTGCAGGAGGCCCAGACCACCATCTACCACGCGCTGTGGGAACTCGTTCTCGACCGGCTCAGGGGTGATGACCAGTGAGCACCACCGAAGAACAGCCCATCCATATCCTGTGGATCAACGCCGGTCTGAGCTGCGACGGGGACTCCGTCGCGCTGACCGCGGCGACGCAGCCCAGCATCGAGGAGATCGTGCTCGGCGCCCTGCCGGGACTGCCCAAGATCGCCGTGCACTGGCCGCTGATCGACTTCGAGTGCGGCCCGGTGCAGGGCGCCGACAACTTCATCGACTGGTTCCACAAGGCCGACGCGGGCGAGCTGGAGCCGTTCGTGCTCGTGGTGGAGGGGTCGATCCCCAACGAGTCGATCAAGTCGGAGGGCTACTGGTGCGGGTTCGGCAACGACCCGGCCACCGGCCAGCCGATGACCACCAGCGAGTGGCTGGACCGGTTGGCGCCCAAGGCGTTGGCCGTGCTGGCCGTGGGGACCTGCGCGGCCTACGGCGGGATCCACGCGATGGCCGGCAACCCGACCGGGGCCATGGGCGTGCCCGACTACCTGGGCTGGGACTGGACGTCCAAGGCCGGCATCCCGATCGTGTGCGTGCCGGGCTGCCCGATCCACCCGGACAACCTGTCCGAGACGATCCTCTACTTGCTGTACCTGGCCGCCGGGCAGGCGCCGATGATCCCGCTGGACGAGCAGCTGCGGCCACAGTGGCTGTTCGGGGCGACCGTGCACGAGGGCTGCGACCGGGCCGGTTACTACGAGCAGGGCCAGTTCGCCGACGAGTACGGCTCCCCGCGCTGCCTGGTCAAGATCGGCTGCTGGGGCCCGGTGGTCAAGTGCAACGTGCCCAAGCGGGGCTGGATCAACGGCATCGGCGGCTGCCCCAACGTGGGCGGCATCTGCATCGGCTGCACCATGCCCGGCTTCCCGGACCAGTTCATGCCGTTCATGGACGAGCCGCCCGGCGCCCGGGTGTCGGCCGCGGCGAGCGGCGCGTACGGGTCGGTGATCCGGCGGCTGCGCGGGATCACGCTGCGCAAGGCCAACCGCGAGCCCAAGTGGCGCAAGAAGGGCAAGGAGCTCCACACCGGCTACACCAAGTCCTGGTCGTAGGGAGGCCCCGGCGATGACCACCTCGAAGAACGACCTCGTCGAGATGTCGTGGGACCCGATCACCCGGATCGTGGGCAGCCTGGGCATCTACACGAAGATCGACTGGCCGGCCAAGCGCGTCGTGGAGTGCCACTCCACCTCCTCGGTGTTCCGCGGCTACAGCATCTTCATGAAGGGCAAAGACCCGCGCGACGCCCACTTCATCACCAGCCGGATCTGCGGGATCTGCGGCGACAACCACGCCACCTGCTCGGTCTACACCCAGAACATGGCCTACGGCGTGCGGCCGCCGCACCTCGGCGAGTGGATCATCAACCTGGGCGAGGCCGCCGAGTACATGTTCGACCACAACATCTTCCAGGAGAACCTGGTCGGCGTGGACTACTGCGAGCGCATGGTCCGCGAGACCAACCCGGGCGTGCTGGAGCTGGCCAACCGCACCGAGGCCCCGCACGCCGCCGAGCACGGCTACCGCTTCATCGGCGACATCATGCGCTCGCTCAACCCGCTGGAGGGCGAGTTCTACCGCGAGGCCCTCCAGGTGTCCCGGTCCACCCGGGAGATGTTCTGCCTGATGGAAGGCCGGCACGTGCACCCGTCCACGCTGTACCCGGGCGGGGTCGGCACGGTGGCGACGGTGCAGCTGTTCACCGACTACCTGACCCGGCTGATGCGGTACGTGGAGTTCATGAAGCGGGTCGTGCCGATGCACGACGATCTGTTCGACTTCTTCTACGAGGCGCTGCCCGGCTACGAGGAGGTCGGCCGCCGCCGCGTCCTGCTGGGCTGCTGGGCTCGCTCAACGACCCGAACTACTGCGACTTCAGCTACCGGAACATGGCCGACTGGGGCCGCAAGATGTTCGTCACGCCCGGGGTCGTGGTGGACGGCAAGCTGGTGACCACGAGCCTGGTCGACATCAACCTGGGCATCCGGATCCTGCTGGGCTCCTCGTTCTACGAGGACTGGGAGGACCAGGAGATGTTCGTGACGTCCGATCCGCTGGGCAACCCGGTGGACCGCCGCCACCCCTGGAACCAGCACACCATTCCCCGGCCGGCCAAGCGGGACTTCGACGACAAGTACTCGTGGACGATGTCGCCGCGCTGGTTCGACGGCAAGGACCACCTGGCGCTGGACACCGGCGGCGGCCCCATCGCCCGCCTGTGGGTCACGGCGCTGGCCGACATGGTGCACACCCCGTACGTGAACTCGACCGGGCACAGCGTGAAGATCGACCTGCCGCGCACGGCGACCAGGCCCGAGGTCGGCTTCGAGTGGAAGATTCCACAGTGGAGCAACGCCCTGGAGCGCAACCGGGCCCGCACCTACTTCCAGGCCTACGCCGCCGGCATGGCGCTGTACTTCGTGGAGCAGGCGCTGGCCGAGATCCGCGGCGGCAACACCAAGACGTGGGA
Organism: Kutzneria sp. NPDC051319; assembly: GCF_040682195.1. Lineage (NCBI taxonomy): Bacteria > Bacillati > Actinomycetota > Actinomycetes > Pseudonocardiales > Pseudonocardiaceae > Kutzneria > Kutzneria sp. NPDC051319. The sequence goes on along the minus strand of NZ_JBFBAM010000037.1, from coordinate 82,258 downwards.
GAAGTTCACCGTGCCGGACGAGGCGATCTCCTGCGGCTTCACCGAGGCCGTGCGGGGCGTGCTGTCGCACCACATGGTCGTCCGCGGCGGCAAGATCGCCAACTACCACCCGTACCCGCCCACGCCGTGGAACGGCAGCGTGCGGGACTCCTTCGGCACGGCCGGCCCGTACGAGGACGCCGTGCAGAACACGCCGATCTTCGAGGAGAACAGCCAGGAGAACTTCAAGGGCATCGACATCATGCGGGCGGTGCGCAGCTTCGACCCGTGCCTGCCGTGCGGGGTCCACATGAACCTGTCCACCGGCAAGGTGATCGAGAAGCTGCACACCCCGCACGCCTTCGGCTCCGCCCTCGGGGAGTGACGGGTGGCTTCCGCCGGTGAGGTGGGCGACCGCGTCGAGCGGCTGCTGGCCGAGTTCGAGGCGCTCGCCGACCCGACGCTCGCCGCCCGCGCGGAGGAGCTGGTCCGCACGGTGGTGGAGTTCTACGGGACCGCGCTGGAGCGGATCGTGGAGCTGACGCCGGAGCCGGTGCTGGAGAGCCTGGCCGCCGACCAGCTCGTCGCCGGGGTGCTGGTGGTGCACGACCTGCACCCGCACAGCCTGGAGCAGCGGGTGCAGCGCGCCCTGGACGGGGTGCGGCCCTACCTGGGGTCGCACTCGGGCGACGTGAGCTTCGTGGAGATCACCGACGAGGGCGTGCTGCGGCTGGCCCTGGGCGGCAGCTGCGACGGCTGCCCGTCCTCCACAGTGACCGTGAAGCTGGCGATCGAGCAGGCCATCGAGCACGCGGCCCCGGAGATCGTGCGCATCGACGTCGAAGGCGTGGTGCCGTTGGAGACCGGGCCCGGTGGTCGGCCGCTGCTGCCTCTGGTCACGGCGGAGAAGGCGTCGTGGGTGGAGCTGGGCGAGGCCGACAGGTCGCGCCCGGGGCCGTCTCCTCGGCACGGGTGCGGGGCGCGGCGACGGTGGTGTGCAACGCCGGCGGGACCCTGTATGCCTACCGGGACCGGTGCGCGGCGTGTCAGGAGGCGTTGTCCGGTGGGCACTTCGACGGGCGGCTGTTGTCGTGTCCGTCGTGCGGAGCGAGCTACGACGTGGTGGCGGCGGGCCGGGCGGTCAACGGGAACGGGCACCTGGACCCGCTGCCGCTGCTGGCGTCGGACGACGGCACGATCCGGGTCGCGGTCTCGGCATGACTTCCGGCCTACGGCGCTTCGCGCAGCGCCCCCCGGTGGATCCGGAGGAGCGCTGCGAGATGTGCGCGCGACCCATCGAGCATGAGCACTCGCACGTGGTCAACGTGGAGTCGCGGGCCATCCTGTGCGCGTGCCGGCCGTGCTATCTGCTGTTCACGCACGCCAGCGCCGGCAAGCACCGCGCCGTCCCCGAGCGATACGTGCACGTGCCGGACCTGGTCGGCGGCCGGGAGTGGTGGGAGACGGCGGGCATCCCGGTGCGGATGGCGTTCGTGTTCACCAACTCCGAGCTGGGCGCGCCGGCGGCGTTCTACCCGAGCCCGGCCGGTGCGACGGAATCCCTGCTGGCCCTGGACTCCTGGACCCGGCTCATGGCGGACAACCCGGTGCTGGCCGATCTGGCGCCGGACGTGGAGGCGCTGCTGATCAACGTGGAGGGCGACACGTTCGAGGGCTTCCTGGTGCCGATCGACGCCTGCTACCGACTGGTCGGGCTGGTGCGGCTGACCTGGAAGGGCTTCGACGGCGGCACCGAGGCGTGGCGGGAGATCGACCGGTTCTTCGCCGAGCTGCGGGGGCGTGGCCGTGGCTGAGCTTGCCTTCGAATGCCTGGACGTGCACCCGCTGCGCTACGGCGTGGGGCCGGCGCTGGTGTTCCGACTGCACATCGCCGAGGTCAACGCGGCCGACGTGCACGCCATCGCGCTGCGGGTGCAGATCCGCATCGAGCCCCAGCTGCGGCACTACGCCGAGCACGAGGCGGAGCTGCTGACCTACCTGTTCGGGGACCGGTCGCGGTGGGGCGAGACGCTCAAGCCGATGCAGTTCACCACCGCCTCCGTGATGGTCCCCAGCTTCACCGGCGCCACCGAGGTGGACCTGGAAGTGCCCTGCACCTACGACCTGGAGGTGGCGGCCGGCAAGTACTTCCACGCCCTCGACGACGGCGTCGTGCCGCTGGTGCTGCTGTTCTCCGGGACCGTGTTCGCCAAGGGAGAGAAGGGTTTCTGGGTGCACCCGATCCCCTGGCATCAGCAGGCGTCGTACCGGATGCCGGTGACGGTGTGGCGGGAGCTGATGGACGCCTATTTCCCGCACGGGGCGTGGATCCGCCTCGACCGCGACACCGTGGACGCGATGCTGCGGTACAAGGCGGCCAATGCCATCCCCACTTGGGACGACGCGATCCGGGCCCTGCTGAAGGAGGCGTCGCCGTGAGCCTGGAGCAGGCGCGGGCGGTGGCCGATGCCGTCCTGTACGAGGGGTATCTGCTGTACCCGTACCGGGCGTCGGCGGTGAAGAACCAGCTGCGCTGGCAGTTCGGGGTGCTCATGCCGGCTTCCTACGCGGACGAGCCGTCGAGCTGCGTCACGCAGCTGCTGGTGGAGCCGTCGCTGCACAGCTGCCTGCACCTGCGGCTGCGGTTCCTCCAGGTCCAGGCCCGAAGCGTGCTCGTCGACGGCGTGGAAGTGCCGTCGGCGATGGTCGGCGACACGGAGTGGACCAGCTGGGACGAGGCCGTGGAGCAGGAGGTCGACGCTGTGCTGCGGTTCGCCGATCTGCTGGCCGGGGACAACACCGTGCCGTTCACGGTCGACGGCGGTTCGCTGGAGGAACGGCCCTCGCCGCAGGTTCGGGTGGTGCGGCGGCGGTGGCCGCTGTCCGGGGAGCTGCGGGTGCGGGCCGACGCGCTGCCGGGACCGTATGGGGCGTCACGGCTTTCCGTCACCGTGGCGAATGTCTCCGGTGCGGAGTGCTCCGGCCGTGACGAGGCGCTGCGGCACGCGTTGATCGCCGCACACACGGTGATGTCGGTGTCTCCCGGGCGTTTCGTGTCGATGGTGGACCCGCCGGAGTGGGCCAGGCGCGCCGTCGAGGAGTGCCGCTGCGAGCGGACCTGGCCGGTGCTGGTCGGCGACGCCGGCACGGTGCTGTCCTCGCCGATCATCCTCTACGACTACCCGTCGATCGCGCAGGAGAGCGCCGGGGAGCTGTTCGACGGGCTGGAGATCGACGAGATCCTCACCCTGCGCACGATGGCATTGACCGACGAGGAGAAGCGCGAGGCCCGCGCCACCGACCCCCGTGCCGCCCGCATCGTCGACCGGGTGGACGCGATGCCGCCGGAGCTACTGGACCGCCTGCACGGCACCATCCGCTACCTGCGCTCGGTCACCGGCGAGCAGCCGTGGTGGGACCCCGGCGCCGACACGACCGTGGATCCCGACACCGACAGTGTGATCGTCGACGGCGTGCGGGTCGCGCGGGGCTCTCGGGTGCGGCTGCGGCCTGGGCAGCGGCGGGCCGACGCCCAGGACATGTTCCTGCAGGGGCGGGAGGCCACCGTGCAGGCCGTGCTGCACGACGTGGACGGCGAGCTGCACGTGGCCGTGACGATCGACGGCGACCTCGACCCCGACTACGGGCGGTTCCGGTACTTCTCGGCCGAGGAGGTGCAGCCGCTATGAGTGAGCTTGCGAGCGAACCGTTCGACGCGGCGAACGTGCTGATCGCGGGCGTGGGCAACATCTTCCTCGGGGACGACGGCTTCGGCGTCGAGGTGGCGCGCCGACTGTCCACTATGGAGCTACCGGCCGGGGTGGAGGTGCGCGACTACGGCGTGTCCGGCATGCACCTGGCGTTCGACCTGGTCGACGGCTACGACACCACCATCCTCGTCGACGCCACCTCCCGCGGCGACGCCCCCGGCACGGTGTACGTGGTGGAGCTGGATCCCGTGAGCGAGCCCGCCGCCTCGGTCGACGCCCATGGCATGCAGCCCGACCTGGTGATGGGGCTGCTGGCGATGCTCGGCGGCCATTGCCCGCGGGTGCTGCTGGTCGGCTGCGAGCCGGCCAGCGTGACCGACCACATCGGACTGTCCCCGCTGGTCGCGGCGGCCGTGGACGCGGCCGTGCGGACGGTGCTCGAACTCGTGGAGGTGTGTGATGTGCCTGGGCATTCCCGGTGAGGTCATCGAGATCCTCGCCGACCGGCCCGACCTGGCCAAGGTGGACGTCTCCGGCGTGAAGCGGGCCATCAACATCGGACTGCTGGAGGGCGAGGACCTCGCGCCGGGCGACTGGGTGCTCATCCACGTCGGCTTCGCGCTGTCCAAGATCGACGAGGCCGAGGCGCGGGCGGCGATGGAGTTCCTGGAGTCCATCGGCAAGGCCTACGAGGACGAGATGGCCGCGCTGGCCGCCTCCCGGATCGAGGAGTGAGCCGTGCGTTTCGTCGACGAGTTCCGCGACGCCGACAAGGCCCGGGCGCTGGCGTCGAAGATCGCCGGGCTGTGTGAGCCGGGGCGGCGCTACAAGTTCATGGAGGTCTGCGGCGGCCACACCCACACCATCTACAAGCACGGGCTGGAGGACTACCTGCCCGAGCAGGTGCAGCTCGTGCACGGCCCGGGCTGCCCGGTGTGCGTGATCCCGATGGGCCGGGTCGACGACGCCATCCACATCGCCCGGCAGCCCGGCGTGCTGATGACCTCGTTCGGGGACATGATGCGGGTGCCCGGCAGCGGCGGGAACTTCTTCGACTCCAACGCCGAGGGCACCACCATCCGCATGGTGTACTCGCCGCTGGACTCGTTGAAGCTGGCCCGGCAGAACCCGGACCGCCAGGTGGTGTTCATGGCCATCGGGTTCGAGACCACCGCCCCGTCCACCGCCATGACGCTGCTGCGGGCGGCCGGCGAGGGGTTGGACAACTTCTCGGTGTTCTGCAACCACGTGACGATCATTCCGGCCATCAAGGCCATCAAGGCCATCCTGGACTCCCCCGACCTGCGGCTGGACGGCTTCATCGGGCCCGGTCACGTGTCGACGGTGATCGGCTGCCGCCCGTACGAGTTCATCGCCGCCTCGTACGGGAAACCGGTGGTGGTGGCCGGGTTCGAGCCGCTGGACATCCTCCAGTCGATCTACATGCTGATGGTGCAGCTGCACGAGGGCCGGTCCGAGGTGGAGAACCAGTACTCGCGGGTCGTGCCGTGGGCGGGCAATCCGGTGGCGTTGCGGGTGATCAACCAGACCATGCGGCTGCGGCCCTACTTCGAGTGGCGGGGCCTGGGCTTCATCTCCCACTCGGCGCTGCGCGTCCGTGACGAGTACGCCGCCTTCGACGCCGAGACGCGCTTCGAGGTGCCGGGGCTGCGGGTCGCCGATCCCAAGGCGTGCCAGTGCGGCGAGGTGCTCAAGGGCGTGTTGAAGCCGTGGGAGTGCAAGGTGTTCGGCACCGCCTGCACGCCGGAGACGCCCATCGGCACCTGCATGGTCTCTCCCGAGGGCGCCTGCGCCGCGTACTACAACTTCGGCCGGTTCAGCCGCAAGCGGGTGCAGGAGGTGAGCATCGGATGATCGACCGCGAGCGGCAGGTGCTGGACCGGATCGAGCGGCAGCGGCGGCGGCCGGCCAAGGTGCGGGAGGAGCGGATCACCCTGTCGCACGGCGCCGGCGGCAAGGCCACCCACACGCTGATCGAGGCCGTGTTCCTGAACGCCTTCAGCAACCCGCTGCTGGCGCCGTTGGAGGACGCGGCCCGGCTCCAGGTCGGGGACGCTCGGTTGGCGTTGACCACCGACTCGTACGTGGTGTCGCCGCTGTTCTTCCCGGGCGGGGACATCGGGGACCTCGCGGTGAACGGGACCGTGAACGACCTGGCCGTGTCCGGGGCGACGCCGCTGTACCTGACCTGCGGCTTCATCCTGGAGGAGGGTTTCCCGATCGCCGACCTGACCCGGATCGTGGCCTCCATGCGGGCGGCGGCGGACCGGGCCGGGGTCATGATCGTCACCGGCGACACCAAGGTCGTGCAGCGCGGCAAGGCCGACGGCTGCTACGTCAACACCGCCGGCGTGGGGATCATCGAAGGTTCCGGTTCGCTGGGTGTTTCCGCAGTTCAGCCCGGAGATGCGATCTTGGTTTCCGGGCCGATCGGCGAGCACGGGGTGACCATCATGCTGGCCCGTGGCGAGTTGGACATCGAGGCGGACCTGGTGTCCGACACGGCCCCGTTGAACGGCCTGGTCGCGGAGCTGCTGGCGTCCTGTAGCGGTGTGCACGCGATGCGGGACGCCACTCGGGGCGGGGTGGCGACGATCCTCAACGAGATCGCCACCGACGCGCAGGTGTCGGTGATCGTCGACGAGAACGCCATTCCGGTGCGGCCCGAGGTGCGGGGCGCCAGCGAGCTGTTGGGCATCGATCCCCTGTACGTGGCCTGCGAGGGGCGTCTCGTCGCTGCCGTCGCCGCTGATCAGGCTTCGACGGCGTTGGCGGCCATGCGGGCGCATCCGTTGGGGGCGCAGGCGGCCGTGATCGGGCGGGTCGAGGCCGATCAGCCGGGCATGGTGCTGCTCAACACGGCGTTCGGCGGGACCCGGATCGTGGACATGCTGGTCGGCGATCCCCTGCCGCGGATCTGCTGACCATGCACGAGCTGTCGCTGACCGAGGGCATCGTCTCGACGATCACCGCCCGGCTGGGTGATCGCCGGGTGGTGATGGTGCGGTTGGAGATCGGGAAGCTGGCCGGGGTCGTGGTGGATTCGGTGCGGTTCTGCTTCGACGTCGTGGTGGCCGGGACGTCGGTCGAGGGCGCCCGGCTGGAGATCGTGGAGCCGGGCGGCCGGGCTCTGTGCCGTGACTGCGGCGTGGAGTTCCTCACCGACGACCCGATCCTGTTGTGCCCGTGCGGTTCCAGCGACGTCGAGGTGCTGGCCGGGACGGAGCTGTTGATCAAGGCCGTGGAGGTGGAGCCCGATGTGCGCGACGTGCGGGTGTGACGATCACAGCCACGAGCAGGGTGGCGGGGTCGTGATCGACCTGGAGGAGCGGCTGCTGGCCCGCAACGACCACCTGGCCGGCCACATCCGGGACTGGCTGGCCTCGATCGGCGTGCGGTCCTACAACCTGATGAGCTCCCCCGGCTCCGGCAAGACCACCCTGCTCGAACGCACGGTGCGTGAGCTCGGGCTGCCGTGCTCGGTCATCGAGGGCGATCAGGAGACCACCTTCGACGCCGACCGCATCCAGGCCACCGGCGTGGCCGCCGTGCAGGTCAACACCGGCGCCGGCTGCCACCTCGACGCCGTGATGGTCCGCAAGGCCCTCGCCTCGCTCGACCCCGCGCCCGGTTCGGTGGTGTTCGTCGAGAACGTCGGCAACCTCGTCTGCCCCGCCCTGTTCGACCTCGGCGAGACCGGCCGGGTGGTGATCCTGTCCGTCACCGAGGGCGAGGACAAGCCGTTGAAGTACCCGCACCTGGTACGGACCGGCGACGTCGTCCTGCTCAACAAGGTGGACCTGCTGCCGTACCTCGACTTCTCCCAGGACCGCTTCCTGCGGGCCCTGCGCCAGGTCAACCCCCATGCCCCGCTGCTGCCCGTCTCCGCCCGCACCGGCGAGGGCCTGGCCGACTGGTACGCCTGGCTGTCGCGCTGAAAACCGCGTGCTTCCGGTCCGGTCTTGATGTTGCATGCCCTGCATGGGCCCTTTGGACTTGTTGCGCCAGGCTGTGGCGTCGACCCGCGCTGTCACCGCCGACCGTCCCGCCACCGGCTTGTCCCACGACGACGCCGACGACGATGCCGGCACGATCGCCACCGACAGCGCCCGCAACTTCGACCCCCTGCCTCTGCTGCGAGCCTTCCACTCCTGCGGCGCCCGCGTCGCCGTCATCGGCCAGGTCGCCGGCATCCTGCATGGTTCCCGTGAGCTCACCGGCGACCTCGACCTGCTCTGGTCCGGCTCCCCCGCCGAAGCTCCCGCCCTCGTCGAGGCCTTCTCCTCCGTGAGCGCTTGTTTGGTCGACGACGACCTCCGCCCCGTGCCCCTGACCCTGCCGACCTTCTCGCTGCCCAAGGTCCAGTTCGAGTCCGCCCAGGCCAGCGGCGACCTCTGCACCCCTTCGCTGCCATGGGGCTCCCTGCCCGTCGGCGACTTCCTCTCCCGTGCCCTCACCGTGTCCGATGTGGACGGTCTTGCCGTGCACTACCTGCGCCGCGAGGACCTCATCGCCATGCGCCGCGCCGTCGGCCGCCCCAAGGACCTCCGCCGCGCCGCCGAACTCGACCGCCTGTGACCGTCGCCGTCGACCAGTGGCTGGCCGTCCGCCGACGACTCAACCAGTCCCGCGGACGGCTCTCCCGTGAGGCCGCGCGCCGGTACCCGGCGTCGTCGCTGACCCCGTTGTTGGCCCTGTCGACGCCGTCCGAGCCGGTGCCGGTGGATGATCTCCGGTTGTCATGGACGTCGTCGCCGGCGGTTTCCGTGCCGACGCCGGACTTCCTGCCGGCCGGTTTTTCCTCCTACAGCGCGGCGATCGGCGGCGTCGACCGGCCCGCGCTGTTCGAGAACCGGCCCTGCTACCGGCTGCTGGGCATCTCCGGCCGGCACCTCACGTTCGGCCCCGGCCTGTACTTCGACAAGCTGGACACCGCCGAGGCGCTGGCCCACGAGTTCTGCGCCGGCGGCTCGGCGTTCCGAGACCGCCTCGGCGATCCGTTCGACCTCGCCGGCCGGTCGGTGATCCCCGACGTGCAGACGCTGTTGGTCAGCCGGGACGGCCGGTTCCTGGTGCAGTGGCGAAATCCGGCCAAGGTCGCGACCAACGGCGGCGTCTACGGCCTGGTGCCGACCGGAGAGTTCCAGCCGTCGGGCCGGGACCTGCTCGGCGACCTGGACCTGCGGCGGCTGGTCGCCCGTGAGTACGCGGAGGAGGTGCTCGGCGGTCCGGAGCTGGTCGATCCGCCGGCCTCGTTCTACGAGCCGTTCCGGGACGTGCCGCTGTTCTACCTGGGCATCGGCATGGATCCGCTGACGCTGGCCGCGAGCATCCTGACCATGGCGGTGGTCGATTCCCTTGACGACGCCGTGGACGTCAACGCCGAGGGGCGGGTCGTCCGTTCCGGGCTGCCGTTCACTCCCGAGGCGGTCGGGCGGTTCCTTCGGGAGAAGTCGGTCGCTCCCACGGCCGAAGCCGCTCTGCGCCTGGGCGTGCGCCTATCCCGGTAGCGGAGCCGCTGGTCAGTCGAGTACGGCCGCGACCAGGCCGGCCAGCAGCAGCACCGCCGCGGCGATGCCGGCCAGGATGAACAGGGCCTGGCCGTCGCCGTGGTCACCGTCCGCGGAGACGATGGAGGTGTCGACGGGGTCGTAGCGGACGGTGACGCGACCGCCCACCGGCCGGGGGTTGTCCGACTGTCCTTCGACGAGGGCCGGCGGGCCGTCGCCGCGGCAGGCCAGGCCGTACACGAACTCGTTGGTCGCGTCGCCAAGGAACCTGAGTTCGAAGGAGGTGATCCGGCAGTCGGCGTCCCGGCCCCGCTCGTGCAGCACGCGGTCGCGGACCCCGAACACGGCGCACCCCACCATGGCCAAGGTCGCGACGAGCATCAGCATCCCCGCCGGCCACCCGAAAAAGAACCCCTGCTGCACGAGGACGAAGCCCATGATCGCCGCGAGGCCGACGACCACGCACCCGACGAACAGCGCGCCGCTGGCCTGGCCGCGATACGCCATCACCGTCCCGGCCACGACGGCGCCGATCAGGACGAGCTGGGGCGCGAGCCCGAGCAGGATCCGCAGGGACAGGCTCACCGCACCACCCCGGTGACCGGGACGGCGACGAGGGCGATCGGCAAGGTCGGCTCTCCCGGCCGGTCAGCCGGCCTGGGGCGGCGGCGCCGGCTCGTCGTCGATGATCGGGATCTCCTGAGTGTCCTCGACGGTGTTGCGGTACCAGTCGCTGCGCTTGTCGTCAGTCCTGGCCACTGGTGACTCCTCGGTGCAGTTCGGGGTGTGCCACGACGGCCACCGTCACATCATCACGGCTGCCGGCCTCCCGGGCGGCCATGATCAACCGATCGGCGCAACCCTGCGGCCCGTCGGCGTCGGCGATCACCGCGGCGAGGGCCTGCGCGCTCAGCCGCGACGGGGCGGCCAGCCCGTCCGACGCCAGGATCAGCCACTCACCGGTGACCTCCACGCCCTCCACACCGTGCACCGCGACCCTGGACAGGCTCTTGGTCAGCACGTTGTCCTTGGCCCGGGCCTCGTCCTCCGACCCGCCCTGCTGCCGCAGGCGTTCCCCCAGGGTGTGCGGGATGGTGGCCCGCCGCACCGCGCCGTCACGCACCGTCCACGCGGTCGAGTCCCCCACCCACGCCACGCGCCACTTCAGATCGGTGTGCGGCGACGCCACCACGATCGCCCCGGTGGGTTTCGGCATCTCCACCGAGGGGTCCTCGCACAACCCGGCCGCCGCCAGCACGCCCCACACCGGTGTCCGCCGAGCCGCGGCCCGCGCCGCCACCGCCGCGGCCAGCGGCGCCAGCTCCGCCGCCTGCGGACTCCGTCCGGCCCCGTCCGCCAACGCCACGGTCAACCGCCCGTGGAGCAGCTCGGCCGCCACCGCGTCCGCGTTCCGCTCCCGGTCCGGGCCCGTTTCCGTCGCCCAGCCCCACACCGGCGGGTCCGAAGAAATCATCGCGCAACAGTAGCGGCGAGCCGCCGGCGTTCGGGCGGCGATCAAACGGCGGTCACCGGCACGCGCTGATGGCGGCCTGGCCGAGGCTGATGCCGCCGTCGTTGGCGGGCACGCGCCGGTGGGTGAGGACGCGGAAGCCGTTGTCTGCCAACAACTCCGCTGTCCGGGTCAGGAGCAGGACGTTCTGGAAGACGCCGCCGGAGAGGGCGACGGTGGACAGGCGGCTGCGGTCACGGGCCTGGACGCAGGCGGCGAGGATCGCGGCGGCGACGCCGTTGTGGAAGCGGGCGGCGATCACCGGCCGTGGGGCGCCACGGTCGGACAGGATGGCGTGCAGGAGATCGATGCCTTGCACGATCAGGTCATCGACGCGGACCGGGTAGGCGTCCTGGACGGTGGGGTCGGCGAGTTGTTCGAGCTCGACGGCGGCCTGGCCCTCATAGTTGATCTCGTCACGGACGGCCAGCAGCGCGGCGGCGGCGTCGAACAGGCGGCCGGCGCTGGAGGTCAGGGGGGAGTTGACTCCGTTGCGGGCCATGGCGATCACGGCGTCCCACTCGGGCCGCCAGCCGGGAACCGAGTCGCCGAGGTAGGCGGCGGCCATGCGCCACGGCTGGCGGACGGCGGCGGCGCCGCCGGGCATGGGCACGGGGGCGAGATGCCCGATCCGCTCAAAGCCGGTCAGGGAGGCGATGAGGAACTCGCCGCCCCAGATGGTGCCGTCGGGGCCGTAGCCGGTGCCGTCGAAGGCCACGCCGATCACCGGCCCGGCCTCGCGGTTGTCGGCGAGGCAGGAGGCGATGTGGGCGTGGTGGTGCTGCACGCCCACGAGTTCCACCCCGTCCGGGCTGTCTGCCAAACCATGGGCGTACTTGGTGGACAGGTACTCGGGATGCAGGTCGTGGGCGACGACCCGCGGGGTGACGTCGAACAGGCGTGAGAAGTGCTCGATGCCCTCGGTGAACGACCGGTAGGTCTGGAGGTTCTCCAGGTCGCCGATGTGGTGGGAGACGAAGGCGTGGTCGTCCTTGGCCAGGCAGAAGGTGTTCTTCAGCTCCGCGCCGCAGGCCAGCACCGGCCGCCGGCAGGGCCGGGCCAGCGTCACGGGCTCGGGGGCGTAGCCGCGGGAGCGCCGCAGCAGCGTCCCGGCGCGGACGACGGAGTCGTCGGTGCGGATGTGGACGGGCCGGTTGTGGTCGAGCACGGCGTCGGCGATGTCGGCCAGCGGCTCGGCGTCACGGTAGGCGATGGGCTCCTCGGACCGGTTGCCGCTGGTCAGCACGATCGGCTCGCCGAGATCCCGCAGCAGGAGGTGATGCAGCGGCGTGTACGGCAGCAGCAGGCCCAGGTACCGGTTGCCGGGCGCCACGGCCCCGGCGACCGGGGCGTCGCCGAGACGGGGCATCAGGACGATGGGCCGGCGGCGGCTGGTGAGGTCCCGCAGCGACTGCTCGTCCACGCGGCACAGCCCCCGCGCCTGCTCCACGTCGGCGCACATGACCGCGAACGGCTTGTCCTCGCGGTGCTTGCGCGCTCGCAGCGTCGCCGCCGCTGTCGGATGGGACGCGGCCACGGCCAGGTGGTATCCGCCAAGGCCCTTGACCGCGAGCACCTCGCCGCGCCGGAGTCGACGGACGGCTTCGGCCAGCGGGTCCACGGCCTCGCCCAGCGACAACGTGGGCCCGCAGTCGGGGCAGCAGGTGGGTTGGGCGTGGAAGCCGCGGTCGCGGGGATCCTCGTACTCCGCCCGGCACGGCCCGCACATCGGGAAGCCGGCCATGGTGGTCAGCGGCCGGTCGTAGGGGACGTCGCGGACGATGGTGAACCGCGGCCCGCAGTTGGTGCAGTTGACGAACGGATACCGGTGGCGGCGGTCGGCCGGGTCGAACAGCTCCCGCAGGCAGTCCTCGCACGTGGCCGAGTCGGCGGAGACCAGGGTGTTGCGGGCCCCGTGGGCGTCGCTGAGGGCGATCTCGAAGCCCTGGGCGCCGGCCGGCGGGGCTTCGTGGACGTGGACGTGCTCGATGTGCGCCAGCGGCGGGGCGTCGCGGGCCAGCGACGCCAGGAACTCCCCCACGTCCTCCGGCGCGCCCTCCACCTCGACGAACACGCCGGCGACGTCGTTGCCGACGCGGCCGGCCAGCCGCAGGCGGGTGGCCAGGGCGTGGACGTAGGGGCGGAAGCCGACCCCCTGCACGACCCCGTCGACCCGAACGTCCCTGCGGATACGCCGGTCCACGGCGTCAGTCTCGCACCCGTTAGGGTCACCCGCCGTGAGCGAATCCGGATCGATCATCGACGCCACCGACGCGCTGTCCTCGGCGCCCGCGGCGGGTTCGCGCCGCTGCGCACCGCAGACCGGCCGGATCCGCTGGTATTTCGGGCCGATGGACTGCGGCAAGTCGACGCTGGCGCTGCAGATCGACCACAACCAGGCCCGGCAGGGCCGGCACGGCCTGGTGCTGGTGCGCCACGACCGGTCGGGGCGGCCGCAGATCTCCAGCCGGATCGGCATCAGCCGGCAGGCCACCGAGGTGGCCGACGGCGACGACCTGCGCCGGCTGGTGCGGTCGCGGTGGGCGAGCGGGCAGCGGGTGGACTACCTGGTGGTCGACGAGGCCCAGTTCCTGTCGTCCGAGCAGGTCGAGCAGCTGGCCGAGCTGGCCGACGAGGCGCAGGTGGACGTGTACTGCTTCGGCATCGCCACCGACTTCCGCAGCCGCCTGTTCCCGGGCGCGCGCCGGCTGTTCGAGCTGGCCGACGAGCTGCACCCGGTGCAGGTGGAGGTGCTGTGCTGGTGCGGGCTGCCGGGCCGGTTCAACGCGCGGGTCAGCGACGGCCGGGTGCTGCGGGAGGGCGACACGGTGCTGGTCGCGGACACCGATCATGCGGACGAGGTGCGCTACCAGGTGCTGTGCCGGCGTCATTTCCGTCTCGGGGAGCTGGCCGCCGAGCCGGTGTCCCCCGCGCAGCTGAGCTTCACCTGAGCGCCCTCGCGCGGCAGGCTCGTGCCCGCTCCGCCATCATGGTGTCCGACGCGAGCCAGGCCCGGATGCGCGTTTGTGCTCGTTCGCGCGCCGCGGCGCTGTCGTTCGGGCAGGTTCCGGGGGTCGACACGAACCGTGAACAGCTTCGCGTTGGCCACATATGCTACGCTCTGTCATCAGAAGACGGGGAAAGTGTCACTCATTGAGGTCTTGTCGCCACGTGTGGTTGCGGAATGCAGTCAGACTGGCGGCCGGGTAGGCTCCAAGCGACCCGGACTAGGCCGAACGAGTGATAGTTGCACTCGGTGGCTGGATAACGCGTCACGACGTCCGACCGATTGCATCCCAGAGACGGGACACTCTGGTTGACACGTGAACGACGTCACCCTGGGTGCCGAAACCCCTCACCGGGGAACGATTGGACCAGTCCCGTCGTTGCACTCGGTAAGCACAACCCGGGGCCCTGCGCCCCGAGCCGAGCGAAAGGACACCGTCATGGCCGACCGCGTTCTGCGTGGTAGCCGGCTCGGTGCGGTCAGCTACGAGACTGACCGCAACCACGACCTCGCGCCGCGCCGGTCGGTGCGGTACGCGTGCCCCAAGGGGCACGACTTCGAGGTGCCGTTCTCCGACGACGCCGAGATCCCGCCGGTCTGGGAGTGCCGACTGCACGGCCTTGAGTCGAAGATCATGGACGGCAACGAGCCGGAGCAGAAGAAGATCAAGGCCCCGCGCACGCACTGGGACATGCTGCTGGAGCGCCGCAGCATCCCGGAGCTGGAGGAGCTGCTCACCGAGCGTCTGGAAGAGCTCAAGGGCCGCCGCACGCGCACGGCGTGAGGTGGACGCGGGGCCGGTGACGGCCCCGCGCGCCACAGACGTCGGGCCTGGTCCTCACCGAGCCCACCACGAAACAGCAATCACCCCCTGGCCGACGCGGCCAGGGGGTGATTCGCGTCTGCGGGAACCGAGCCGGCGCTCGGACGCCGCGCCGGTGGTGTCCGGAAAGCGGCGGCCGGGCCCATGGTCAGCGCTTGATGGCGCCGACCTGCTCCAGGCGGCGGCGCACGCCCCACTTGGTGACCCGCCACAGAGCCTCGCGCACGATGGAGCCGCTCATCTTCGACTGGCCGACGGCGCGCTCGGTGAAGGTGATGGGGACCTCGACGACCTCGAAGCCGGCCTCGATGGTGCGCCAGGTGAGGTCGATCTGGAAGCAGTAGCCCTGCGAGGCCACCGACTGGATGTTGATCTTCTCCAGGACCTCGCGACGGAAGGCCTTGAAGCCGCCGGTGATGTCGCGGACCTTGGCGCCCAGCGCGAGGCGGGAGTACAGGCCGCCGCCGCGGGAGATCAGCTCGCGGTACTTGGGCCAGTTGACCACGCGGCCGCCGGGCACGTAGCGGGAGCCCAGGGCGAGGTCGGCGTCGGTGAGCGCGTCGAGCAGCCGGGGCAGGTCCTCGGGGGCGTGCGAGCCGTCGGCGTCCATCTCGACGATGACGCCGTAGTCCCGTTCGAGCGCCCAGCCGAAGCCGGCGACGTAGGCGGCGCCGAGGCCGGCCTTCTCGGTGCGGTGCAGCACTCGCACCCGGTCGTCGGCCGCGGCCATCTCGTCGGCGAGCCGGCCGGTGCCGTCGGGGCTGCCGTCGTCGACGACGAGCGCGTGCGCCTCGGGCAGCGCCTCGTGCAGCCTCGCGACGATGGGGCCCAGGTTCTCCCGCTCGTTGTAGGTCGGGATCACCACCAGCACCTGGCCGAGCTCCGCGCGGCTGTCCCGCTGGTCCGCCATCAAAGATCCTCTTCCGGTGTGTCGTCAGTAGTTCGCGCCGGCGCACGACGCGGGGTCGTCGACCGGTTTCGCAGGCGTGCGCCGATTGCCAGCGCCAGTGCCGCCAGGCCGGTCACGGACGCCACCCATTCGGGCCATGCGCCGAGCCGGGTGGCCAGCGTAGCGGTCGTGCGCAGCGGCAGTTTCGCCACCAGCGTCGCCGCCGTGTAGAGCTCACTCTGCCGGGTGACCGTCCCGTCGGGTTGGACGAGGGCGCTCACCCCGCTGGTCGCCGAGACCGCGACGGCGCGGCCGTACTCCACCGCCGCGACCCGGGACATGGCCAGCTGCTGGTAGCTCATCTCGCCAGGCCCGTACCACGCGTTGTTGGTGGGGATGGCGAGCATTGTCGCACCAGCCCGCACGGCACCGCCGACCACCTGGTCGTAGGCGACCTCGTAGCAGATGGCGACGCCGACGGTGGTGTTGTCGATGGCCAGGGCGCCGGGCTCGTCGCCGGGGATCATGTCGCGGGTGTCGGCGACGAACGGGGTGACGGCGGCGGAGATGGCGCGCAGCGGGATGAACTCGGCGAACGGCACCAGCTTCTGCTTGGCGTAACGCTGGCCCGGCCCCGTGTTCGGATCCCACACCTGCACCACGTTCTGGATGGTGGTGGGGTTCTGGATGAGGCGGCCGCCGATGAGGAACGGCACGCCGACGTCGCGGATTGCCTGGGACAGCTCGATGTCGTAGCGGGGGTCGGGCTCCAGGTCGGTGGCGACCTCGGGCCACACCACGATGTCGGGCTTGGCCACGCGGCCGGCCTTGATGTCGGCGGCGAGCTTCTCGGTGGCGGCGAGGTGGTTGCGGCGCAGGATCGGCGTGTCGTACATGAGGTTGATGCCGTCGTCGGGGGCGTTGCCCTGGATGATCGCCACGGTGCGGGTGCCGGCCTGGGCGTCGGTGCCGACCAGCGACCAGCTGGCCGCGCCGGCCACGACGGGCAGGATGACCAGGATCACCGGCAGCACGAGGGCGCGGCGGCGGTCGCCGGCCCGCCAGCGGACGATCAGCTCGGTCAGGCCCGTGCCGGTGACGACGACGGCGAACCCGAGCAGCATGGTGCCGCCGATCGCGGCCAGCGGCAGGAACAGGCCCTCGGGCTGGCCGAAGCCGACCTTGCCCCACGGGAATCCGTCGAACGGGAAGTAGGTGCGCAGGACTTCGCTGCCCAGGAACACCGCGGCCATCCACACCGGGCCGCCGCGCAGCTTGCTGACCACGGCCATCGCGGCGCCGGCGAGCGCCATGTACAGCGACACCACGAACGACAGGCCCACCCATGGGAACGGCCCGAACTCGCGGCCGAGGAAGCTCTGCAGCCACTCCAGCAGCGGCATCACGAACGCCATGCCGAACAGCAGGCCGTAGAGGAAGCCGCCGCGGGCGGTGCGGTGGCGCAGGGCGAAGGCGAGCAGCGCGAACGCCAGCGGCGCGAGGTACCAGAGGGGGCGGGGCGGGTAGCTGGCGTAGAAGATGCCGCCGCCCGCGAGGGCGGCGGCCATGCGGATCAGCACGGGGACGGCGCGGCGACGTCGGGTCGGCAACGCGAGAGGGATGTCGGATTCCGACGTCACAACGGGGGCGGCCACCCGTTCAGCCTACGGGCCGGGTGTGAGGCCCCTGTCCGTAGGCGGACACAATTCGGTGAACACAGCTCACAGGGCGGCGAGCTGTGTGGTGACCGGTTCGAAGTGCTGGCCGAAGGAGAACGCCTCCGGCGTCGGCCCGCATTCGCGGAGACGGAAAAGGCGGTCCCGGCCTTCCAACGGAGTGGGGATGTGCCCGGCGGGAATCCACCACAGCACGGTGGACGCCTCGTTCTGCGGCTGAAACCATTCCCGTCGGCGTTGCAGGAATTCGCGGTGTTCCGCGCGGTAGGTGAATTCCCACATCGCCTCGCGCGACTCCCACACGGTCAGGTTCGTGACCAGGTCCTCGTCCGGGTCGATGGCGGCGGAGTCCTTGCCGCCCACGCCGGTGAGCCGCCACACGAATCCCGGCGCCTGGTCCACGAGCGCGTTTATCGGGTCGAGCGCGGCGATGAATTCGTCGGCCTCGCCGGAACCGAAGGGATATCTCAGACGGCCGACGTTGAGTTGTGCGAGGTGGTGTTTTGCCATGCCCCAGGGTTGTCATTGTCGGCCGAGGCCGTCAATGTTCACCGGCCTTTTGTTGCCCGTTCTGTCACCGATCCGGTCCAGGCCCGCGCACACCCCGGCGCCGGCCAGCAGGAATCCGACCGCGGCCGCCAGCAGCCGGGCCTCCGGGTAGCCGTGCGCGATCACGTAGCCCACGACCGCGCCGACGACTCCCGCCACCGCCGCGATGCCCAGCTGGCCGAACCGGCGGTGGTCCCAGCCTCGCCACACCGCCGCCGCCACGATCACCGCGCCGGCCAGGACCGACACCGCCGTGGTGCCGAAGTTGAAGCCGTAGCGCAGGGGCAGCGCCGGCACGAGGAACAGCACCAGGAACCAGCCGAGGGCGTTGGTCACCGAGCTCATGGTCGGTCCGTGCCGCACCGGCTTCTGCGCCCAGAACCGCGCGGCCGCCAACACCACCAGGGCGCCGGCGACGATCGGCAGCCAGGACACCGTGTGCCCGAGGTTGTAGAGGGTCACCGTGTCGTAGACCGCGAGCACGACGCAGCCCAGCGCGGCCAGCGACGCCACCAGCGGCAGCAGCCTCGGCGGGGTGTCCCGGCCTTCCGACAGCAGCGGCAGCAACAGCGGCGTGACGATGCCGGAGATCACCCGGATCACCAGGTCCACCACCGTGTACGGGCTGTACAGGTCCCATTCGATCAGGCAGAACGTCACCGTCCACGACGCCGACCACAGCCAGCGGGCGTGCATCGCGCGGCGGAACACCTCGGCGGAGAACCACCGGCACACCAGCAGGTAGGACAGCATGCCCAGCGGCAGCTCGATCGACGACTGCGCGTGCAGCACCGTCCACGGCCACGCCGGCAGCGCCTGCGACAGCCGGCCCAGGTCGGCCAGGTCGAACCAGCCCGGCGGCATGTACCGGGCGATCGAGGAGGTGTCGCCGTGCAATGCCTGCTGCACGTAGGCCGTGAACAGCACCTGGTTGACGAAGAACAGCGCGATCACGGCCACCAGCCAGGTGCCGGGGTGTCGAAGCCATCCCCCGCCCGGCCGCTCCGCGGCGCCGCCTCTCGGCACCCACCACACGCCCGCCGCCGTCGCCGCGACGATCACTGCCACCAACATGATCTCCCCCACGACCGCGCAGCCTAGGGCACGCCGACGCAGGGAAGGACGCCTTACCCGCATTGGACGCGGGTAAGGCGTCCTTCCCTGCGTGCGGCGGCGCTTCCCACTACTTTGTCTGGTGCCTGATTGGCGTGGTAAGTCACGGTCCGACAGGCAAAGGGGGCGAGTGGCGGGTGGTTTTCGATGGGCGACCAGCACAACTCGGTGGTGCGACGGTTTCGCCAGCGGGCCGGGCTGACCCAGGAGGAGCTGGCTGAGCGCTCGGGGGTCTCCGCGCGCACGATCCGGGGGCTGGAGACCGGCGACCGCCCCAATCCGCAGCTCGCCTCGCTGCGGCAGCTGGCCGACGCCATGGACCTCACGCCGCAGGAGCGCGACGAGCTGATGGGCGAGGTGCTGGGCGTGACGCCGGCCCCGCCCAGGCCTGCGGCCGCGCGCCCTCGACAGTTGCCGGCTGCCCCAACGGGATTCACCGGCCGCGAGGCCGAGCTGGCGTTGCTCGCGCAGGCCATCGACACGGTCGCCGAGCAGTCGCCGACCATCGTGATCACGGCCATCGCCGGCGCGGGCGGCATCGGCAAGACCTCGCTGGCCCTGCACTGGGCCCACACGCACGCGGACCGGTTTCCCGACGGGCAGCTGTTCGTCGACCTGCGGGGTTTCGGCCCGGACAGCGATCCGCTGGACCCGCTGACCGCGGTGCGCGGCTTCCTCGACGCCCTGGGCGCGGACCCGGCGCACGTCAGCGGCGGCCTGGCCGAGCACACTGCCCTCTACCGAAGCCTTCTCGCCGGCAAGCGGCTGCTGATCGTGCTGGACAACGCCGCCACCGCCGACCAGGTCGCGCCGCTGCTGCCCGGCGCGCCGACCTGCACCGTGGTCGTCACCAGCCGCAGTGCGCTCAGCTCGCTGATCACGCGGCACGGCGCCCGGCACATGGCCCTGGCCGTGCTGTCCCATGCCGAAGCCGAGGCGCTGCTGACATGGCGGCTCGGCGACGCTCGCGTGGCCGCCGAACCCGAGGCGGTGGCGGACCTGATCCGGTTGTGCGGCAGGTATCCGCTGGCGCTGGCCATCACCGCCGGCCGCGCGCAGATGTACCCGGACATCCCGCTGGCCGAGTTCGCCGCCGAGCTCCTCGAGTTGGGGCTGGACGCGCTGGACGACCAGGACCCCGCGGCCAGCCTGCCCACCGTGCTCTCGTGGTCCCTGCTCAACCTCACCGAACAGCAGCGCACGGTGTTCGGGCTGCTCGGCACCGCCCCCGGTCCGGACATCAGCCTGCCGGCCGCGGCCGCCCTCACCGGCTTGTCCCTCGCGGAGGTCACGAAAGCCCTGCGCACGTTGGAAGACGCGTCCCTGATCGGACGCCACGCGTACGGCCGGTACGAGATGCACGACCTGATCCGCCGCTACGCCGTCGACACCGCCGGCCACCTTCCCGACGCCACGCGGACGGCGGCGCTGAAGCGTGCGGTCGACTTCTACCTGCACACCGCCTACGACGCCGACCGGATCCTGAGCCCCCACCGCGCGCCGCAGCAGCTGGACCCGCCCGTCACCCAGCCTCTCCCCCTGGCCGACTACCCCGCCGCGCTGGCCTGGTTCGACGCCGAACACCAGTGCCTGCTGGCCGCCCAGCACACCGCCGTCGTCCAGGGCTGGCACCGTGCCGCCTGGCAGTTGGCGTGGGCGCTGAGCACGTTCCAGATCCGCCGCGGTCTCCGTCACGACCAGGCCGCGATCTGGCAGGTGGGGTTGGCCGCCGAGCAACATCTCGACGATCCCACCGCGCGGCTGCTGGCCCACCGGTTCCTCGGCTTCGCCTACGGCGACCTCGGCCAGCACGACGACGCCGTCCGGCACCTCAACCAGTCGGCCGCCCTGGCCGAGCAGCAGGGCGACACCAGCAACCAGGCCCGCACCGAGCTGATGCTCGCCCGCGCGTGGGGCCTGTCCGGCGACTACAGCCAGGCCCTGGTCCACGCCGACCGCGCTTTGGAGCTGTACCGGGCGATCGACGACGTGCCGGGGCAGGCCCATGCCCTCAACGACGCCGGCTGGTGCGCCGCCCAACTCGGCCGGTACGAGCAGGCCAGCGCCAACTGCCAGGCCGCGCTCGCCATCTACCAGCGTCACCGCGATCCCGACGCCGAGGCCGGCACCCTCGACAGCCTCGGCTACATCGACCACTGCACCGGCGACCACCAGCGGGCCATCGACCACTACCGGCGTTCCCTCGCCCTGCGCCGCGACCTCGGCGACAACAGCCAGATCGCCAACTGTCTCGACGGCCTCGGCAATCCCCACGCCGCACTCGGCCAGCACGACCAGGCCCGCGCCGTCTGGCAGGAAGCCCTGGACCTGTTCCGTGAACAACAGCGCCACGACGACGCCGACCGCCTCCAGCGCCGACTCGACGCCCTCACGGCCTGAAAGGGAGAAACGACGCCCTGGGATACTCGCGTCATGGACGCGGGAACGACCACGCAGCTGATCACCGTGGGCGCGACGCTCAGCGGGGTGGTGCTGACCCTGGTGGCGAACGCGTTCGTGGAAAGCCGCAAGCTGAAGGCGGCGCAGCGCGTCGAAGCGCAGAAACGCGCCGCGGACCGGGCCAACTGGCTGCGCGACGAACGGGTCAAGGCCTATGCGGGCCTGTCGACGGCGAGCGAGGAAGCGTTCCAGCTGATCCGGACGGAGTTCAGCGGGCCGGTGGCAGACCGGGCCGGGGCCGAGGCCGCATGGCGTGAGCGGCGCGGCGAGCTGCGCAAGGCCTACAACCAGGTGGAGCTGTTCGGCGCCGACGAGCCACGACAACGGGGCAAGGACCTGTGGAAGGCAGCGCGCGGCGGCGTGAACGACGTCCTGGCCGAACTGGACGCCGGGGAGCCGGCGGTGCTGCGGGAAAGTCTCGATCGAGCTCTGACCGGCATCAGCGAGGCGGGCGAGCGCTTTCTGGAAGCGTGCCGCGCCGACGTGCAGGACACGGCCGGCTGACCGCTCAGAGCGCGAGCAGGCCCGCGTCGGTCGAACGGAAGCCGCAGGCGTCGAGGTAGAAGGCGCGCAGGTGGGGTTCGAAGTCCACGTGCAGCCACTGGCAGCCCGCCGAACGAGCGCCAGTGGCCGCCGCGGCGACGAGCTCCGTGCCGATCCCACGACCACGAAGCCCGTCGACAACCATGGTGTCGAGCAGGAAGGCGTGCGCGCCGCCGTCCCACGCGACGTTGACGAAGCCGACGAGGGCCTCGTCAACACGGGCGCAGACCCAGCCGAGGCTGTGGCGCTGTACCTGGGTCCACCAGTCGACCTCGCCGACGGGATGGTCGAACGCCGCCGCGTGCAGGGCGTTGACCTCGACGTTGGTGAACGAACCGCGCCAGATCACGCCTGCGGCACGACCACAGTGCCGGTGGCGCGGGTGGCGATGATGGGCTCCGGCAGCACCTCGGCGGCCGAAGCACCCTTCGAAGGGGTGGCGCGGCACGTGACCCGTAGCTCGAAGGTCACGCCACGGGAGCGGGTGCCGATGCGGGTGAGGGTGGCGGTGGCCTCGACGACGTCGCCGGCCTTGAGCGGGGCCACGAACTGGACGGAGTCGTAGCCGGCGAACAGGCCCTCGTCGCCGTCGGTGCGGATGCACAGCTCGGTGGCGACATCGCCGAACATGCCCAGCCCGTAGGCGCCGTCGACGAGATTGCCGCCGTAGTGGGCGTGGGAGTACGGCACATAACGCCGGTGGGTGACGGAGAAACCCTCGACCAAGCTCACGCGGCCACGCCTTTCTGGGAGATGGTGTGCACGAGGTAAGAAGCGACCTCGCCTGGAGTCGTGCCGCGGCCGAAGACCCGGTCCACACCGAGCTCGCCGGCCATCAGCGGATCGAAACGGGGACCGCCGGCCACCAGCGTGGGCCGGGTGGAGCCCATGGCCTCGCGGAAGGCGGCGGACATCTCCTGGGTGTTGAGGATGTGCGCGTCCCGCTGCGTCACGACCTGCGACACCAACACGGCGTCGGCCTTCTCCGACCGGGCCCGCTTCACCAGCTCCGGCACGGAGACCTGGGCGCCGAGGTTGACCACCCGCAGCTCCCGGTAGTACTCCAGGCCCTTCTCGCCGGCGAAGCCCTTGATGTTGAGAATGGCGTCGATGCCCACGGTGTGCGCGTCGGTGCCGATGCACGCCCCGACGACAACCAGCTTGCGCCCCAACGAGTTCTTCACCGTCGAGTTCACCTCGTACGGCGACAGCAGCGGATACTCCCGCTCCACGACCTTCACCGCGTCCAGGTCGACCAGGTGGCTGACCGAGCCGTACACGACGACGAATGTGAAGTCCGCGCCGATGGCGTGCGAGTGCACCACCATGGCCGGGTCCATGCCCATCTTGTTGGCCAGCTGCTGCGCGGCGCCCTCGGCCCGGGGACCGTGTGCAACGGGCAGGGTGAACGACATCTGCACCATGCCGTCGCCGGTCGTGTCGCCATAGGGCCGCACGTAACGCTTCTGCTCAGTCACAGCCGGACTTTCACTCATGGCCAGCCTCCAGGAGCTCGCTGGCCGGGTTCACGTACCCGTCGGCCTTCACGATCACGCCGTCCGCGCCCTTGCCGGCGTCGGCCGGACGCTTCATCAACCCGAACGTGCCCTCGGCGATCGCCTTGAGCAGACCGTCGTCGACGATGCGCTCCAACAGGTCCACCGCCTCCCCCAGCACCTGCTCGGCCCGCTTGACGATGAAGCCGTCGGGCGAGGGCCGGAAGTCCTCGGCCAGGTTGCCGGCCGCGTTGAGCACGTACTTCACGTTGGCGATCGCCAGGTCCCGGTCGGACAGGAACGGCGTCACCACCGCCTCGGTCATCATGCCCACCAACAGGATCGACTGTCCGGTGAGGACACCGGCCAGGTTGAAGAACCCGTCCAGCAGGTAGCCGTTGAACACGTCGCCGGTCATGTGCTTGGTCGGCGGCATCCACTTCAGCGGCGCGTCCGGGAACAGCTCCCGCGCCAGCAGCGCGTGGGCCAGCTCCATCCGGAACGAGTCCGGCACCTTCGGGTTGATCTCGAACGCGTGCCCGAGGCCCAACAGCTCGTCCGGCAGACCGGCCTCGTGCGCGAAACGCTCGTTGAGCAGCTGCGACACGGTGACCGTGTGCGCGGCCTCGACCGCGTCGGCGGTGGTGAGGTAGTTGTCCTCGCCGGTGTTGATGATGATCCCCGCCCGCGCGTGCACCTGACGGGAGAACCGCTGGTCCACGAACGTCCGGATCGGGTTGATGTCCCGGAACAGGATCCCGTACATCGAGTCGTTCAACATCATGTCCAGCCGCTCCAGGCCGGCCAGCACCGCGATCTCCGGCATGCACAGGCCCGACGCGTAGTTGGTCAGCCGCACATACCGGCCGACCTCCTTGGACACGTCGTCCAGCGCCGCCCGCATGATCCGGAAGTTCTCCTGCGTGGCATACGTGCCGGCAAACCCGTGGTGCGTCGCGCCTTCCGGCACGTAGTCGAGCAACGACTGACCGGTGGAGCGGATGACGGCGATGATGTCCGCACCGGCCCGGGCGGCGTTGCACGCCTGCACGACGTCCTCGTCGATGTCGCCGGTGGCCACGATCAGGTAGATCCACGGCCGCTGCGGCGGATCACCCAGCTTCGCGATCAGCTTGTCCCGCTGGCCCCGGTTCCGGTCGACCGTGCGAAGTCCTTTGGCGACAGCGGTTTTCGCCGCCTTCGCCGCCTGCGTGGCGTCCTTGCCGGTAGGCACGGCGAACTGGATCTGCCCGGCCGCGGTGGCCTCGGCCAGCTCGGTCAACGAGCCTAGATCGTGCTCACGCAGCGCATGGAACGCGGGCAGCACCGAGCCGTGCTCCAGCCCGCACTGCTCCCGGATGGTGTCCACCACCCGGTTCACCCACGGCACATCACCCGCGCGATGCGTGGTGTCCGCGCCGGTGATGCCGGCCAACCGCAGCGTCGCCCGCTCCACGGCCACCGTCGTGTGCGCCCGCGCCAGCTCGATCACCGGCTCCGCCGCGCACGCCGCCAGCGCCCGCGCCCGCCCGGTGACCTCCGGGTCCAGATCCAGCAACGTCACCCAAGCGCCCCTTCCCGTTCGTAGATCACCTGACCGCACAACACCGTGCGCAGGCACTCCGGCAACGCCGCCCCCGGCTCCAGCACCGGCAGCGCCGGCACCCGCGACCGCGGATCCGTCGACCAGCGCTGCACCCGCGAGTCCGACGCCCCCACCACCAGCTCGTCCGCACGCCACACCGCGTACGTCGCCGGCGCACCCGGCACCAACGTGCCCGTCACACCGTCATCCACCCCGGCCGCCCGCCACCCGCCGCGCGTGTGCGCCGTGAACGCCGCGCGTGGGGAAACCCCGAAGCCCTCGGTGCGGTGGTGCACCGCGGCCCGGACCGTCTCCCACGGATCGACCGGGGTCACGGGCGTGTCGGAGCCCAGCGCGAGGAGAGCGCCCGAGGCCGCGAGCTGGGAGAACGGGTTCAACCGCGTGCCCCGCTCCGCGCCGAGGCGCTGCACGTACATGCCGTCCGGCCCGCCCCACGTGGCATCGAACTGCGGCTGCACCGACGCGACGACGCCCCAGGACGCCAACCGCGCCGCCTGCTCGGCGGTCACCATCTCCACGTGCTCCAGCCGATGCCGGCACGACGCCAGCTCCGGAGCCCCGACCTGCTTCTCCGCCAACTCGAAACCGGCGACCACCTCGGCCACGGCAGCGTCGCCGATGACGTGGAAACCGGCCTGCATACCGGCCGCAGTGCACGCCAGCACATGCTCGGCGATCGCCGCCGCATCCAAGTACAGCGCACCCGAGTTACCCGGGTCGTCGACGTACGGCGAGCACAGCGCAGCGGTACGCGAGCCGAGGGCACCATCAACGAACAGGTCCCCGGCAGCGCCGCGAGCGCCCAGGGCCTTGGCGGTCTCGACGCCGTTGACCTCGCCCCAGTAACCGACGACCTGCGGGCCGGTGCCGAGATTCAGGAGCTCACTGAGGTCGTCAGCGCTAGAGATGTCCGGGCCGGCGCACTCGTGCACGCAGGCCACGCCCCGCGAAGCCGCCAGCTGGAGAAAAGCCTCCTGAGCCTGGCGACGCTGCGCCGGAGCCACGGCATCCTTGGCCGCCCGCCGCACCTCGTGATGCGCCGCCCGCGACAAGGGACCGCTCTCCGACCAACCGTCACAGTCCCGTGCCTTGGGCGCGAGGGCGATCAGCGCGGTCGACGCCAACGCGGAATGCACATCGATCCGGGAGAGATAGACCGGACGACCCTGCGCCACCTCGTCCAACTCGGCCCGTGAAGGCGCGCGGCCCTCGACGAAGCGAGTCTCGTCCCAGCCATGCCCCCACACCGCCGCCCCCGGCGCGTCCCTCACCGCCGACAGCACCTCGGCGACGGAAGAAGCACCGGTGAGATCGACACCGGTCAGCAACAACCCCGCCGAAGTCGCATGCACATGCGCATCCACGAACGCCGGCGCCACGAACGCCCCGTCCAGATGCACGACCTCGGCCGTCTCGCCGTACAGGGCGACGCCGGGCGTGTCCTGACCCACCCACACCACGGTCCCGTCAGCCACCGCCATCGCGGTCGCGTCCGGGGACGACGCCGAGTAGACACGGCCGCCGACCAACAGGGTTGCCCCAGGGAATTGACGCTGCACAGTGCTCACGATCCGGCAGTCTGCCGCTCCCGGCCACGGAACAGCGCCAGCACCCCCGGCGTCGCCCGGGCCAGCTCCAACGCGAAATCCGCATGTCCAGGCACATATCCGTTGCCGATCAGCATCTCAACGTCGGCCGCGACACCCTCCGCGCCGAGCGCGGCCGCCGAGAACGACGTGGCCATCGAGAAGAAGATCACAGTCCCGCCCGGCGCCGTGGCCAGAATCGCCCCGTGCTCGCAGCCCGCGACGTCCACACACACCACGGTCACGTCGACCGCCTCACCCACGGCCTGCGCCACCGCCACCGGATTGCGCGCGTCAGCGACCACGACCTCATCGGCCAGCCCCGTCTCACGGACCGCGGCGGCTTCGCCCTCGGTCGGCACCAGTGCGACCAGCCGCGTCGCACCGGCGGCCCGGGCCGCGGCCAGCGACAGCGAACCGGACTTGCCGCCGCCACCCAGCACACACACCGACTTCGCGCCCTTCGACCGCACGACACGGTCGGTCAACGCCGGCGCACCACAGACATCCAGCACAGACAAGGCCAACTCGTCCGGCATGTCATCCGGCAACACCGCGGCGATCGACCGCCCGAACAGCACCGCCGTGCCCTCGCACGGCACCTGCTCATCCAGGCCGTCCCACCCCACCAGGCCGTCGGTGATCCGCAGCGGCGTCAGGGTGAGGGACACCAGCGTGGCGATCCGGTCGCCGACCTTCAGACCGAGAGGGGAGTCCGGACCCACCGCCGAGACGGTGCCCAGCAGCATCCCACCCGAACCCGTCACCGGATTCTGCATCTTCCCGCGCGCTCCGACGATCTCCAGCACGGCCTGGCGCACGGCAGCCCCGGAGCCGTGCGCCTCCCTCAACTGCCGATACGACGCGGCGTCGAGATTCAACCGCTCCACCGCCACCACGACCTCGTCCGGCCACGGCGACGGCTCCGCATCCAGCACCTCGGCCTGCTGCGGCAGCACACCCGAGGGCGACACCACCCGGTGCAACCCGATCGGCGAACCGGTCACGTCACCTGCCATCCCGAACTCCTTCGTCACTGGACGCGGCCACGCCGGAAGATTTACGTTCAGCCGACGCTCTGGCAGCATATCTTTACGTACCCCTGAGGGCGAGGAGCAGGTATGACCGCGCTGTACGAGACCCGTGCCGCCGCCATCGAGACCGCGGCCACCGCCGCCGACCAGCAGCCGTACGAGTACGTACGCCGCGAACTCGTCGAACCCGACTGGCGACGCTTCCCCGGCTGGCGCGACGTCACCGACGCCCAATGGCGCGACGCCCAATGGCAACGCGTGCACTGCGTCAAGAACATCAAGCAGC
Source organism: Kutzneria sp. NPDC051319 (assembly GCF_040682195.1). Taxonomy (NCBI): domain Bacteria; kingdom Bacillati; phylum Actinomycetota; class Actinomycetes; order Pseudonocardiales; family Pseudonocardiaceae; genus Kutzneria; species Kutzneria sp. NPDC051319. The sequence continues at coordinate 54,460 of NZ_JBFBAM010000037.1, read as the reverse complement.
TCCGCACCGTCGTCGGAGACCTGCTCACCGAGCGCTTCTACGACGACCTCGCGGCCGACCAGCAGAACCTCGCCACCATGTCGATGCTGCTGCCGCCGCAGATGCTCAACACCATGGCCACCGACGCCGACCTCGAACCGGTCGCCTTCACCGAGGCCTTCTACACCGACCCGGTCCGCCGCTACATGCTCCCCGTGGCCAGCGACCGCATCACCACCTGGGCCAGCCACCCCCACAGCGCCCGCGACTCACTGCACGAAGCCGAGATGTGGGTCGTCGAAGGCCTCACCCACCGCTACCCCACCAAGGTCCTCGCCGAAATGGTGTCGACCTGCCCCCAGTACTGCGGCCACTGCACCCGCATGGACCTGGTCGGCAACTCCACACCCCAGATCGACAAGCACAAACTCCTGCTCAAACCGGTCGACCGGCAAGACGCCATGATCGACTATCTCAAGCGCACCCCCGGCGTCCGCGACGTCGTCGTCTCCGGCGGCGACGTGGCCAACATGCCCTGGCCCCAACTCGAGTCGTTCCTCATGCGCCTGCTGGACATCCCCACCGTCCGCGACGTCCGACTCGCCACCAAGGCGCTGGCCGGCATGCCCCAGCACTGGATCCAGCCCAAGGTCGTCGAGGGCCTGGAGCGCGTCGCCCGCACCGCCCACCGCCGCGGCGTCAACCTCGCCATCCACACCCACGTCAACCACGCCCAGTCGGTCACCCCACTGGTCGCCGAGGCCGCCCGCACCGCACTCGACGTCGGCGTCCGCGACGTCCGCAACCAGGGCGTGCTCATGCGCGGGGTCAACAACACCACCGCGAACCTGCTCGACCTGTGCTTCGCGCTCCAGGGCGAGGCCAACATCCTGCCGTACTACTTCTACATGTGCGACATGATCCCCAACGCCGAGCACTGGCGCCTGGCCGTCTGGGAAGCACAGGAACTCCAGCACGCCATCATGGGCTACCTCCCCGGCTACGCCACCCCGCGCATCGTCTGCGACGTCCCCTACGTCGGCAAGCGCTGGGTCCACCAGCTCTCCGAATACGACCGCGAACTCGGCATCTCCTACTGGACCAAGAACTACCGCACCGGCATCGAACACGACGACGCCGACGCCCTCACCCGCACCTACCCCTACTACGACCCGATCTACACCCTCGGCGAGTCCGGCCAGGGCTGGTGGGCCCAGCAGGAGAAGTGACCCCCGATGGCGGCCCGGCCACCGCGCGCGCCGGGCCGCCATCGACGAAAACCCCATCGGCCCGAATATGAGACAACCTCGACCACTTTCGATTCGCGTCGTCATTGTCTCACCGATTAATTGCCCGACCGACCGACACACCTTGTGGGACGAATTCCGACGCCACTAGCGTCGAAAACGCGCCCCTCCGGCGCACCAGCCCCCACAGGGAGTAGCCATGCGTCTCATCACGCGCGCAGCCGTCACCGTCGGCGCCGCCGGCCTGCTCGGCCTGGGCCTCACCGGAATCGCCGCCGCCGTCACGGTCACGCCCGACGGCGTGTTCCCGTCCAACAGCGCCTGCACCCAAGCCGGCCAGGAACACCTCCAGGGATGGCGGGCCACCCACCCCGGCGACACCTACACGCACTACATCTGCGTCGGCTCCGGAAACAAGTGGCAGCTCGAACGAATCTCCCAGTAAAACGAATTACCCGACGCTGCCCCCGAAGGCCCGGGGGCAGCGCCCGTGGCCTAGACTCACGCAGCGATGCGGAACTTCCTCCGCCGGGCCGCGATCATCCTGATCGTCTTCCCGGTGTTCGCCCTCCTCCTGCTCACCGGCGACAACCGCATCGTGCCGCCCCCTCGGCCACCCGAGAACGTCCCGCACGCCGTAGTCGCCCTCGGCGACTCGACCATGTCCGGCGAGGGCGCCGGCAACTACACGCCCGACACCGACGGCCCGGGCGGCAACTGGTGCCACCGAGCCCCGCAGGCCATGGTCCAGCGCATCAAGCTCCCGGACGTCACCAAGATCTTCAACTTCGCCTGCTCCGGCGCCAACTCCCAGGCCATCCGGCTCGACGGCCAACACCCCATCGAGCCCAGCCAGGCCGCCCAGCTCGGCGCGATCGCCAGCACCTACCGCATCGACGCCGTCGTCGTGGCCGTCGGCGCCAACGACGACCCCGAGTTCGGCCCCCTGCTCACCAGCTGCGTCGACGCCATCTTCGCCACCACCAAACCCGGCTGCGGCAAGAAGGCCGACCCCACCTGGCAGAACCGCGTCAACGCCATGGTGCCCAAGGTCGTCGCCGCGCTGCGCGACATCCGCCGCGTCATGATCGAACACGGATACGCCGACAGCGCCTACCAACTGGTGCTCCAGTCCTACGCCGCCCCCGTAGCCCCCGACATCCTGCGCAGCCTGCAGAACGTCAGCGGCTGCCCGCTGCGCACCGACGACCTGCACTGGGTCCAGGACCGCGCCGTCCCCGTCCTCAACGACGGCATCCGCCGAGCCGCCGACCAGGGCGGTGCCCGCTTCCTGGACCTCTCCCGCGCCGGCGTCGGCCACGAGGCCTGCACCGGCGGCCAGGAGTGGTTCACCCGCCTCACCCTCAACCTGGGCGACATCCAGGACAAGACGCGCTACACCCACGCCCTCCAGCAGTCGTTCCACCCCAACGCCGCCGGTTACACCGCCTTCGCCCGGTGCATGAGCCAGTTCCTCACGCTCACCGTCCGCCACGCCGCCTGTGTCCCCGACGGCCACGGCGACGTCCAACTGGCCCTGCCCACCACGTGACAGTTCGGCGGCCCCCGAACTAGAAGTTGCCTAGCGTGGGGGCATGCGCGCGCACCCGCTGGCCGAAGTCGCCGCCGTCCTCGCCGACCCCACCCGGGCCGCCATGTGCATGGCCCTGATCGACGGCCGCGCCTGGACCGTCGGCGAGCTGGGCAAGATGGCCGGCGTCGCGCCACCCTCGGCCACCGAGCAGGTGACCCGCCTGGCCGCCGCCGGCTTCGTCGAGACGGTCAAGCAGGGCCGGCACCGCTACGTGCGGCTCACCGATTCCCGCGTGGCCGACCTGATCGAGCAGCTCAACGAGCTCGCAGACCCGATCCCCCAGCCCCACAGCCTGCGCTCGTCCCGGCGTGCCGAGCGGCTGGCCTTCGCCCGCACCTGCTACGACCACATCGCCGGGCACCTCGGCGTCGCCCTGCGCGCCGGCATGCTGACCGCTGGCCTGATCTCCACCGCCAGCGGCCTCGCCCTCACCCCTCGGGGCCACGAGGTGCTCGACGCCTTGGAGATCAAGCTCCCCGGCGGCCGCCGCCCCCTGCTCCGCGAATGCCTCGACTGGACCGAGCGCCGCGAACACCTCAGCGGCTCCCTGCCCGCCGCCCTCCTCCAGCACGCCCTCGACCACGCCTGGGTCGCCCGCGGCCCCGACCGCAGCATCAAGCTCCTCGACCCCCAGGCCTTCGCCGTGCTCGGCGCCTCGCTGTAGGCGCCGTACGCGGTGTCCACGAACGCTGGCCGGATCACCGCCTTCGTCGACGCTTTCGCGCTTTGGTCCGTGCTGGTAGTTGCTTTTGTGCTCGTTAGAGCACTCTATTTAGTCGTCACTGAAGCTATAGTGATATTATCTAGCTAGACACTGCGAGGTGCGGCCAGCAGGTACTCCGCTGCCACCGGCTCCCATGCCGGGAACCCCGCCTCGTTGCGTACCAGGCGGCCGAAGGCCTGGTCGCCGAAGTGCGTGCCGAAGCCCAAGGTGCCGGGCTGCTCCAACTCCCCCACCAGCCGAGCGCGGGCCTTGAGCACGCCCGCGGTGTCGGTGTCGGGCATCGATCCCCACTCGGGATGGGTGATCTGGGCCGGCGCGTGGAAGGCGTCGCCGAAGGCGACGATCCGGCCGGCGTCGGTGGACACCACATACGACGTGTGCCCCGGTGTGTGGCCGGACATCACGATGGCCCGCACCCCCGGCCACACCTCGTCGCCCTCGCGGATCAGCTCGTGGTTGCCGCGCATAGGCGCCACGGTTATCTCCTCCAGCACGCCGGGCACCTCGACACCGTGCTCGTGCGGCGCCCACTCCTCCGCCGCCACCAGGTAGCGGGCGTTGGGGAAGAACTTCTGCCCGTCCACGAACGCCCAGCCCACGTGATCCACGTGCAGATGCGTGTAGGCCACGGTGTCGATGCCGCCGGGGTCGACGCCCAACGCGGCCAGGGTGTCGGGCATCGCGCCGCAGTCGGCCGCCCCGAGGTGCCGCTCCCCCACCGTGATCGGCCCGGCCAACGGTCCGAGGCCGGCGTCGATCAACAGCTTGCGGTCGGCCCGCTCCACCAGCAGTCCGCCGGCGGACATCGCGATGCGCCCCCGCGCGTCGACCATTTCGGGGTGTTCGCCCCAGAACTCCCCCGGCACCGCCGGGAAGAAGGCCCGCGCCTCCAACGCCATCGCGCCGTCGACCACGAAGGTGAGCCGGGTGTCGCCCAGCTCCAGCCGACGCACCGCGGACTGCTCGTTCAGGAACCCCACTTCAGCCATGGATCTTGTTCTACCGGCCGTCTGAGGTCTCCTGGCGGCTTTTCGTCTCACTCGACGTAATCCGCGGCACGGGTCACTGTGTCTATGTTCAGTCTTCACTGAAGTCATAGTGCCACTGTACGTACATAACAGTAGGTACAGTTCGGCCATGTCCACCCGCGACCGGCTGGTCGAGAGCACCCGGGAGCTGCTGCGCGAGCGTGGCTACACCGGCACCAGCCCGAAGGCCATCCAGCAGCGCGCGGACGCCGGCCAGGGCAGCATGTACCACCACTTCGCCGGCAAGCAGGACCTCGCGCTGGCCGCGATCACCCGCAACGCCGAGGAGCTCACCGCCACCGCCGAACGTGAGCTCTCCTCCCCCGGCTCGCCGGCCGAGCGCATCGCCGGCTGGCTGCGCCGGGAACGGGAAATCCTGCGCGGCTGCCCGATGGGCGTGCTCGCGCAGGACCCGGAGATCATCGCCAGCGACGCGCTCCGCTCCCCCATCGCCGAGCACTTCGACTGGATTCGTGGCCAGCTAAGGGAAATCCTCGCCGAAGGCGGCCTCGACGCCCGCCTGGCCGACACGTTCCTGGCCGTACTGCAGGGTGGCTACGTGCTGGCCCGAGCGGCCGGGAACACCGAGCCGTTCACCGACGCCGTGGAGGGCGCCATCGCCCTGCTGGAGCGGGCGACCGCCGTCTGACGGCCGCCCGCATCGATCAGGACAGGTGCCAGATCTGATTGGCAGTGCCGGCGCAGTCCCAGATCTGCACCTGGGTGCCCGGCGTCGTGGAGTACGCGGGATCATCCAGGCACTTGTTGGACTGCGGGTTGTAGAACGTGCCGTTGGACTGCGGTATCCACACCTGCGCGCCGGTGTTGTTGCAGTCGTACAGCTGGACCTTGGTGCCGTTGGCCGTGCCGCCGCCCGCGATGTCCATGCACTTGCCCAACACGTGCAGGGTCGTGCCGGCCTGCACGAAGCTCCACTGCTGGGCCGCGCTGCCGTTGCAGGTGTAGACCTGAATGTGCGAGCCGTTGGCGGTGCTCGCGGCATTGTCGTCGAGGCACAGGCCGGCGTAGCCCGTGATCGCGCCGCCGCCGGGCGGCGGCGGGTTCCCGCCCCCACCGCTGGTGGTGTACGCGGCGACGTACTGGACGGTCATGGCCCCGCCGGAAGTCGTGGCGCCGTTCGGCGAGGTGCAGCCGCACACGCCGTTCGGGAACGCGCCGCCCATGGCCAGGTCGAACAGGATCGTCAGGTTGTGGTCGTAGGCCTGCTGCCAGGTGGCCGTGCCGACCTGGCCCTCGGTGACCGTGAAGTACGAGGCCCCGTCCAGGTAGAAGGTGATCGACTCGTTGGACGTGTTGGTGCGGTCCAGGATCATCGTGTACGTGTGGAAGCCGGTCTGGCAGCCGCCGCAGGCGCGCAGCCCGCTGCCGATGCCGTTGCCCTCGTTGCACGGGCCGCCCGGGGACACTCCACAGTGGATGGTGCCGGCGACCTGGGAACGCGCGTTGACGTCCTCCATGATGTCGATCTCGCCGTTCTCCGGCCACTGCCCCTGGCCCAGCATCCAGAACGCCGGCCAGTAGCCGAGGCCGCTGCCCGGGTTGGGCTGCTGGATGGACGCGGTGACCTCGAGCTTGCCGCCCGCCGGCGCGCCGGCCACGGCCGACGGCGTCTGGATCCGGCCGGACGTCCAGTTGTTGCCCGACCCCAGCGCGATCAGCTGGAGGTTGCCGTTGCCGTCGAGCCGGACGTTGTTGGTCGAGTTGGTCATCGTCTCGATCTCACCGGTGCCGAAGTTCGAGCCGGGGCCGGTGTTGTACATCCAGTTCGCGCCGTTCACGGGGCTGCCCGCGGAGCCGTTGAAGTCGTCGCTGAACACGGTGGTCCAGCCGGCCGGCGGCGCGGGCACGTCGCCCTGGGCCTGGGCGCCGGCGAACGCGGTGAGCAGCACCGTCATCGCGCCGACGGAGAGCAGGGACATCGAGCGTCTGAGCAGGGTTCTGACAGGCAGGGTCATCGTTGACTCCACAGGGTCGGCGGTCGCCGTGGCGGCCGACAGCGCTTCACGGCAGGGCAGGACCTGCCGAAACTCATGGAAGCGCTCCCATTCCCCGACGGCAATAGCCCGTTCGACCTATCGGCCCAGAAAAACCGGACAAGCGGCGCGGAAAGGCGCCTCACACGCCCGGCGGGCGGTCCTCGTACGGGGTGGACAGCACCACCGTGGTGCGGGTGGACACGTTGGCCTGCTCCCGGATCTGCCGCAGCAGCTCCTCCAGCGCGGTCGGACCGGCGACCCGCACCTTCAGCACGTAGGAGGCGTCGCCGGCCACCGAGTAGCACGCCTCGACCGCTGCCAGGTGCTCCAGCCGGTGCGGATAGTCGTCCGGGGCGGCCGGGTCGATCGGCGTCAGCGAGATGAACGCCGTCAGCGGCAGGCCCACCTGCTCGCCGTCCACGCGCGCGGCGTACCCCTTGAGGACACCCCGCTGCTCCAGCCGCCGCACCCGCTGGTGCACGGCGGACACGCTCAGCCCCACGCGCTCGGCGAGGTCGGTGAAGCTGCACCGGCCGTCCTGGGTCAGCTCGCGCAGGATGGCGCGGTCGATCGGTTCCAGCGGTGTCGTCACGAGGGCAGCACCACCAGCTCGTGCGGGCGGGTGTTGAGGCGCACCGCGCCCTCCTCGCTGACGACGACGATGTCCTCGATCCGGGCGCCCCAGCGGCCGGGCAGGTAGATGCCGGGCTCGACGCTGAAGGCCATGCCGACCTCCAGCACGAGGTCGTTGCCGCTGACGATGTACGGGTCCTCGTGCACGTCCAGGCCGATGCCGTGGCCGGTGCGGTGCACGAAGTACTCTCCGAAGCCGGCGTCGGCGATGACGTCGCGCGCCGCCGCGTCCACCGCCTCGGCGGTCACGCCCGGGCCGGCGGCGTCGACCGCGGCCTGCTGCGCGTTCTTGAGGACGGCGTAGGTGTCCATGACGTCGTCGAAGCCCGGCACACCCACCGAGTAGGTGCGCGTGGAGTCGGAGTTGTAGCCCTCCGGCACCGGGCCGCCGATGTCGACCACGACCACGTCGCCGGCTTCGATGACCCGGTCGGAGACGCCGTGGTGCGGGCTGGCGCCGTTGGGGCCGGAGCCGACGATGACGAACTCCGCCACCTCGTGCCCCTCCTCCACGATCGCCGCCGCGATGTCCGCGCCGACCTCGGCCTCGGTGCGGCCGGGGCGCAGCCACTCGCCCATCCGCGCGTGCACCCGGTCGATCGCCGCGCCCGCCTTGCGCAGCGCCTCGATCTCGCCGTCGTCCTTGCGCATCCGCAACTCGCGCAACACCGGGCCGGCCAGGCCCTGCCTCGCGTCCGGCACCGCGTCGCGCAGGCCCAGGGCGTGCAGCGCCGGCATCATGTCCGTCACGGCCATGGACTTCGCCGTGCCCTTGAGCAGGTCGGCCACTAGTCGGTACGGGTCTTCGCCGTCGACCCACGTCGCCACGTGTACGCCAAGGGCCTCGGTCGGCACGCCGGCGTAGCCGGGCTGCTCCAGCTTGGGCACCACCAGCGCCGGCTCGGCCGCGCTGCCCGCGGCCGGCAGAACCAGACAGGTCAGCCGTTCGAACGAGGAGCCGCCGGCGCCGAGCAGATAGCGCAGGTCGGAACCGGGGGACACGAGCAGGGCGTCGACACCGGCCGACGCGGCGGCCTCGGCGGCCCGGCGGAAGCGGTCACGGAGGGACTCGACGTCGATCGGGGCTGCGCTGACGGACATGAGGCAAGAGCCTAGCGAGGTCGGCCGGCAAGCGGATCATGCGTTCGAAGCGGCCCCCGCCCGAAGGGGGTGCTTCTGGATAACTTTCCGGTCACCGGAGGTGCACGCGTCCAGATGGCGGATGTTTCTAGCGCGCTGTGCCGGTTAACTCCATACCTGTCACCCGATTGGGGGCTCAAGTCGACGCAAGTCGATCGGCCGATAAACAGAGAGTGACCGCGAGGAGTAGATGATGTTCGTTTTGTGGACGTCAGCACTCGTTGTGGTGGCGCTCGGCTGCTGGGCGCACATCCTCCACCCGGCCCCCACACGGGCCGTGACCAGGCCGATCAGCCTGCGGCGCACCCGACGGTCCACCGACCGGCTGCTGCGCGAGCTGGCCGAGTCCGGGCAGCTGGTCCCCCCGCTGCCGATGCCGCGGCGTGAGGACGACGCGCTGGCCGCCGGCCGGGTGACGATCGTGAGCCGCAGGCCCACCCCCGAGCCCGAGTCGTCAGGCGACCGCACCCCCGACGTGGTCGCCTGACGACTCGCCTTTCACGCTCACGGGCAGTGGCTCGTCGAGCCGACGCCAGACCCGGAACACGAACGGGCACAGCGTCACCGTGAGATAGAGACCAGCGGTGACCAGCAACGCCGTGGTCAACCCCGCGAACTGCACCGTCGCGCCGCCGGCCAGCGCGCCCAGCGGCATCCCCACCTGGGCGCCAGCCGCCACCACGCCGAACACTCGGCCGCGCATCGACTCCGGCACCCGCGTGAACAGCTGGCTCAGCAGGATCGGGTTGATCATGCCGGAGGCGAACGACGTCACCGCTGTCACCAGGAACAGCACCGTCAGCGACGGCTCCATCGCCATGGTGATCAGTCGCGGCGCACCGGTCAGCAGGAACGCCACGGAGTAGGTGACCCAGGTCGGCAGTCGTTCGCCGAACGTCCCGTAGAAGACGATCCCGCACAGCGAACCGGCGCTGGACGTGCCGACCATCAGACCGAGCAGGACGCTGCTGTGCAGGACCTCGTTGCCGAACGAGGGCAGCAGGACGGAGCCGTAGGCGCCGTCGAGGGTGTTGGTGGCCATGACCATCAGGACCACGGCGGCCAGCAGGCGCTCGGCCTTCAGGTAGCGGATGCCGTCTTTCAGCTCGGCGAGGTGGCCCTTGGGCGACCAGGGCTGTGGCTTGGCCTGCGCGATGTCGACGTGGATGAACGCCGTGGTCAGCAGGGCCGATGCGAGGTAGGTGGCCGCGTCGACGTACAGGACCTCGGCCGGGCCGAGGAACGCGATCAAGAGGCCGGCCGACGCCCCGCCGAGCAGCCGTCCGGTGCGGCCCGCGCCCTCCAACAGGCTCGATGCGCGGGAGATCGGCGTTCTCGCCAACTTCGCGGTCGAGGGGAGCAGCGCGTCGACGGCCGTGCCGCCTGGAGACCTGGTCAGGCCCTGCACGACGACCAGCGCTATGAGGGCTTCGAGCGGCAGGGCGTTGACCGCGGCGAGCAGCGGGACCAGGCCGACCATGATCGCCGCCAGCGCGTCCGAGCCGATGCTCACCAGGCGAGGCTGGATCCGGTCGACCAGCGGGCCGCCCAGCGCCGAGGAGACGATGAGGCCGGCGACCTCGGCCGCCCCGACCAGGCCCATCTGGGCGGCGCTGCCGGTCGTGTGCAGGACGTACCAGGGGATGGACAGGACCGTCATCGCCGTGCCGACGCCCGAGATGGTGGTGCCCGCGAGCAGGGCCAACAGGGGGATTTTCATCGTTGGGTCTTCCTCGGGAAGCCCTGGAGCTGGGTCACCACGATCTCGTCGCCCGGGCGCTCGGGCCGGCGGTACTTGTCGATCACCTCGTGCAGTTCGTCGCGCATGGCCTTGAGCTCGGCCGGGGTGAGCGGGAGCTCCTGGTCGGACATGACGAACGACTCCCGCCACGACTGTTCCCAGTCCTGGCCCAGGAAGGTCGTCATCCGGCGATAGCTGCTGGAGGCGATCTCGTACAGGTAGGCGTTGAGGGCGCCGGCCGAGTCCTCGTCGTCGCGGAAGTCCTCGATGCGCAGCTCGGTCGACTCGTAGGCCGCCTTCCACCAGCGTTCCCGCTTGTTGCCGCGCTCCTCGTCCTGCTCGATCAGGCCGTGGTCGGCCAGTTGGCGCAGGTGCCAGCTGGTGGTGCCGCTCGTCTCCCCCACCCGCTGCGCCAGGCCCGTCGCCGTCGCCGGGCCGTCCGCCCTGAGCAGGCCCAGCAGCCTGATCCGCAGCGGGTGGGCCAGGGCCCGCAGCGTCTTCGCGTCGAGCCTGATCTCCGTCATGGGTCCACCGTAGCGACCGCAGAGGATCCTTTGCAGAGGTTTCTCTGCAATTGCCCCTCGGATCGTGGCCTGTCAGGGGTAGCTGGTTGACTTGTGCGATGACCGCTGCCCCGCTGGTGCTCCTGGACTCGGCCAGCCTGTACTTCCGGTCGTTCTACGCGCTGCCGGACTCCATGACCTCCCCCGACGGCCAGCCGGTCAACGCCGTGCGCGGCTTCGCCGACACCGTCGCCCGCATCCTCATCGAGCGGAAGCCCTCGCGGCTGGTCGCCTGTCTCGACGCCGACTGGCGGCCCGCGTTCCGGGTCGAGGCCCTGCCTTCGTACAAGGCGCACCGGGTCGCCGAGGCCGGCGACGGCTCCGAGGAGGAGGTGCCCGACGCCCTCACTCCCCAGGTGCCGATCATCCTCGACCTGCTCGACGCCGCCGGCCTGGCCACCGCCGAGGCCGTCGGCTACGAGGCCGACGACGTCATCGGCGCCCTCGCCCACGCCGAGAAGGCCTCCCCCGTCGAGGTCGTCACCGGCGACCGCGACCTCTTCCAGCTGGTCCGCTTCTCCCCCACCCCCGTCACCGTCATGTACGTCGGCCGGGGCTGGAACAAGGTCGAGATCATCGGTCCCCCCGAGCTCGCCGCCAAGTACTCCCTCCCCGTCGACTCGGCGGGCGACGCCTACGCCGAGATGGCCGTCCTGCGCGGCGACCCCTCCGACGGCCTCCCCGGCGTCCCCGGCATCGGCGAGAAGACCGCCGCCAAGCTCATCACCGACTTCGGCTCGCTGGCCGGCGTCCTGACCGCCGTCTCCGACCCCCGCGACCGCCGCCTCACCGCCCGCATCCGCACCAAGCTCACCGAGGCCGCCCCCTACCTCGCCGCCGCCCCCACCGTCGTCCGCGTCGCCGTCGACGCCCCCGTCGTCCTCGACCGCCCCGACCCCGTCCCGGCCGGCCCCGCCGACGTCGACCGCCTCCTGGCGTTGAAGAAGCGCTGGAACCTGGGGACCTCCGTGGACCGTCTCATTGCCGCACTGAGGAGCTGAGACCGAGGAGGTCGCGTTGGCTCGCGGTCTGTCGTACCGGGACGCGGCGGTGTTGCTGGGCGGCGGCCCTGAGACCACAGTGGTCGCCGCCCTGGACAAGCTGTTCGGCGGGGCACTGCTGACGGCTTCGGTGTTCAGCCCCGCCTTGGCGCTCAGCCTCTTCGACGCCAAGGCGGAACTGTTCAAGATCAGCAACGAGTTGATCGGCGGCCTCGGCGACCGGGTACGCGGACTGAGTCGATACGACCGGACCCGTCGACTGGAGGCGGCGAACGCGGTCGCGGAGATGGCCGCGTTCTTCGATTGCCTCAGCGAGATCGGCCTTCCGCGAGAACTACGCCCGACCAAGGCCGAGCAGGTGGCGGTTGCCCTGGAAAGTGGGCATGCGTCCTTCCAGGGGCTGATATTGGACAAGGCCCCGCCGGTCCCGATGCCCAGCATGCACTCGGAGCAGCACACGGCGGATCTACGCGCTCACTATCTTTCACTGACCCTGTCGCTCCAGGCGTTCCTCGAAGGCTTGGCCTCCTGGGACGTCCTCGCCGGCGGCCAGCGCGCCGCGATCCTGGATCGTCTCCGAGTCGTGCCGGATCGCGCCGCCGCACGGTACGCGGAGATGTTCCGCCGGCTGGCCCTGGAGTTCCCGGAGTTCGGCTACTGGGCCAACCAGCTTGACCACCGAGCGACTCGTGCGCACGTCGACGTCGCGCTCGCCGGCCTGGCTGTCTCCCTTGAGCGCCTGCGCATCGGCCGCGACCCCGCCGGCACCCGGCTCGACCTCGCCCGGAGGTACCAGGCCGTGCTCCGTCGGCCCGGGCGAACGTTCGGCGACCTGCGGGAACCAGCGATCGACCGCTGCTACGTCAATCCGAACTTCCGGGTCGGGCAGCCACGCCTCGACCAGATCACCAGCACCGACTGGTGGGACGACCAGCCGCTGCGCACCGACTTCCAGGACTTCCTCGTCGGCCATCTGACGTCACCGATGGCCGCGGAGGCGCCGCTGGTGGTGCTCGGCCATCCCGGCGCAGGCAAATCACTGCTCACCCAGATGCTCCCGGCCCGCTTGCCGGCCAGCGACTTTCTCACGGTCCGGGTGCCGCTGCGTGACGTCCCCACCGACGCCGATCTGCAGACCCAGATCGAAGTGGCGATCCGCAACGACACCGGCGCCGACACGACCTGGTCGGAGCTGGTGGCGACCGCGGGCGACGCGCTGCCGGTGGTCCTGTTGGACGGCTTCGACGAGCTGTTGCAGGCGACCGGCCAAAGCCACTCCAACTACCTGGAACGGATCGCCGCGTTCCAGCAGCGCGAGGCGGACCTGGGCCACCCGCTCGCGGTCGTGGTGACCAGCCGGCTGACGGTCGCCGACCGGACCAGACCGGTGTCCGGCATGGTCACGCTGCTGCTGGAGTCCTTTGACGACAGGCAGATCGAGCGCTGGTTGACGGCATGGAACGAGTGCAACGCAGCCACACTGGCGGCTCGCCGCGTCCGCCCGCTGCCACCGACCACGGCACTGCGATACGAGGAACTCGCGCGACAACCGCTCCTGCTGCTGTTGCTGGCCATCTACGACTCGGATGCCAATGCCCTGCACCACGCCGAGCGTCTGCACGAGGCTGACCTCTACGAACGACTGCTCACCAACTTCACGCGCCGCGAGGTGCTGAAGTCCGACGAGTCGCTCAGCGATGGCGAGCTCGAACAGCTTGTGGCCCAGGAGATGCTGCACTTGTCGGTCGTGGCGTTCGCCATGTTCAACCGCAACCAGCAGTGGGTCTCCGAGGCCGAGCTCGACAACGACCTCCGCGCCATGGTCGACCAGCCCGCGCGAGCCGAACTGCTGGTCGGACGCTTCTACTTCGTCTACGTCGCCCAAGCGACGGACGACCAGAAACTGCTCAGGACCTACGAGTTCCTCCACGCCACCTTCGGCGAGTTCCTGGTCGCCCGGTTGGTGGTGCAGGAGTTGGACAACCTGGTGGCTGCCGCTGCCGTGCCCAGCACGCCTGGACGTCCGCGCGAGATCGACGACCGGTTCCTCCATGCGGTGCTGTCCTTCGCGCCGCTCACCATGCGGCTCACCGTGGTGGAATTCGTCAGCACGATGCTTGCCGGTCGCCCGGACATCGCCCAGGTCACCGACCTGCTCCTGGGGCTGTTCCGCACCGCGCTCCAGCATCGGAGCCTGCCTGCTCTGAACTACCAGCCGGCGAGGTTGTCGGCGCCGGCCCGCGCGGCGACGTATTCGGCGAACCTGTTCTTGTTGGCGGCCCTCACCGCCGGCCAGCTCACCAGCGCACAACTGTTCCCGGACCGGGAAGATCACGCGATCGAGTGGACGCGGACCGCGCAACTGTGGCGGTCACAGCTGCCGTCCGAAGGGTGGACCACTCTCGTCTCCGCATTCTCGGCCGTCCGTGAATGGGATGACGAGGTCCGCGTCGTCCGCCTCGTCGTCGGCGACACCGCCCCCGCCGGCCACCCGATCGGCGCGGACTGGACCTACAACGTCAGACCCACGGAGTGGGACAGCACCATTTTCATGCAGCATGACAACGACTGGGTGATGCGGGCGGAGGTCGAATTCACGGGTGGCCGACTGCAGGAGGTGGGGCTGCACAACCTTGAGCCGTTCACGGGCGAGCTCGGCGACCTGCTGATGGCGTTCCACGCCGTGCCGGGCAAGGGCTTGATCAGCGCCGCACGGGCGCTCACCACTCTCTGGCTGGCATCCGGCCAGCGGGTGGATCCGATGGAGTTGAGCGACGAGTACCGTGCGTGCCTGTGGATAGCCACGTACGGATTCGGGCCGGATGACGAGCAGACCCGCCGTGCATTCCGGGACATCGTCCTGCATCAGCTCAGGTACGACCTGCCACGACTGGGCTCTGGGTGGATCCCGACAGCGGTCGACGAGCTCGAGTCCAGCGGCGTGTCCTGGTACACGGCCGCGCTGGAATTCCTCGCGGAGCTGCGTCAACTCCGCCATGGCGACTGAATTCCGTAGGCGCTGGTCCGGCGGTTGCTCAGGGCAGTCGGCATCTCGACCAGATCCGGAAGTCGTTCGATCTCTGACGTTAATCCGAGCCACCGTCGGGTACTCGCCCGTATGGACGCACGACTGGGGACGGCCGCGGCGGTAGCGGTGCTGGTGGTGGCGCTGGCGGGGTGTGGGGGGCGGACGCAGGCGGAGGCGCCGGTGCAGCAGGCGAAGCTGCCGCCGGCCACGAGCAGCGCCCCGACGACGACCACGCCGCCACCGCCGCCGGAGTTGCCGATGGGTGGGAGGACGGTGTTCCCGCAGTACCGGGTGGTGGCGTACTACGGGACGGGGGGCACGCCGGCGCTGGGGGTGCTGGGGCAGGGGACGCCGGAGGAGGCGGCCGACGCTGTCGACAAGGCGGCGCAGGGGTTCGCGACGCCGGATCGCAAGGTGCAGCCGGCGATGGAGTTCATCGCGACGGTGGCGGACGGGTATCCGGGGCCGGACGGGGCGTACAGCCACCAGGTGGCGTCCGAGGAGGTGCAGCGGTACCTGGACGTGGCCCGCGAGCACCATCAGCTGTTCATAGTGGACGTCCAACCGGGACAAAGGGACTTCATGTCGGCGGTGCAGCCCTACCGTGACCTGCTGGCGCAGCCGGATGTGGGACTGGCGCTGGACGCGGAGTGGCGGATGGAGCCGGGGCAGGTGCCGGGCACGGTGATCGGGCACGTGGGGGCGACGGAGGTGAACGGGGTGCTGGACTGGGTGGCGGAGCTGACGAAAAGCCGCGACCTGCCGCAGAAAGTCGTGCTGCTGCACATGTTCCGGGCGTCGATGATCCCGGATCTGGCGGGGGTGGCGGAGCATCCGGAGCTGGCGCTGGTGCAGCACCTGGACGGGTTCGGGGGCGTGGAGACGAAGATGGACATCTACCACGCCATCGCGAACCCCGACAAGTTCCACATGGGGTTCAAGCTGTTCTACCAGCAGGACAAGCCGATGCTGGGACCGGACGAGGTGCTCAGGATGACGCCGCAGCCGGAGTTCGTCAGCTATCAGTGATCTTGGCGGCGGTGGCGACGATGCGGGTGATGAACGCCGACTTGGCGGCGGTGTAGCCGGCGCGGTCGTCACGGAAGCGAGAGGCGAGGAAGTACTTGAGCTCGGCGTAGGCCCGGGCGGTGTCGGGGTGGGTGCGAAGGTAGTCGCGGAAGGCCAACACCTGGGCGAAGTCGAGGTTGTCGGCGGTGCAGACGTACAGGTGGTGGGCGGGGGCGCCGGCGGGGGTGGTGAAGGCGTGCCGGCCGGTGACACCGAGGTCGCCCTCGTGGCTGTAGCCGAGCGGGGCGAGGCGGCCGATCACCGCGGGCAGGTGGCCGAGGGTGTCGACGACGGCGGTGAGGTCGATGACGTCCCTGGCGGCCAGGCCGGGCACGGCGGTGCTGCCGACGTGCTCTATGCGGTCGACGAGACCGGCTAGGGGCCCGGCCAGGCCGTCCCGCAGGGAGGCGAACACGGAAGGCCAACGCCGGTCATAGGCGACGATCTCGATCACGGGGCGACCCGCAGCCGAGACACGAGCACGGCGCCGGCGACCATGACGGCGCCGATGGTGACCAGGCCCCACTGGCTGGAGCCGAACAGGTCGGTCATCCACCCGACCCAGTACGGCCCGAGGAAGCCGGAGAGGTTGCCGATGGAGTTGATCACGCCGATGCCGGCGGCCACGGCGGCGCCGGACAGGAAGGCCGACGGCAGCGTCCAGAAGCACGGGAAGGCGGCCATCACGCCGATAGCGCACGCGCACAGCCCCACGTAGCCGAGCCACGGGGCGGAGGTCAGGAAGGCGGACACGGCCAGCACTACGCCGCCGACGGCCATCGGGACCAGGGTGTAGGCCACTCCTCGCCCGATCCGATCACAGCGACGCCCCCACCAGACCATGGCGATCGCCCCGATGGCGTAAGGCAGCGCGGTCAGCAGGGTGGCGGGCAGGTTGGCCAGCCCGAGTGACGTCTTGAGGATGGTCGGCATCCAGAACCCGAGCCCGTACAGGCCGAACGCGATGGCGAAGTACACCAGCCCCAGGGCGATCACCCGAGGATGCAGGACGGCCCGTCGCACGGACATCTCCGGCACCGCGGCGTCCTCGCGGGCCAAGGTCGACGTGATCCACTCCCGTTCCTCGGCGCTGAGCCACCGGGCGTCGGCCGGACGGTTGGGCAGCAGCCACAGCAGCAGCACGCCGAGCAGGATCGACGGCAGGCCCTCCAGCAGGAACAGCCACCGCCAGCCGGCCAGGCCGCCGAGACCGTCCAGTCCCAGCAGTAAGCCGCCGAGCGGCGCGCCGATGGCCGTGGACAGCGGCACGGCGACCATGAACAGGCCGGTCACCGTGGCCCGCCGCGCCGCCGGGAACCAGTAGCCCAGGTAGAGGATCATGCCGGGGAAGAAGCCGGCCTCGGCCACCCCGAGCAGGAAGCGCAGCACGAAGAAGCTGGTCTCGCCCTGGATCGCCGCGCAGGCCGAGGCCACGATCCCCCACACGACCATGATCCGCGCCATCCACACCCGCGCCCCGACCCGGTGCAGGATCAGGTTGCTCGGCGCGTCCAGCAGCACGTAGCCGACGAACAGCAGTCCGGCGCCCAGCCCGTACGCCGTCGCCGACAGCCCGAGCTGCTTGTTCATGGTCAACGCCGCCACGGACAGGTTGGTCCGGTCCAGGTAGGCGAAGAAGTAGCACACGGCCATCAGCGGGACCAGTCGCCAGGTCGCCCTGGCCAGGACCCGCTGCCCCACGTCGCCGGAGATCACGCGCTGAGCGTATCGACAGGTTCGGCACGGACACTTCCCCACCGGTCCGGACGTTGTCCGTATTGAGACGAAGGAGACGAGATGGGCCTGCTCGGAACGCTGCTCGGCTTCGTGGTGACGCTGTTCATCCTGCTGCTGATCTTCCGGATGATCCTGGACTGGGTGTCGCTCGCCGGTCGCGGTCCGTACTGGACGGTCCGCGCGCGCCGGCTGGCGCACGCCGGCACCGAGCCGGTGATCGCGCCGGTCCGCCGGGTGATGCCGCCGATACGGGCCGGCGGCATCGGCATCGACCTGGCGTTCACGGTCGTGTTCGTGGCGGCGCTGATCCTGCGCGGCATCCTGTTCAGCCTGTGACCGCCACGATGCGGTGAGAGGCGGCGAGAGCCGCCGATCGGCCGGCCGCGCTGCACTACCCTCCCCCCGGTGAACTCGAAGGCTGAGCGGCGGAGCTGGCTCCAACACCATCACACCCGGGCGTACGAGATCGCCACGAGGATCACTCGAATGGTGAGCGGCACCCGCGATCCCGCCGACCTCACCTTCCTCGAGGACCTCATGATCGAGTACGTGCGTCCGTGGTGCACCTCGACCGCGGTGCACCAGCTGGCCGAGGTCATCATGGACGAGATGTTCCTGTTCGACAGGAACGGGCCGTACGTCGAGCACGTCGACGAGGCCGGCCGGCGCCGGCGGTATCTGCCGGTGGACGTCCTGATGCAGTCGCACCGGATACGGGACGGCGAGATGTTCACGGTGCCCGAGCCGTTCGGCCAGAACGTCCGGTCGATCAGCCGGGTCCGGCCCGGTGACGACCGGAAGGATCCGATCGTCGAGGCCTGCCACGCGCACTACATCGGCCTGTCGGACAGCGAGGACTACCGGGAGCTGACCGAGTACCTGTGCGACGAGGTGTTCCGCATCATCTTCCCGAACCGGCTGTTGCTCGCGCGGATCCACGAGCTCCTCGCGCCACGGGTCGCTGCCCTGCCGGTCGACCACCTGCGGGAGGCCCCGGGCGCCGGCATCTTCGTGCTGCCGGACGGCTCGATCAGGCGGATGACGCCGCCGGAGCACTTCCTGCGGGCGGTGTTCTTCCGCGACCTCGGCCGCTGCGTGCACTGCGAGCGGCGGGTGGAGGGCATCTTCGAGTCCGTCATGCCGATGGCCAACTTCGAGTTCATGGTGTCGCCCGACGAAGGCGGCCTGCAGGACTACACGAACCTGCAACTGGTCTGCGGGAACTGCAAACCGACCCCGCCCGAGCAGTACGTGCCCCGCCTGTTCAGCGTGTGACGGCGAGGCCCTGGTCGAGCAGGGCCAGCGCCTCCGTGACGTGCTCGGCGCAGTGCGAGTCGGGAGTGGTCAGCCAGCTCTCGATGGCGACGCGCAGCGCGGCGTAGGTGGCGGCCACGAGCAGGCGCGTGCGCAGGACCTGCCGCGGGGTCGGGTCGGGCGGCAGGAGCTTGTCGACAAGTTGATGCTCCTGCTCGACGGTCCGCTCCAGAAAGGTGGCGCGCAGGGCGGGGGTGCGGGCGAGGAGCTCCTGCACGCGGCGGAAGCGCTCGTGGTCGCCGTCGATGGTGGTGATCACGGCCTCGGCCAGGGTGGGGGCGGTGTCGACGGCGTCGAGGAGCCGGGTGAACTCCTCGTCGTGCACGGCGAGCAGCACGCCTTCCTTGGCGGTGAAGTACCGGAAGAAGGTGCGCGGCGAGACGTCGGCGGCGGCGGCGATCTCCTCGACGGTGGCGGCATCGAAGCCCTTGGCCTCGAACAGCGCCAGCGCGGCGTCCACCAGGGCGGACCTGGTCTGCTGCTTCTTGCGCTCGCGCAGCCCGCACAGCTTCGTCACGGCGTCAGCCTAGCGGAACAAAGTGTCATTTGACGCCAAGTGGCAGGCTGTGCCACTTTTGGGGCATGACCTCCTGGCGCACTGCCGACATGCCCGACCTCACCGGCAAGACGGCGCTGGTGACCGGCTCGAACAGCGGCATCGGCTATCAGGCCGTGCTGGGCCTGGCCGAGCACGGCGCCCACGTGCTACTGGCCGCCCGCAACCCGGAGCGCGGCGAGAAGGCGGTCGCGGCGGCGAAGGCCAAGCTGCCGAACGCCCGCATCGACCTGGTCCACCTGGATCTGGCCGACCTCGGCAACGTGCGGGAGACGGCCAAGGCGGTGCTGGCCGAGCACGAGCACCTGGACTTCCTGATCAACAACGCCGGCGAGAAGGTGGTGCCCGAGCGGCGCACCACCAAGGACGGCTTCGAGGCCCAGTTCGGCACCAACCACCTCGGCCACTTCGCCCTGACCGGCCTGCTGCTGCCGGCCCTGCGCGCGGGCGCCCGGGTCGTGACGATCACCAGCGCCTCGCACCGGTTCAACGACTTCGACATCGACGACCCGCAGCAGGAGCGGGCCTACAAGCCGATGCGCGCGTACGGCCGCTCCAAGCTGGCCAACATGATCTTCACCCTGGAGCTGGACCGCCGCCTCGGCGGCACCGGGATCGCCAGCCACGCCGCCCACCCCGGCTTCGCCGTCGATCCCGAGATCGGCCTGGGCAATCCCGTGCTGGATGTGCTGTCCAAGCCGATGGTGCAGGACATGGCCGGCGGCGCGCTGCCCACGCTGTACGCGGCGACGGCGCCGAACCTGCCCGGCGGCAGCCTCATCGGCCCGGGAAACCTGTTGCGCACCAAGGGATCCCCGCGCCTGGAGAAGCCCTCCCCCAAGGCCACCGACCCCCGTCTGGGCCGCCGCCTGTGGGAGCTGTCGGAGGAGCTGACCGACGTGCGGTACCTCAGTTCTTGAGCCTGCCCTAGTTCTTGAGCAACTTCGTCACCAGCCGCAGCCCCTGCCGCGCCGTGAGGTGCGGCAGGTAGGCGCGGCCGATGGCATTGCCGATCGACGGCAGCGCCGAGGAGTCCGGGTACGCCATGAACAGCGGCCGGTACTCGGGCTGGAACTTGGCCTTGAACGACAGCAGCGACCGGAACCCGTACACCGGCTCCAGCGCCTTGCCGGTGATGTCCAGGATCCGTTGCAGCGAGGACACTTCCTCGCCACGGTCCAGGCGGGCCAGCGGCGCGCCGGACAGGCTGAGGAATCGGGCGCCCTCCTCCTTCAGCGTCAACGCCGCCGAGGCGATCATGAACTCGGTGACGCCGCGGAAGCCGGCCCCGCGCCGCCGCATGAAGTCCAGGGTCCAGCCGACGGCCTCGCCGTCCTCGAACACGGGCAGCCAGCTGGTGACGCCGTGCACGGTCCGGTCGGCGTCCACCGCGATCAGGCAGCGCACCGACCGGTCGTCGAGCTCGTCGAGGCCGCCGAGGGTGAAGCCCATCTCGGGCATTCCCTTGTCCGCCACCCATTCCTCGGAGATGGCTCGCACCTGGTCGCTGATGGCCAGCGGCGCGTCCGGATAGGACAGCCACTCGGCGGCGATGCCCTCCTTGCCGGCCTTGTTCAGCGCCGTGCGCACGTCCTGCCACTTCTTGCCGGTGAACTCCAGGTCCGCCAACGCAACCACGGTGTCCTCGGCCACCTGCACGGCCCGCCAGCCCAGGCCCACGGCCGCGTCCCGCACCCGGTCGGTCACGCTGTACAGGCACGGCGTCCAGCCGTTGTCGGCGCAGAACCGTTGGAATCCGGCAACGACGTCTCGGTGCAGGTCGGGATCGCCGAGCGGGCCGCCCGTGGTCAACGCGACCGTGGCCGAGACGCGGTAGGCCAGCGCGGCCTGGCGGCAGGGCGTGAACCAGTACTGGTTGCCCGGCCACGTCGTCATGTACGCCAGCGAGGAGCCGCCGTTGTGCTCCATCAGCTTGCGGGCGGCCACGGTGGCCTCGGCGTCCTGCACCGGCTTGGCCCGCCAGAAGCTGATCAGCAGCCCGATCAGCAGCACCACCCAGAACACCGCGCCGGTGTACTCCCACACCAGGATGGCCAGGCTGCCGGTGGGCAGGAAGTCGATGTCGGTCAGCAGGGCGTAGCCCGGCGGCAGGTAGCGGGACGGCAGGTCGGTCAGCAGCAGCGTCAGGTCCGGCATCGGCTTGAAGTGGGCGCGGTCCAGGTAGCCGATGCCGATGTACGCGGCCGAGGTGAGCACGAAAGCCACGAGCAGACCGGCCGCGAGCCGGCGGTAGGTGCGTTTCGGGGCGGTCACCGTGAACACGCGGCGGGTGCCGAGCAGCAGCCCGCACACCGCGAACGGCAGCACGATCGGCGCGATGTTGGGGATGACGTCGCTGAAGTTGGTCTCGCCGTACAGGTAGCCGGTGACGAACGCCACGCAGCCCAGGCCCAGCATCAGGTTGAAGACCAGCGCGAGCCACCACGCGAAACGCCGCCCCCGGCGCAGCCCCTCGGCCACGGCGAGCAGCAGCAGTGCCGGCCCGATGGACGTGATGGCGGAGCCGATGCCGGTGCCGAGCGTCTCAGCGGTGACCACGCGGCAGTTCACGGTGTCCTGCAAGCCGTTCGCGCAGTACTCGGCGACGTCGCCGGCATCCAGCGCCGGTGAGGCGAACATGTACTGGAGCAGCCCGAGCGGGCCGTTGGCGGTCTTGGAGAACAGGGTGGCCACCGGCCCGAGCGCGGTCGCCGCGACCAGCAGCGCGGTCAGGACCCTGGTCTCCGAGCGGGACGAGGCGTTGATCGCGACGCGGACGGGGCGGCCCAGCACCGTCAGCCCGATGACCAGACCGACCAGACCGGCGAACAGCCGCACCACATCCTGGACGGTCCCGGAGTACAGCACCATCACGGCCGCGCCGACCAGCAGGAACAGCCGCAGTCGGCGACGCCACATGGCGCCCAGCTGCCCGCTCAGGGCCAGCCCGAGGCCCACGATGCCCGGCGACAGGCCAAGCGTGGTGTCGGCGACGATCTCCGAGGTCCACGGCTCACCGGTCAGCGAGACCAGCCACACCAGCGGGATCGCCACCAGCACACCGCCGACCTGGCTGGCCAGCAGCACCAGCATGCTGCGCCCGGCCCCGAGCCGTCGCTCGGCCGGCACGCCGATGCCCAGCAGCAGCACGGTGGTGGCCAGGTAGCCGGTGAGGTCGAAGCACCACATGCCGTTGGTGACGACCGTCCACAAGCGACCGCCGGCCAGGTCGTCCCAGGACACCGCGACCACGTCGAACAGGTTGTCCGGCGGCCCGGCGGGCAGGCTGCCGGTGACGATCGCGGTCAGCCACAGCAGTCCGAGCAGGCCGATGGTGAACGGGGCACGCCTCAGTGCGGCCAGCGCACGGGTCGGTCCCAGGTAACGATCGACGCTGTGCCGCCAGCCGGCGAGCGTGGTCATGGAGCTCCAGCCAGAAGAAAGATCGTCAGAAGTACGTGCCGCACCAGGGGGCGCGGTCGAGCAGGAACAGCCGGTCCGCGGCGGGCAGCGCGGCCTCGTCGAGCACCTCGACCAGGCCGGCCGCCGCGTACTGGCTCATGGGACGGTCGCCGAGATAGGCCGCGCCCAGGTCGGCCACGCCCAGCCGGAGCTGCGCGGCCTGGTCGGTGCGCTCGGCGCCGTCCGGGCCGATCCGGTAGCGGCCGCTGTTGGCCGGGAGTAAATCGTCCACCACCTCGATGACCACCGGCTCGGCGTCGCCGTAGACGCGCGCGGCCAGCGCCGCCGGCACGTCGACCAGGCGCAGCCAGGTCTCGTCCTCGTAATCCGAGTAGTGCACGGCTCTCGGATCGACCAGCAACAGCTCCAGGTCCTCGTCCACGGGACGTCCGTCGAACTCCGCGTGCCGCACGAGATCGATGCCCAGCAGGAACTTCAGCAGCGTGGCCCGCGCAGCCGGGATGGCGGCGAACATGTGCCCCACCCTCATCGCGTACGCGTAGGTCTCGCCCGGAATCTCCTTCACCCCGTACGCCGCGAAGCCGTCCTCGTGCACCACCAGGCCCGGGCTGCCGTTCTGGCGGTGCAGGACCATGTTCCAGAAGCCGTCGGACATGATGATGCCGCCCGGGTGGGCCGTGCCGAAGCGCCGCAGCAGCTCCGGCATCAGCCGCTTGATCTCTTCCTTGTCCTGCACCAGCCGGACGTCGCCGGCCACCGGCGCGCGGTCGTGCAGGCGCGCCTTGGCGAAGTCCAGCTTCGTGGTGCGGGACCGGGTGGCGACGCCGTAGCCGTAGCGGCGGTAGATCACGCCCTCGGTGGCCCGCAGGGTGGCGATCGGCGCGGACGTGCCCGCCAGGTGCGCCCGCATGATCGCGCTCAGCAGGCCGCGCCGGGTGCGGTCGGAGCGCACACCGACCCGGCTGACGGCGTCCATCGGCACGACCTTGCCGCCGGGCAGCGCGATCACGCTGCTGTTGGCGGTCAGCGTGCCGATGACGCCCGAGTCGTCGTACGCGCCCAGCACCGTCGCCTGGTCGAACGAGCCGTACGCGAGCGGCCAGTCCTCGTCGCTGGGCGGGTTGCCGTGCAGGCACCGCCGGAACAGGACGAGGGCGGCGCGCAGCTCCTCCTCGCCGCTGAGGGTCCGGATGTCGAACGGCGGCGTGGTCACGATGCGACTCTACTGAGGGCGGGCGAGCAGATTATTGCGGCTGCCCGACCTCGTAGTGGCCGTCGTCGCTCTTCACGGTGATCTGGACGTTCTTCTGCGCGCCGTCCACGGTCACCTGGCAGGTGAAGGTGGTGCCGGTCTTGACCGGCTCGTTGTCGGGGCACTTCACGTCGCTGGCCTTGAGCTTGTAGTCGTTGGTCAGCACGCCGGTGACGCCCTGCTCGACCTTGGCGGTGTCGAACACCTTCTTGGTGAACACGCCGGCCACCAGCAGCACGACCACCACGATCACGATCAGCACGGCCACCACGACGATGCCGATGACCAGGCCCTTGCGGTTGCCGCCCTTGGGCGCGGGCGCGCCGGGGAAGCCGGGGCCGCCGAACTGGCCGGGCTGCTGCCCCCACTGCGGCTGGCCGGGCGCGGGCTGCTGGCCCCACTGGGCGGTCTGCTGCGCCGGCTGGCCGTAGGGGTTGAAGCCGGGCTGCTGGGGCGGCTGCTGCTGGGGGTAGCCGGGCTGGCCGCCGTACGGGTTGGGCTGCTCGTACTGGCCGGGCGGCTGGTACTGGCCCGGCGGCTGCTGCTGAGGCTGCTGCGGCTGGCCGTACGGGTTCGACGCGGGGGGCTGCTGGCCCCACTGCGGCTGCTGGGCCGGAAAGCCACCGGACGGTGTGCCGGGGTACCCACCCTGGGGCTGCTGGCCCCACTGTTGCGGGTCGTTGCCCCCGGACGGTCCGTACGGGCTGGTCATTGTTGCCTCCGTGCTCTGCTGAACTCCGACATCCGGCCGCTAAGCCGCGATCAAACCACAGGCCGCCCCCACCGCGCGGCCGACCTGGGTAATCCCGTGTCGCCCCCGCAGGCTGCCACCAACGGGGCGGCCGCGAATCCGCCGTTCAGAGGGTGCCCATCGCCACCACCCCGCGGCGCAGGGCCTTGACCGCCTCCGCCGCGGTCGCGCCGACCGGCTCGGACCGGCCGACCACCTCCTTGAGCTGGTCGAGCAGGTCGATCACCTGCCGGCACCAGCGCACGAAGTCGCCGGCCGAGATCTCCTGGCCGTTCGTCTCGGCCGCGGTGAGGACCTTCTCCAGGGACTCGCCGCGCGCCCAGCGGTACACCGGCCAGGCGAAACCGGTGTCGGGCTGGCGGGTGCGGTCCAGCTTGTGGCGGCGCTCGTCGTCCTCGATGGACGACCACAGGCGCATGGTCTCCTGCATCGCCGTGGCCACCTCGGGCGTGGGCAGCCGCGGGTCCATGGGGCCGTCGCGGCGGGCCTCGAACACCAGCGACGACACCACCGCCGCCAGCTCCGGCGTCGTCAGGCTCTCCCACACGCCCTGGCGCAGGCACTCGGCCGCCAGCAGGTCCGACTCGCTGTACAGGCGGGCTAGGCGGCTGCCGTTCGGGGTGACGCCGTCGCCGTCGGAGGCCAGGTAGCCGCGCTCGCGCAGCAGGCTGCGGATCCGGTCGAATGCCCGGGCCAGGGAGTGCGTGGTCGAGGCGACCTGGCGCTCCACGCGCTCGGTCTCGGCCAGCAGCCGGTGGTAGCGCTCGGCCCAGCGGGCGTGCGCCTCCCGGTCGTCGCAGCCGTGGCACGGGTGGGCGCGCATGGCCCGGCGCAGGGTCGCGAGCTCGGCGTCGTCATGAACGTCGCCCTTGCCGCGGCGGCCTTCGCGGTGCGGCGGCCGGATGCCCGTGTCGCGGAGGCCGTTGGCCAGGTCGCGGCGGATGCGCGGGGACCGCCAGTCCACGTTCTTGGGCAGCCTCATCCGGCCGAGCGCCACCACCGGGGCCGGGAAGTCGGCCACCGACAGCGTGCCGGCCCAGCGGTCCTCGGTCAGCACGAACGGCCGGGGCTCGCCCAGCGGGTCCAGGCCCGGGTCGATCACCACGGCGATGCCCGAGCGGCGGCCCGAGGGCACCGCGATGACGTCGCCCTTGCGCAGCTTCTCCAGCGACTCGGCGGCCGCCGCGCGACGGCTGGCGCTGTTCTGCCGGGACAGCGCCTTCTCCCGGTCGGTGAGCTTGCGGCGCAGCTCGGCGTACTCGGCGAAGTCGCCGAGGTGGCAGGTCATGGACTCGGCGTAGCCGGCCAGCGCCTCCTTGCCGCGCTCGATGCGACGGGCCAGGCCCACCACCGATCGGTCGGCCTGGAACTGGGCGAAGGACTGCTCCAGCATCTCCCGGGCCGCCTGGGCCCCGAGCTGCTGCACCAGGTTGACGGCCATGTTGTAGCCGGGGCGGAAGCTGGAGCGCAGCGGGTAGGTCCGGGTGGAGGCCAGGCCGCCGACCTGCTTGGGGTCGATCCCCGGCTGCCACACCACGACGGCGTGGCCCTCGATGTCGATGCCGCGGCGCCCGGCCCGGCCGGTGAGCTGGGTGTACTCCCCCGGTGTGAGATCGACGTGGGCCTCACCGTTGTACTTGACCAGCTTCTCCAGCACGACCGTGCGCGCCGGCATGTTGATGCCCAGCGCCAGCGTCTCGGTGGCGAACACGACCTTGACCAGGCCGCGCACGAACAGCTCCTCGACCGTCTCCTTGAACGCCGGCAGCAGGCCCGCGTGGTGGCTGGCGATGCCCCGTTCCAGGGCCTCCCGCCACTCCCAGTAGCCGAGCACCATGAGGTCGCCCTCGGGCAGGTCCTTGGTGCGCTCGTCGATGATGCCTCGGATGACGTCGACGTCCTCCGGCGCCGTCAGCCGCATGCCGGCCCGCACGCACTGCGTGACGGCGGCCTCGCAGCCGGCCCGGCTGAACACGAAGTCGATCGCCGGCAGCAGGCCGGCCTGCTCCAGCCGGCTCACCACGTCCACCCGTGACGGCGGGCGGAAGCGCGGGCCGCTGTCACGGGCCCGTGACGCGCGGGGGCCGCGGCCGTGGCTGAACGGCACGTGGTGGCGGCCCATCTCCTCGGCCCGGCGCAGCAGCTGCGGGTTGATCCGGGCCTCGTCGGCCCCGTCGTCGGCGAACAGGTCGACCACCCGGCCGCCCAGCAACATGTGCTGCCACAGCGGCACCGGGCGGTGCTCGTCCACCACGACCGTGGTGTCGCCGCGGACCTCGACCAGCCACTCGCCGAACTCCTCGGCGTTGCTGACCGTCGCCGACAGGCCCACCACCTTCACCGACTCCGGCAGGTGCAGGATCACCTCCTCCCACACCGCCCCGCGGAACCGGTCGGCCAGGTAGTGGATCTCGTCCATCACCACGAAGGCCAGGTTGTGCAGGGCCGAGGAGCCCGCGTACAGCATGTTGCGGAGCACCTCGGTGGTCATCACCACGATCGGCGCGTCGCCGTTGATCGAGGAGTCACCGGTCAGCAGGCCCACCTTGTCGGCGCCGTAGCGCGCGGTCAGGTCGGCGAACTTCTGGTTGGACAGAGCCTTGATCGGCGTCGTGTAGAAGCACTTGCCGCCCTTGCCCAGCGCGAGGTGCACGGCGAACTCGCCGACCACGGTCTTGCCCGCGCCGGTGGGGGCGCAGACCAGCACCCCGTGGCCGTCCTCCAGGGCCTCACAGGCCTGGCGCTGGAACGGGTCGAGCTCGAAGGAGAGCACCGAGATGAAGTCGGTCAACCGGGGCCGGGCGGCACGGCGCTTGGACGCCGCGTACGCCTCGGCCGGGGACCGGCCCGGGGTTGCGCTGGAAGCCACGACTCCAGAGTTTCACAAACCCCCGACAAACGCGTCCAAGATCTACTGTGTCGCGCCGTTCCCGACATCACCGCGGGTTCGCGCCGGTCTCCGGACCGCGGGCTCGTTCGAGCACCCACCCGACTCGGCCCACCACCTGAGCGGCTCGAACGAGACAAGGGAAGAGGCCGGATCAGAGCGAACCCGCCCGCCGCGGAACGCGGCGCGACGACACTGTCAGGGGTTGTTGTCAAGATGTACCTGTGCGGGTTGCCGTGGTGCCCATCGACGCAGGTGGGGCGTTGCTTCAGGAGCTGACCGAAGACGGTGAGCCCCTCGGCGGCGCGCGTCAGGTGGGCGATCTCGTGGCGGCCGTGGCCGACCTGGAGCGGTCGGGGCCGCGGTGGGTGTGGGCGCACACGATGGACATCTATCCGCGGCTGCTGGCGGCCGGGGTGCGGGTGGAGCGCTGCCACGACGTCGAGCTGGCCGAGACGCTGCTGCTGGGCTACATCGGTCGGTGGGGCGGGCCGCGGAGCGTGCCGGCGGCGTGGGCGCGGATGACCGGCGGCCCGGTGCCGGCCGACCGGCCGCCCCGATCCCCCGACGTCCAGCCGACGCTGTTCGAGGCGGAGCAGCCGCCGGACCCGCTGGGTGGGGCGGATCCGATGGACGTCCTGGTGGCCGTGCACCGCGATCAGCTGCGACGGATCGGGGAGACGGCGCTGCCGGGGCGGTTCCGGCTGCTGGTGGCGGCGGAGTCGGCGGGTGCGCTGGCCGCGGCGGAGATGCGGCACGCCGGGCTGCCGTGGCGGGCCGACGTGCACTCGGCGCTGCTCACGGAGATGTTGGGGGCGCGTCAGGCCTACGGTGTGCCGCCGCGCAAGCTGAGCGACCTGTCGGAGCGGATCGGCGCGGCGCTGGGTGATCACCGGCTGCATCCCGACTCGCCGGCCGAGGTGCTCAAGGCGTTCGCCCGGGCCGGGATCCGGCTGCCGTCCACCCGGTCGTGGGTGCTCAAGGAAGTGGATCATCCGGCGGTGCCGCTGCTGCTGGAGTACAAGGAGCTGTACCGGATCTACACCGCGCATGGCTGGTCGTGGCTGGCGGCCTGGGTGCACGACGGCCGCTTCCGGCCCGAGTACGTGCCGGGCGGCGTGGTGTCGGGCCGGTGGGCCACGCGGGGCGGCGGGGCGCTGCAGATCCACAAGCGGGTGCGGCGGGCGGCGATCGCCGATCCGGGGTGGGTGCTCGTGGTGGCCGACGCCGGGCAGCTGGAGCCGCGGGTGCTGGCGGCGCTGGCCGGTGACGACAAGCTGGCCCGGGCCGGCAGCTCCGGCGACCTGTACCGGGCGCTGGCCGACGAGGCCTTCGGGGGCGACCGGCCGCGGGCCAAGATCGGCATGCTGGCCGCGCTGTACGGGCAGACCAGCGGCGAGGCCGGGGCGCTGGTGGCCGCGCTGCGACGGCAGTTCCCTCGGGCCGTGGACTACGTGGAGAAAGCCGCCCAGGTCGGCGAGTCCGGCGGGCTGGTGCGGTCGTGGCTGGGGCGGACCTGTCCCCCGGCGACCTCGGGCTGGACCGGCGGCTCGCTGGATCCCGACCCGGTGGAGGAGGTCTCCGACTCCGGTGCGCGCAACCGGGCGCGGGGGCGGTTCACCCGCAACTTCGTGGTGCAGGCCAGCGCCGCCGACTGGGCGTTGGCGCTGCTGGCCACGCTGCGTCCGGCGCTGACCGGGATCGGCGTCGAGGGGTCGCGGCCGGAGCTGGTGTTCTTCCAGCACGACGAGGTGATCGTGCACTGCCGGGAGTCGGACGCCGACGAAGTCGTCGCCGTGCTCGAACAGGCGGCCGAGACGGCCGGACGGGTCGTGTTCGGGGACACTCCGGCCCGGTTCCCGCTGGATATCGCGGCCGTCGAGTGCTACGCCGACGCGAAATAGGACCAGCCCACAGGTATCGCCGACATACAGACGCGCCTCGGCCACAGCCACCAAGTCAGCCTCGCATCGAAGCGCTCAGCCTTCGGCGAAGGCGGTCCCAGGCGACGCCGCTGTACCCGAACGGCGCAGCACCGTGACCATTTCGAGACATCTCTTTTCGAGATCAAAGATAACCAACAGTACGTGCCTTCCGATGGATATCAAGCCAGCGTACGACTGACACCACGGCACCGAACGAGCAGCTCCAAACGATCCACCGAAGCACGGTCGATCAGACACTCAGCCCAACGCAGGAGGGAAAATGACGATCAATCCGAATGATTTCCGTAACGGTGCCGTCGCGGTACGTCAAGGTTCGCTCCTGGGCCACATCAACGAGCTCATCGACCATTTCCCGGTCGCAGCCGAGCATCGCAAAGCACTGAGAAGTCTCGGCAGCGATTTTGTATACGCCAGACGCAGCCCGATACCGTCGGATCGCGACTCCTGGATTGTACTTATCCGGTTCGGCGCGGTCATCGAACAGCGGTTCGGCATAACTCGAGAAGTGCTCGGATATTACTCGCGACATCGCGACCTACAGCAGCGAACCTATCAAAATCTCCCAAATTTGACGACGATGACGCTAAACCCTCCTACACCGGATCTGTTCCTACTGTGGTCCCCCGACCCAATGGTCTCCGTACGACTGGACGATTGGTCGACAAAATCCGCTCACGTCGCGATCGCGCTGCCAAAGATGGGCCACAGCGACGCGGCGTCGGAGATCTGGCACAGCCTGCTACGGAGGCTCACGCAAACCAATACTTACAAACAGACCCTGCCGGTCACTGGGCGCGACTTCTTCGGCCGAATCAGGCCGCTTCGCGAACTCGCCGATCACCTCACGGCGGGACGCGTCTCCGGCGTATTCGGACTACGTAAAACAGGAAAGACGTCCTTGGTCAAGGAGTTCGGGAGACGGGTTGCAGAAACGACCGAGGTGCGTCAGATATTTGTCCTCAGGGATCTGGAAACACTTCCAAGCAACACGGAAGAGCAAGTCGCCAATCTTCTCGACGACATCCGCGTTAACCTTCTCACCGAGCTACGCTCCAAGGGACTCCGCACACATGAACTCGTCCAACTGCCAAGCTCGCCGACAGTGGCGGAGTTTCGTCGAGCAATTCACATCCTACTAAGCCATATCGCCAGACAAGAGGTCAACGTTGTACTCGCGCTGGACGAGATTGAAAGCCTGGTCGGCCCCGCCACCGAGTGGAACGCAAACCGGCCACAGGCGGTGGAGCTACTGGGCGCACTCAGGGCACTCGTGCAGGAAAACGCCAACTTCAACGTACTGGTCAGCGGGCTAACCAGTAGCATACTTGAGGAAGGTGAGCTTTTCGGTCGCGAAAACCCATTCTTCGCGTGGGCGACAACTCTTTTTCTACCACCCCTTACAAAGACCGAAAGCATGGAGATTCTCGTCCACCTCGGCCGCCGAATGGCTGTCACCTGGAGCGAGGATGCAGCATCCGAAGTAGCGGAACTAGCCGACGGACACGTCTTCCTGCTCCGAACACTTGCCGCCCAAATGGTCGAGTCGCTTCCTGCAGACCTAACGCTGCGCGAGGTGACGACGGACGTGCTGACCCATACCCGTCGACAGTGGCGTCGTTCCGTAGCCGGCCAGGTTCACCAGATGATGGCAAGCATCGCCCGTTACTACCCGACCGAGAACGATGTACTTGACCTCATTCAGACCAGCCCTTTCGAGATCGACACCCTAGAAGAGCTATATCCGAACGAAATTAATCACCTTATACAGTTAGGACTCGTGGCCGAAGATCACAATGGACTGCGATTGACTGCGTTGTCTGCATTCGACTCCAGACACAGCAGGAACTGATATGACCGATCACCTGTGGTATCCAGAGATTATCCAGAAGTTGCGGTCCACCTCACACTCGTTTCTCCATTACTGCGCTTTCCATCGAGTGGATAGCACAGCCGCGGCAATATTGGACGAACTCACGGAATTTGGGTATTACCCACAGTCTTTCCACCTCAGCCGTGCGAGCACATTCTCTCCGCAACCCGGTGTCAACGTGGCGATAATTCTAGAGATGGAACTGCTGATAGAATCGCCGCGCAAGCTCGAACAACTTCGCGTTCCAGTGAACGAGTGGATCGACAAAACCGGCGGACGTGCGCTGATCCTCTCACGCCAACCGAGGTCCGCTTTCCCGATCGGGGACGGCAGCTCTCTCGTCATAGACAGCACCGACATCCACCTAAAGTCTAGCCGTTTTGCCGAGTGGGCGATTGCCGACCTCGAGTCAAGGAACAACTGCAAAATCCCGGATGCACAGCAAAGTAGGGGATTCACCCAGAAACTACATGAACACGAGGGACGCCTAACAAAGAGAGACGTTTACAAAGTGGCTGCCACCGTCGCCTGTCAGACATTGTACGAGCTCGGACCCAACTACATCGCCTGGCTCGAAGAATGGGTGATCGAATATCACACGACGGAGGTCCCCATTCACGATGTTCCCGAGTGGATGCAGGGAGAGCTCATCTCCGCCGGCGTCGGCCGTTTGGACCTGGATCACCGGCACCTGATTCTCTTCGATCGAGCCCTTGGCAAGTCGTGGCTCGACGGCCTACAGGCGGCGAGCAAGCTTTGCACCGCACCTCCGATGGGCTGGAGGGAGCTGTCTGCCGCTCTGTTCGAGCTGGAAAGAACGATACGGAGGTCACTGGCCTTCGCCTTCGAGGCGAAACTTGGCACGAAGTGGCATGGGCAAGTTCTGCGCCGCGAATTAATCGAGTACATCAGAAAATCCGCAAATTTCAGCGCCGATTTCAACATCGGCAGGCTCTCGAATCCACTGGACTACCTCACTCTCGGCCAGTTAATCGATTTGGCTGCAGAACGATCGGAGGCTTCGCATATC
Source organism: Kutzneria sp. NPDC051319 (assembly GCF_040682195.1). Lineage (NCBI taxonomy): Bacteria > Bacillati > Actinomycetota > Actinomycetes > Pseudonocardiales > Pseudonocardiaceae > Kutzneria > Kutzneria sp. NPDC051319. The sequence continues at coordinate 21,951 of NZ_JBFBAM010000037.1, read as the reverse complement.
GGCTTCGATGCGGATCTTCTACAAGAACTGCGCAGGGTGACGCGGATCAGGAACAGGGTCGTGCACATGAGGCTGCCGAAGCCCGATGATCTGAAGGCCACCCGTACCTGCCTTCGGCAGGTGAAGATCGCCCTTCAGCAGCATGAACGTGAAAGATGACCGCCCACGTCACCACAGTCCGCTCGGCCCACTCACGCGGCACCGACCGGTCGGCTGTCGGGCGCCTGCCCGATGCCGCGGTAGCAGGATGTACCTGTGACTGAGACACCGATCCGGCTGGGCGTCATAGGCCTCGGCGTGATGGGCCGCCGCACCTTCGCCCAGGCCGTCAAGCATCCCGACTTCGAGGTGACCTTCCTGGCGGACGCCAATCCCGAGGTCGAGGACGCGATCCAGGGGGAGTTCCCCGACATCCCCGTGCTGCCGGCGACCGAGTTCCCGGACCACGTGGACGCGATCTACATTGCGACTCCCCCGTCGTGGCACGCCCCGTACGCATTGCAGGCGCTGGAGCAGGGCATCGCCGTGTTCTGCGAGAAGCCGTTGGCGGTTGACCTGGCCGAGGGTCGGGCAATGGCCGCCGCCGGTGGCGTGACGGCCGTGAACTTCCCGCTGTCGGACACGAACGGCACGCTGTACCTGGAGAAGGCGATCCCGGAGGCCGGGCGGCTGCTCGGCGTGGACGTGCGGATGACGTTCCCGCAGTGGCCGCGGCCGTTCCAGGCGCCGGCGGCGTGGGTCGGCGAGCGGGCTGAGGGCGGTTTCATCCGGGAAGTGTTCTCCCACTTCGCCTACCTCACCGACCACCTGGTCGGGCCGATCTCGGCCGAGCGGGCCACCGTGGACTATCCGGCCTCTGGCAGCGAGGTCGCGGCCCGGGGTCTGCTGCGGGCCGGCGAAGTTCCCGTGCAGGTCACCGGGTACGCCAACGTCGCCGCGCCGGAGCACTACGAGTGGACCCTGTGGGGTTCCAAGCGGTCGTTCCGGCTGACGAACTGGGCCCAGCTGTCCACTTCGGACGGTGGCCCGTGGACGCCGGTGGAGGTCTCCGGCGACGGCACCGGGGCCGAGACCACGCGCCTTTCCCGCTTCGCGCAGGCCATTCGCGGCTTGCGGCCGGCCAACCTCGCCGACTTCGCCGACGCGCTGCGGGTCCAGGAGGTGGTCGAGGCCTTCTACGCGTAGACCTCACCAGCGGCTAGCGGTGCACGACTTCGCCGACGCGCTGGGGATTCCGGCAGTGCTCGGGGCCCTCCACGCGTAGGGCCTCACCAGCGGCCGCGGTGCACGACCTCGTCGAGCGGGCGCCGGACCCTCTTGCGTGCGGACACATCCCCGTACTGCTTGGCGTCCGGCGCCTCGTGGCCCAGCAGCGCCACGCCGATCGGGTGGTAGTCGGCCGGGATGCCCAGCAGCCGCCGGAGCAGCGCCGGCTGCGGGCCGATGAACGCCGCCGCCACGCCCTCGTTCACCGCGGCCAGCAGCAACAGCATCTGCGCCGCGCCGCCGTCGGTGAACCAGTACGGCGTGTGCCACAGCTCGTCCTCCGTGGTGTCGCCCACCACCGCCATCTTGTCCGACTCCCGGTACCGGGACTTGTACATCTCGGCGCTCACGCAGATCACGATGTGCACCCGCGCCTGCGCCACGAAGTTCTTCATGCCGACCTTGGCCAGCATCTCCTCGCCCTCGCCGGCCAGCTCCAGCCGCGTCGCCTCGTCCGTCACCACCACGAACTCCACGCCTTGGCTGTACCCGGCGCTCGGTCCCCGCCGCGCGGTGTCCAGGATCCGCTCCACCACCTCCGGCGCCAGCGGCTCGTCCGTGAACGACCGAACCATCCTGCGCCGCCGCACCGCGTCCATGAACTCCACGCCTGCGACCGTACCGGCGCCGGACATGGCTGAGGGGTGTTCGGGCAAGCCGAACACCCCTCAACAGTCATCGACTAGATCGCGCTGAGCACGCCGGCGCCCCAGCCGTCACCGTCGCGGTGCACGGCGCGGGCCTTGAGGACGAACGTCAGCAGCTCGGGCGAGATCCAGCGGCCGCCGAACTCCTGGCGGGTCAGGGCGGCGACACCGGCGGAGCTCGGGGTGGCGGCGGAGGTGCCGTAGAAGCGGCAGTCACCGGGGTTGACCGAGGGGCAGGTGCCGGAGCCGAACGGGCCGACGCCGCTGACGGAGACGCCGTCGGTGGCGGTGTACGTCGGCGCGGAGAAGGTCCGGGCGTGGCCGCCGGGGACGCCCTGGCACGGGCCGATTCCCTTGCCGGGGCAGCGGGTGGTGGTGATGATCTGCACGGGACCGGCGGCGCTGTAGGCCTCCAGCGGACTGGTCTTGGGGTCGGTCGCGGTGGTGGCGTCGGTGGCCCCGGCGCTGGTGGCGTAGCCCAGGTAGTTGGAGTCCGGGTTCAGCGAGCCGGCGCGGTCGACCGGGTCGAGGGTCTGGACACCGGCGGACAGGGCGCGCCACCGGAGGTCGAGGGTCGGCACGGCACGGGCCGAGGAGGTGCCGGCCACGTCGACGACGAGCCGTGCGGGCTGGGCGACGCCGGTCTCGTTGGTGTACGTGAACTGCTCCAGCGTGTCGCCGACACCGTTGGCCTGCTTGGCATTGCTGTACGCCAGGCAGTTGCCGGCGGCGTCGACCAGGTACAGGTTCAGGTCGGTGAAGCCGCCCTGCCCGGTGGTCGGGTAGATCGCGCGCGGCTCGCTCCACTGCAGGGTCGGCATGACCGAGGCGCCGGGCAACAGGTTGAGGTTGTACGAGTTGTCCGTGCCACGCAGGTTGACGGTGTTGTGAATCGGCGTGGGGCAGTTGGTCTGCGCGCCGGTCTGGTCGTCGGGCGTGCGGCCGGTGCCCTTGGCCGCGACGCGCGGGGCGTGCCGGGTGCCGAGGTTGCCGGCCGAGGAGGAGACCCAGATGCCGTGCTTGGCCAGGTTCTCCGCCGTCGTGGCGCCCAGGCCCTGCTGGAAGGCGGGCTCGTCGTCGAAGGCGAGGTCCTCGGTGATGATGGTGGCGCCGTTGGCCGCGAGGTCGTGGAAGCCCTTGACGTAGTCGGCCAGGGTCTCGCCGCTGGTGGCGTACATGAGCTTCGCGTCGGGGGCGAGGTCGTGGACGATCTCCATCATCGCCGTGCCCTCGTCGTTGTCGTAGTCGGCCTGGCTGAGGATCTTGGTGTCGGCCGGCAGCTCGCCGCGGGCGATGGACTCGGCCACGTGGTCGGCGTCGCCGGACATGACGCCGACGGTCTGCCCCTTGCCGGTCAGGCCGTGCTTCTGGGCGATGTCGGCCTTGTGCAGCTTGACGCCCTCGGCCCTGTTGGGGCCGACGTCGGTCACCGGCCGGATGCTCGGCCGCAGGGTGGACACCCACGGCAGCGCGGCGACGGCGTTGAGCTTGTCGGCCGGCACCACGGTGCTGACCAGGCCGGCGGCGGGCAGTTCGGCGCCCGGCACGTCGGCCAGCTTGGCCGCGTTGGTCTTCACGGTCACGCCCAGCGACCGGAGCTGGTTCTCCTGGTCGGCGGTGACCGGGCCGTCGGCGAACACCTGGACGCCGATGCCGGCCTGGTCCATCTCCACCGCGTGGGCGTTCAGCCTGCCGGCCGTGGCCGGTCCCAGCCGGGACACCTGGTCGGCCTGCTGTCTGAGCATCGACGGGATCTTGTACGACGAATCCGGCGCGGCCGTCGCCGTGGCTCCCGTCACCGCGAGCAACGGAGCCACCAGCGCGACACCGGCCGCGAGCACGCGTAACCGACCTGTCATTTTCCCTCCTCAGGGCCCGTAGAACAGGTCACTCTAGGAGGAAACGACTTATCGGACACCGGCCGTTCGGCGGGTGTACAGCGCGAATCGGACGTGGGATGACTATCGGTTCCGACGAACGGTCAGTGCTGGAGTTCGCTGCAGATCAGGCGGTGGATCTCCGACGGCGGCGGGAACTGCTGGGTCAGGGTGTCCCCCAGCGCGCCGGCCGACACACCGGCTTGGGCCGCACCTTCACCAGCGCCGGCATCGCGTCCACCCTGGCCGTCTTCAGCACGTCGGGCTGGTCGGCGAACATGCGGGCGAAGTCGGCGTAGGACTGCTGTTTGGTCTGTGTGGTCACGGATTCCACGTCCTGGTGCGTGGCCAGCACCTGGGCCTGGATCTTGGGTAACTCGGCGTCGTCGTGGAGGTAGATGTCCACCTCGTCGGGCTGCGCGCACTGCTGCTGGGCCGCCGCCTGGTTCTGGACCTGGGTCGTCAACGTGGACCACACCAGCAGACCCACCCCGACCACTGCCACCACACCGAGGACGAGCGCCGTCATCGTGTACTTCTTCCGCACGGTGGTCAACTCTTCCACGCCGCCCCGGCGATTACCGCTGCGGCATCAGGCGATCACTCATGTCGACCCGGGCGATCGCGGCCCGTCACTGCCCCGCGGCTTCGGCCGCCACCGACTCCAGCAGCTCCGCCATGCGGTCCAGGGTTTCCTTGTGCTCGGCCAGGTCGTACTCGCCGGCCAGTTCCCTCGGGTCGTGGTGGCCGACGAAGGCCTGCTGCGGCTCGCCCTCCCACACCAGCATGCGCAGCGGCAGGTCCAGCCCCACCCGCGGGTCGGCCGCCATGAGCCCCGTGCCCGCCTTCGGGTTGCCGAAGACCAGCACGTCGATCGCGGGCAGCCGCAGGTCCGCCTGCCGCGCGTGGGCCGCGTGGTCGATGTGGGCGAAGATCGTCAGCTCCCGCCGTTCCAGCGCGGCGATCAGGCGGGACACGGTGGATCTCTGGCCGAGGGTGCTCTTCCGGATCATCACGCGTCCCAGTCAACACCCCTGCTCCCGGTCTGTCGCGGCCGGCAGAACGGTCATGATCGGCAATACTCGCCCGCGTGCTGATCGTGACCGGGGTGGCGGCGCTGGCGTGGGTGTACCTCCTGCTGGCGCACGGCGGGTTCTGGCGAACGACGCAACGGCTGCCGGCCGGCGGGCCGGTGGATCGATGGCCGGCCGTCGTGGCGGTGGTGCCGGCACGGGACGAGGCGGAGATCCTGGGCCTGACCCTGCCGACGCTGCTGGGGCAGGACTACCCGGGGCCGTTCCGGGTGGTGCTGGTGGACGACGCCAGCACGGACGGCACGTCGCAGGCGGCGCGGGCGGTGGGCACGGGGCGGCTGGACATCGTCCGCAGCGACGGGCCCCCGCCGGGCTGGGCGGGCAAGGTGGCGGCGATGCAGACGGGGGTGAACAACGCCAGCGACGGCGAGTACCTGCTGTTCACGGATGCGGACATCGCGCACCCGGCCGACGGGGTGCGCAAGCTGGTGGTGGCCGCAGTGGCCGACGACCGGGCCCTGGTGTCGCAGATGGCGTTGCTGCGCACGGAAACGTGGTGGGAGCGGCTGATCGTGCCGGCCTTTGTCTACTTCTTCAGCCTGCTGTTCCCGTTCGGCCGGGTGAACGACCCGCGGTCACGGGTGGGAGCCGCGGCGGGCGGCTGCATGCTGGTGCGGCAGGAGGCGCTGGAGCGGGCCGGGGGCCTGGCGGTGATCAAGGACGCGCTGATCGACGACGTGGCGTTCGGGCAGCTGTTGAAGGGCGCCGGCCACCGGACGTGGCTGGGGCTGTCGACGTCGATCACCAGCCGGCGGCCGTACCCGAGGCTGGCGGACCTGTGGAACATGGTGGCCCGCTCGGCCTACACACAGCTGAGGACGTCACCGCTGCTGCTGGCCGGGTGTGTGCTGGGGCTACTGCTGATCTTCGTGGTGCCGCCGCTGGCCGTCGCCGTCGGGCCGATGGAGGTCCGGGTGCTGGGCCTGCTGGCCTGGGTGATCATGGCGGCGACGTACGGGCCGATGCTGCGGATGTACCGGCTGCCGTTGTGGCTGGCCCCGGCGCTGCCGGCGGTGGCGGTGCTGTACACGGCGATGACCGTCGACTCGGCGCGGCGACACTGGCTGGGGCGGGGCGGCGCCTGGAAGGGACGCACCGCGAAAACCTGCCAGTAGCTGGGTGGGGAGAGAGAAAGAAGTAACCAACCGCCCGGCCCGCGCGACTTCCAAACACGAACCACTGTCCGGGAGGCGCGCCATGCCTTACGACCTCAAAAACCGACTGGTAGTCGGTATCGCGTCCAGCGCCCTGTTCGATCTGACCGAGTCGAACAAGGTGTTCGAAACCAAAGGCGAGGAAGCCTATCGCCACTATCAGGAGGCCAACCTCGAAGTGCCCCTGGCCGAAGGCAAGGCCTTCCCCTTCGTGAGCCGGCTGCTTTCGCTCAACGACCTCAGACCCGAGGATGACCCGCTGGTCGAGGTGATCATCCTTTCGCGCAACGACCCCGATACAGGTCTCCGAGTCATGCGATCAATCGCTCACCACGAGCTTGCTATCACTCGCGCGATCTTCAGCCAGGGCCGTGCCCCCTATCAGTTCATGCCACCACTGAACATGTCACTGTTTTTGTCGGCGGACGACAGAGATGTGCGCGCAGCGGTAGACATGAAGCTCCCGGCAGGCCGCGTGCTCGACACCGCCTTCACCGACGATCCCAACGACAAAGACCTCCGCATCGCGTTCGACTTCGACGGTGTCTTGGCCGACGACGTCTCAGACCAGGTATGGGAGAAGGAAGGCCTGCCTGCCTTCAAGGGACATGAGGTCGCCAACATGGTTACGCCGCACGGAGAGGGGCCGCTCAAGGACTTCCTGGCCAGCCTCAACGCGATCCAGAAGCGTGAAGAGCAATACAGCATCGAGTGCCCCGGGTATCACCGCCGGCTGAGGATCTCCGTTGTCACGGCCCGCAATGCGCCTACGCATGAGCGAGCCGTGACAAGCCTCAAGCGGTGGGGTGTGACGGTCAACGAGGCATTTTTCCTCGGAGGCATAGAGAAGGCTGGCGTGCTCGATGTCCTACGGCCACACATCTTCTTCGACGACAAGCCCGAGAACCTCGCCGAGCTGCACGTGCCCGGCGTGCACGTGCCGTTTGGGGTGATCAACAAATCAGGCGGCTGAGGACGTGTGGCAGGGGCTGGTCGGCGTCCAGCGGGCGGGCGTCCACGACGGCCTTGTTGTCGAAGACGGTCATGGCGTGATCGGCCGGGAGGGCGTTGAACCAGCGGCGTAGCAAGGACGAACGGCCGCGTTCGGTGGGGGCGCCGGTCAAGCGGAGGCGGGCCATACCGCCGTCGGGGAAGACGTCCAAACGCACGTGCTGCACGGGACGGTCGACGTCGAGCACGAAGCGGTGGCGGGTGTCGGGCTGCAACCTGGTGCGGGGCAACAGCTCGAACCACGCGGAGGGGTCGTCGACGCGGTCGGCGCAGCCGCTCAGACGGGCCCAGCCGGGGGCGTTTCCCTTGAAGTGACTGGTATCGACCTCGGCGACGGACAGCACGCCCTCGGCCGCCAACCGCAGCAGCACCCAGTCGTTGCCGTCGTCACGGCGGCGGGCGGTCTCCCAGCCGTCGCCCATCACGGCGGCGAGGCCGGGGGAAATGAGGTTGGTGGGCTTGGAGTAGAAGACGTTGCTGGCGTCGAGGACCTCGCCGCCGTTCTCCAACGCGGCCAGGTCGACGGTGCCGATCAGGAGCCGGGGGTCGGCCACGGGCTCGCCGTGCACGCGGAGACGGGCGACGCCGCCGTCGGGGTAGATGGTGAGCCGCACGTGGGTCCAGCGGCGGTCGGAGTCGACGTCGAAGACGTTCTCGGAGTCGCCGGCCAGCTTGGCCCGCGACACGATGGTGTGCCAGGACGCGGCGGCCAGCTCCTCGCCGCTGGGGTAGCCCTCCAGAGCGCACGCCTCGACGGACGCCTCGGGCGGGTAGTTGCCCTTGAAGAACGCCGTGTCGACGATGACCCCGCGCACGACACCGGCCACACCGAGCCGGACGATCGCCTGGTCCACGCCCGGCTCCCGGCGCCGGCGGGTCTCCCAGCCGTCGTAGACCTGGCCCTTGTGACCGAAGGTGTAGGTCTGGAACACGGGCGGTTCCGGCTTGATCAGGTTCTCCCGCTCGGCGAAGAACTCGTCGTTGGCCCAGGGCACCCCGCCGCCCAGCCGGCGAGAGGCGAGATCGGGAAGCGTGGTCCAGGCCGGGGTCATGAATCTCCTCTGGTGAGTAGTTGTCCGAACGGCTGCTCGCCGACGATGCTGCGGCCGCGCAGCCAGGTGCCGCGCACGACGCCGGTGAGGTCGCGGCCGTGATACGGGGTGACGGGGTTGCGGTGGGCCAGCTTGTGCACATCGACGGTGAACGGCTGGTCCAGGGCGAACATGCTCAGGTCGGCATCGGCGCCGACAGCAATGCGGCCCTTGCGTGCGAATCCCGCGAGCAAGGCGGGTTTCGCGGCCATCCAGGAGACGACCTGGGACAGGTCGAAGCCGCGGCGACGGGCCTCGGTCCAGACGGCCGGCAGCCCGAGCTGGAGGCTGGCGACGCCGCCCCACGCGTGCCCGAAGTCGCCGGTGTCCAGGCGTTTGAGGTCCTCGGTGCACGGCGAGTGGTCGCTGACCACGAAGTCGATCACGCCGTCGGCCAGGCCCCGCCACAGGGCGTCGCGGTTGGCGTCCTCACGGATCGGCGGACAGCACTTGAACTGGGTGGCGCCGTCGGGGATGTCCTCAGCGGTGAAGCACAGGTAGTGCGGGCAGGTCTCGGCGGTGATGCGCAGACCCTCGTCCTTGGCGTCGGCGATCAGCGGCAGCGCGTCGGCCGAGGACAGGTGCAGGATGTGCACGCGGGCCCCGGTCCGGCGGGCCAGCGCGATCACGGCCTTGATCGCCTCGTTCTCGGCCCGGCGCGGCCGGGAGGCCAGGAAGTCACGGTAGCGGCGGCCGCACGAGGGCGGCGCGGCGTCGATGACCTCGGCGTCCTCCGCGTGCACGATCATCAGGGCGTCGAGGTCCCGCAGCACCCGCAGCGCGTCGGCCAGCTCGAAATGGGTCAGCGGCGGGAACTCCGGGACGCCTGAGTCGAGCAGGAAGCACTTGAAGCCGAACACCCCGGCCTCGTGCAGCGGGGGCAGCGAGGCGAGGTTGCCGGGCACGGCGCCGCCCCAGAAGCCGACGTCGACGTAGACCCGGCCGGCCGCCGCCTTGCGCTTGACCTGCAACGCGTCCGGGTCGACGGTCGGCGGCAGGCTGTTGAGCGGCATGTCGACGATCGTCGTGACGCCGCCCGCCGCGGCCGCCCGGGTGGCGGTGTCGAAGCCCTCCCACTCGCTACGGCCGGGATCGTTGACGTGCACGTGCGTGTCGACGAGGCCCGGCAGCAGCACCTCGTCGTCGTCGAGCCAGACCGTGGCCTCCGACGGCAGCGAGGCGCCCATCGGCTCGACCGCGGCGATACGCCCGTCACGGACGCCGACCTCGACCGCCTCGATGCCGTTCGGCGTGACCGCCCGCCGCGCCACCAACGTCAGATCCATTGTGGACATAGATCCTCCTCGGCCCCGCTCAGCAGCATAGGTGATCTCTCACGATGCGCTCCGCGGTCCGCTCCAGCAAGGGGCCCGGTCGAGCCCGGCACCGCGCCGGGTCGGGTTCGAGGTCGGTCAGCGCGTAGGCGGCGCTGATCCCGGTTCCGACCAGGTCCTCGGCCGTCAGCGAGCAGACGCCGGCCACGGCCACCACCGGCACTCCCCCGGCCGCCCGCGCGACGCCGACCGGGGCCTTGCCACGTAGGGACTGGGCGTCGAGGGAGCCCTCGCCCGTGATGACGAGGGCAGCGTCGTGCACGGCGTCACCGAATCCCAGCAGGTCGAGCAGCACGTCCACGCCGGCTCGGCGCACGGCCCCGAGCACCGCCAGCGCCGCGTAGCCCACTCCCCCGGCCGCGCCGGAACCGGGCAGCGTCGGATCGCCGCCGACGACTTCGGCCCAGTGGGCCAGCGCCTGGCCCAGCAACGCCACCTGGAGTGGACTGGCTCCCTTCTGCGGCCCGTAGACCGGGGCGGCGTCGGACAGCGGATTGTCGACGTCGGTGGCCAGCACGAGTTCGACCTGCTCCAGGCGGCTGTCGAGGCCGCTCAGATCGAGTCGGGCGACGCGGGCCAGGCCGCCACCGCCCGGTTCCACCGGCACACCGTCGGCGTCCATGACCAGCGCCCCGAGGGCCCGGAGCATGCCGGCGCCGCCGTCGGTGCAGGCGCTGCCGCCAAGGCCGAGCACGATCCGGGAGCAGCCGATATCCATGGCCACCCGGATCAGCTCGCCGACGCCGTAGCTCGACGCCGACATCGGTGAGCTGCCCCAGCCGAGGCCGGACGCCTGTGCCAGCTCCAGGACGGCCGTGCCGCCGCGCAGGCCCAGCATCGCCCGCACCGGGCTGCCCAGCGGCCCGGTCACGGTCGTGACGAGGCGGTCGAAGCCGGCGGCGCAGGCGGCGTCCACGGTGCCCTCGCCGCCGTCGGCGACCGGCACCACCCGCACCTCCAGGTCGGGCCGGACCCGCCGCAGGCCGGCCGCCAGGTGGTCGGCGACCTGGCCGGCGGCGAGCGTGCCCTTGAACTTGTCCGGGGCCAGCAGGACCTTCATCGTCCTCAGCTGACCGGCTCGAACTCGACGACGGTGTTCAGCGCGCTGCCCATGGACGCGTTGGCGGCCCGGTCGATCATGATCTCGACCAGCACCGGCCGGCTGGTCCGGCCGGCCTCCTTGCGGGCCCAGGCCAGGGCGTCGGTGATCTCGCCCGGTTCGGTGACCCGGCGGCCCGAGCAGCCGTAGGCCTGCATGATCTTGACGTTGTCCGCGCCGTACTCGTCGTAGTGGATGTCGACCTGGTAGTTCATGTTGTAGCCGGTCTCGGCCTGCCGGATCAGGCCCAGGTACTCGTTGTTCAGCATGATCAGCACGAACGGCACGTCGTACTGCGCGGCCACCGCCAGCTCCTCGACCAGGAACTGGAAGGAGTAGTCGCCGACCACCGCGACGACCTCGGCGTCCGGCCTGGCCGTGCGCACGCCGATCGCCGCCGGGATCTCCCAGCCGAGCGGGCCGGCCTGCCCGCAGACCTGGTAGTGCCGGGGCAGGTGCGTGCGCTGGAACTGCCCGGACCAGATCTGGTAGAGCCCGATCGCGGTGACGAAGTACGTCTCCGGGCCGTAGAACTCGTTGATCTCACGGAACACGCGCGGCGCCTTGATCGGCACGGTGTCGAAGTCGTCCCGCCGCGGCAGCTGCGTGCGCAGCTCCTCGATCCGGGCCACCCACTGCTGCCAGGATCGCTTTGCGTGCCTTTGCTGAGCGGCCTTGAGCAGCGCCTCCAGGAACAGCTTGGTGTCCGAGACGACGCCGAGGTCCGGCCCGAAGACGCGCCCGATCTGCAACGGGTCCACGTCCACGTGGACGAACTTGCGATCGCCCCGGTAGACGGCGAGGTCGCCGGTGTGCCGGTCGCCGAACCGAGCGCCCAGGGCCAGCACGAAATCGGACTCCAGGAACAGGGCGTTGGCCCAACGCTGGCTGGTCTGGATGCCGGCCATGCCGGCGAACAGCTCGTGGTCATCGGGCAGGCATCCCTTGCCCATCAACGTGATCTGCACCGGCACGCCCAGCAGCTCGGCGACCTCGCGCAGCACGGCGGAGGCCTCGCCGCCGATCACGCCGCCACCGGCCAGCAGCAGCGGTCGCTCGGCCGCCAGCAGCATGTCCAGGGCGCGTTCGACGCGGGGCTGGTGCGGGGTGACGGCCTCGATCGGCAGCGGGGCGTCGATCGCGCCGTCCCACTCGATCTCCTGCTTCTGCACGTCCAGCGGCAGGTCGATGAGGACTGGGCCGGGACGGCCGGAGCGGGCGATCCGGAAGGCCTCGCGGAAGATCCACGGGGCCTGCGCGGCCTCCTTGATCTGCACCGCCCACTTGGTGACCGGCTTGGCGATCTCCACGATGTCGACCGCCTGGAACGCCTCCTGGTGCAGCTTGCTGGAGACGGCCTGGCCGGTGACGCACAGGATCGGCACCGAGTCGGCCTGCGCGGTGTAGAGGCCGGTGATCATGTTGGTGCCGGCCGGGCCGGAGGTGCCGACGGCGACGCCGACGTTGCCGGTGGTGCGGGCCCAGCCGTCGGCCATGTGGGTGGCGCCCTCTTCGTGGCGCACGATCAGGTGGTTGAGCGAACTCTGTTCCAGCGCCGCGTAGAACGGCAGGATCGCGGCGCCGGGGCAGCCGTACACGATGTCGACACCCTCGGACGCGAGCACCTCGACGACCGCCTGCATGACGGGGATCTTCGGCATGGCTACGCCTTTCCTGACAGGGTCTCGACGACCTTGAGCAGCGCGGAGTGGTCCAGCGAGCCGTGGCCCATGGCGCGGGCGGCGGCGATGAGCTGCGCGACCAGGCCGGCCATCGGCAGCGACACATCGGCCTGCCGCGCGGCGGCCTGCACGATGCCCATGTCCTTGTGGTGCAGGTCGATCCGGAAGCCCGGCTGGAAGTTGCGGGCGATCATCGACTCGCGTTTGAGGTCGAGGATGCGGCTGGCGGCGAGGCCGCCGGCCAGCACGTCCATGCCGGCCCGCGCGTCGACGCCGGCCGCTTCCAGCAGCACGATCGCCTCGGCCACCAGGGCGTAGGTGCCGCCGACGACCAGCTGGTTGGCCGCCTTCACGACCTGGCCGGCGCCGTGCGGGCCGACGTGCACGATGGTCTTGCCCAGGTTCTGCAGCAGCGGCAGCGCCTCGGCGAAGTCCTCGGCCGTGCCACCGACCATGATGGACAGTGCCGCGTTCCTGGCCCCGGCCTCGCCGCCCGACACGGGCGCGTCCAGCACGCGGATTCCCTTGTGTGCGGCCGATTCCGCCACGTTCTTCGACGTCTCGGGGCGGATCGTGCTCATGTCGATCAGCAGCAGGCCGGCCGCGCCGGCCGCGATGACCTCGGTCGTCACGGCCTCGACGTGCTCGTCCTGCGGCAGCATCGTGATCACGACCTCGGCGCCGGCGATCGCCTCGGTGACATCGGCGGCCCGGTGTCCGCCGGCCTCGACCAGCTTGGCCAGGGCCGGTTCGGACAGGTCGAAGCCGGTGACGGTGTGGCCGGCGGCGACCAGGTGGCCGGCCATCGGCGAGCCCATGATGCCGAGGCCGATGAAGCCGATCTTGCTCATGACGCCTCCTTCTGGAATGTCGGCAGCCAGCCAAAACTGTCGGCGGTCGCGCCGGTCGGCCGGTACTCGGCGCCGACGTGACCGCGATAACCGTTGGCGGACAAGGTGGTCAGGTGTCGCAGCAGCTCCAGCTGCCCGCTGCCGGGCTCGCCGCGGCCGGGGGCGTCGGCGAACTGGACGTGGCCGATGCGGTCGATGTGCTTGCTGGTCACGGAATCGAGGTCGTCGCCGTTGACGGCGAGGTGGTAGAGGTCGCAGAGCAGGGCCACGTTGTCCAGCGGTACCCGGTCGGCCACGGCCAGCGCGTCCGCCGCGGTCAGCAGTGGGTAGTCCGGCGCGCCCGACAGCGGCTCCAGCACGATCGTGCCGCCTACCGCCTGCACGGCGGTGGCCGCGACGGTGAGGTTGGCGGTCGCCAGTTCGTCCTGTTCGGACGGTGTGAAGCCGGCGATCCGGTTGCCGTACAAGGCGTTGAAGGTGCGACAGCCGGTGCGGCGGGCGATGTCGACGGCGATCTCCACGCTGGCGTTGAACTCCGTCTGGCGGCCGGGCCAGGAGACCACGCCGCGGTCGCCGGCCGGCATGTCGCCGGCGAAGAAGTTGAGGCCGACCAGTTTCACGCCGGCCGTGTCGAGGGCGTCGACGAAGGCGTCGACCTGCGCCGGCGTCGGGTTCGCGGTGTCGAACGGCCACCAGAACTCCACCGCGTCGAAGCCGGCCTTGGCCGCCGCGGCCGGCCGCTCCAGCAGGGGCAGCTCGGTGAACAGGATCGAGAGGTTGGCGTCGAGAAGCACCGGATCACTCCGATTTCCGTATCGCGGAATTACTTTTCCGAGTAGTGAGAGAGTAGAACGCTCCGCTGCGGCCGGTCAACGGTCGGCGCTACGGTTCGGCGGTGGATCTGGAGGCCGAGTTCACCACCGAGCCGTTCCGCGCCGAGCCCGGCGGGGAACCGCCCGCGCATGCCGCGCAGGCCGCCGAGCAGGCGCAGAAGGCGGGCCTGGACACGACATTCGGGCCTCTCGGCACGACCGTGCGGGGGCCGTCGGACGAGGTGTTGAACGCACTGCCGGAGATCTTCCGCGCGGCCTTGGCCGGCGGGGCAACCCGCGTGACGTTACGGCTGGGAGTGCCGGGCGACGCGAGTCCGCCGGAAGGGGCGGTCGCGAGCGCGCAGAGCGGTGACGCGGCCGACGATCAGCCGGTCGGCGTCGGGGCGCTGGATCGGGTGCTCGCGGAGGTGGAGGCGGAGTTCGGCGGGCCGCTGAGCTCGCTGTCCCGCGCCGACAAGCAGCGGGCGGTGCGGCTGCTGGAGGAACGCGGGGCCTTCGAGATGCGGAAGTCGGTGCCCACGGTGGCCGAGGCGCTCGGGGTCACGCGGTTCACGGTCTACAACTACCTGAACCGGTCCCAGTCATGATCGACTTCAACAAATTGTTGACATCCGTCGGCCGGCGCTTCTACCGTCGCTGGACATGAACCTCGACGAGGCAGCGCTGACCGAGGGAGCCTTGGCCGAGTGCCTGGCGGTGCCCCGCTGGGTGCGGACCGTGCTCGACGGGCAGCCCTACGACTCCCCCGAGGCGCTGTTCGCCGTAGCCGAGCGGGCGGCGACGACGCTGACCGCCGAGGAGGTCGAGCTCGCGCTGGCCGGCCACCCGCGCATCGGCGACAAGACCGGCAGCGCCACGTCACGGGCCGAACAGTCCGGAGTGGACAACGCCGCCGAGTTCGTCACGGCCAACCGCGAGTACGAGCGGCGGTTCGGCCGGATCTACCTGGTCTGCGCCGCCGGCCGCGGCGGGGACGAGCTGCTGGCCGACCTCCGCGAGCGGCTGGCCCACGACCCCGACACCGAACTGGCCGTCACCGTCCGAGAACTCGGCAAGATCGCGCTGCTGCGCCTGGCGAAGGTCGTCCAATGATCACCACGCACGTGCTCGACACCACCTCCGGCCAACCCGCCCAGGGCGTGCTGGTGCGGCTGGAATCCGACGGCCGGATCATCGGCGACGGCGTCACCGACGACGACGGCCGCTGCCGCACGCTGGGCCCCGACCACGTGGAGGCCGGCGTGTACCGGCTGGTCTTCGACACCGACACCTACTTCGCGCGGGTGGGCCGCGAGGCCTTCTTCCCCGAGGTGACCGTGACGTTCCGGATCACCGACCCCGACCGGCACCACCACGTGCCGGTCCTGCTGAGCCCGTTTTCCTTCACCAGCTACCGAGGGAGCTGATCGTGGCCGTCCACCTTGGTCCCAACCAGTACGGCAAGGCCGAGAACCGCCTGGTGACGGTGTCCCGCAACGGTTCCGTGCACTCGCTGCGGGATCTGACGGTGAGCACCTCGCTGCGTGGCGACCTGGCCGACACCCACCTGACCGGCGACAACTCCGGAGTGGTGCCCACCGACACGCAGAAGAACACCGTCTACGCCTTCGCCAAGGAGGCGCCGGTCGGCGAGATCGAGGAGTTCGCGCTGCGCCTGGGCCGGCATTTCGTCGGTTCCTTCGACCAGATCACCGGCGCCCGGGTGTTGATCGACGAACACGGCTGGGGCCGGATCGCCGCCAACGACCACTCCTTCGTCCGCGGCTCCGACGAGAAGCGCACTACGGCCGTGACCATCGACGGCTCCGACGCGTGGGTCGTGTCCGGGCTGCGGGACCTGATCGTGTTGAAGACGACCGGGTCGGAGTTCCACGGCTATCCCCGTGACAAGTACACGACCCTGCCCGAGACCAACGACCGCATCCTGGCCACCGCCGTCAGCGCCCAGTGGCGCTTCTCGGGGCTGGATGTCGAGTGGGACAAGAGCTTCGCCGAAGCCCGCGCCGCGCTGCTCGCCGCCTTCGCGGACACGCACAGCCTGTCGCTGCAGCAGACCCTGTACGCGATGGGCCAGGCCGTGATCGAGGCCCGTCCGGAGATCGCCGAGGTGCGGCTCTCGTTGCCCAACAAGCATCACTTCGTGGTCGATCTCGGCAAGTTCGGGCTGGCCAACGACAACGAGGTCTTCTACGCAGCCGACCGGCCGTACGGGCTGATCGAGGGCACCGTCGTCCGGGACGACGCGCCCGACGCCGGGCAGGCCTGGCACACGCTGCCGGCGTTCTGAGTCCACGGGCCACGCCTGCCCGGCAGTGGCAAGCGTGGGCCGGGGGGCTTTGGTCAGCCCGCCCAGATCGGCTAGTACCCCTCCTTGAATAATACATAACAGGGGTTGAGCACGAAAACCCCGGAGTTGCTGGAGTTGATGGCGTCCACCGACAGGCACAGGCCACTGTTCACGTTCTGGAACTGCGCGCTGCCGTCGTTGTAGTTCCAGATCATGCGCCACTGCTGGTTCGTGCCGATCAGGCAGGTGTACTGGATGATCGGGTTGCCCTGGTTCATGCCGTAGGCGTAGTCGTCCAGGCATTTGCCCGAGGCCACGTTCTGCAGCCAGAACACGGTGGGGTCGCCGTTGACCGAGCCCATCCGCCAGCCCTGGTTGTTGCGGTACTGGCAGTGGTACTGGTCCACCGGGGCGAAGTCGTCGTCGCGCCCCGGGTCGACCTGCATGCACTTGACGCCGGTGCCGTCATTGCCGGTGTTGGTCCACCAATACAGCACATCGCCGCTCACCGGCGGCGGAATGGTGTTGTCGGCCGACGCCGGTGTGGCGCCGGTCAGCGCCACGGCGGCGATCGCGAGCGGAACCAGCACCGCGGCACGGAACGCGCGGGATAACAACGGCATGCGTCTCCTCAATGACAGACAAATACGGGCCGTGACCCGGGAGACGGTAGAGATCACCGCACGCCGACTCCAGGCCGAACCGGCGGAAAAGCCGGCAGAATCAGAGCTGCGCGAGGTGCTCGTGGACGCGAGCCTGGTCGGGGCGGCCGAGCGGGAACGTGAGTGCCTCGTGGAAGAAGCGGGTGGCGCCGCTGTGGTCGCCGTCGGCGGCGGTGGTCTGGCCGAGGGCGAACAGGGCCAGCCCGATGGCCTGGGCGTGCTCGACGCGGCGGGCCAGGTCCAGCGCGCGGCGAGCCGTGGCGGTGGCGTCGGACCAGCGGGCGAGACCGGCCTGGGACTGGGCAAGGAGGGCCAGGGTGAAGGCCTCGGAGCCGGGTTCGCCGAGGGCGGCGAAGGTGGCGGCGGACTCGGCCAGCAGGGCGGCGGCCTCGGCGTGAGCGCCGGTGTCGTTGCGGACGGCGCCGAGGTTGAGCTGAGCGACGGCGACGCCGCGGCGGTCGCCGAGTTCGCGTTTACGGCTTAGGGCTGCGCGGTGGTAGTCGATGGCCTCGGCGTAGGCGCCGCGGTCGTGGGCAAGCGCGCCGAGGTTGTTCAGGGCGATGGTCTCCCGGCGGGAATCGCCGGTGAGTCGAGCCTGGTCGAGGACGCCGGTGTACGCGGCCGCGGCCTCGTCGTGGCGGCCGGCGAACTTGTGGGCGTTGCCGATCAGGGTCAGCGTCGCAGCCCGGCCGTCCGGGTCGACGCCGAAGATGTCGGCCGCAGCGGTGGCCAACGCCAGCGCGGCCTCGGGATCGCCGCTCTCGTTCGCCGTCACTGCGGCCCCGTGCAGGGCCCAGGCCCGAGCCTGCTCGGTGGGTGCGGCGTCGGCCGCGACGGTCAACATCCGCCGCCCCTCGGCGAACCGTCCCCGGGCCACGTAGTGGCTGGTCAACGCCCGCACGGTCGCGACGTCCAGCAAGGTCGGCGCAGAGTCAGTGGCGTGCTGCACGGCGGCCCGCACGTTCTCCAGCTCGTCGGCCAGCCGGGGGTCGCCGTCGCGGACGAGGCGCAGGAAGTGGCCGGCATGGGCGGCCCGATCACCGTGGCCGGTGAGCTGGTCCTCCACCACCTCGCGGATGGTGTCCAGCATGCCGATCCTGGTGTTGCCGGCCTGCTCGGCGACGGTGACCAGGCTGTTCGCGGCGAGCGTCGCCAACGACAACGGCGGTGCGCCCAGCACGGCCTCGATGTCGACCGGATCGGCGCCGCCGGCGAACGCGCCGAGGAGGCCGAACAGCCGACGGTCCGGATCGGTGAGCCCACGCGTGCTCCACTCGACCGTGCGGCGCAGGCTGAGGTGCCGGTCGGCCAGGTCCACGGCGTCGCCGTGCAGGTCGCGAACCTGGGCCAGCACCTGGGCGGGGGCCTGGGTGCGCAGCCGGGCGGCGGCCAGTTCCAGGGCCAGCGGCAGGCCGTCCAGCCGCCGGCACAACGCGGCGACCGCGCCGGCGTTGGCCTCGGTGAGCGTGAATCCCGGCCGAACTGCGGCGGTGCGTTCGACCAGGAGCCGGACCGCCGCGTTGTCGGCCAGCGCGGCCGTGTCGTCACCGTCCGGAGTGGACAGTGGGGCCAGTGGCCAGAGGTGCTCGCCCCGCAGCCGCAACGGAGACCGGCTCGTCGCCAACACGGTCAGCCGCGAGCATCCGGCCAGCAGCGCCCCCACGGAGGTGGCCGCCGCGGCCACGTGTTCGAAGCTGTCGAGCACCAACAGCCATCGCCCGTCGCCGATCAGCGCGGCCGGGTCCGAGGTGCGCAGGGACTCGGCCAGCGCCTGCGGGACGTCGTCCGGGTGTCGAAGAGGGCTCAAGTCGAGGCCGTGCACGGAGTCGAAGCGTGCCGCCACCTGCCAGCCCACCTCGACCGCGAGACGGGTCTTGCCGACCCCACCCGTGCCGGTGATCGTGACCAGGCGGACCGCGGAATCCTGCACAAGCCGTTGCACCGCAGCGAGATCGTCGGACCGGCCGACGATCGACGTGACCGGGGCCGGCAGCGCCGGTCGGGTTGTTGTCCGCCGGCGACGGGTGTCCGGCGGCGGTGCGGACCGGGCGGCGCCGGCGAGCGCCTGCTGCTCCCCCGGCGTCAGGTTCATGGCCCCGATGAGGGCGCGGAGCGTCTCGCGGTGCGGGCGGCGGGTGGCGCCGCGCTCGATCTCGCCGATCGCGCGGACGCTCACCCCGCTCTGCTCCGCCAACTGCTCCTGCGACAAGCCACGGCCGGTGCGCAGTCCTGCCACCATCTCGCCCAGGTGCACCGGCACATCGTAGAGATGCCCGTTTCATCGCCTTCACGCACCTTGCCCGGCGCTCCCCGTTCACAGCGGTGGCAACACATCCGCGACCGTCGCCACGTCCAGCAGCAGCTCGTCCGACGGCCGGCCCCGCAACGGCTCCGTCTCGGAGATGACGAACAGGGGGCCGTCCAATCGGGCGCGGTAGTGCTGTCCGGTGAACTTGACGCCGCCGACCCCCAGGATCTCGGACGTGAACGGCGTGACGTCGCCGCTGCCGTAGACATCCTCCACCTTGCGGAGCTCCTCGGCTTCGGCCGCCGACGGCATGGTCACCCACATCACCGTGCCGATGATGACGTTGCCGTTCGTGTCCTCCAGTCCGTACACGAGCTGATCCAGCTTTGTGCACGGGTGGTTCACGAAGAACTGCTGGACTTGCCCGAAGGACTGCACCGAGCACCGAAGACCGTCCTTCACCTTCCGCTCGATCTCCTTGAGCGCCAGCCGCTGCCATGCTTCCTTCTCATTGCCTTTCTTCGCCGCGTCACGACTGGTCGCCGTTTCGGCTTCCTGGCTGGTGGCGGTGTCGAGAACCGTGCCGACGGACGTCGTGACATCCGCGCCGTTGGCCGCCGCCAGCAGGCCGGCCACCAATCCCGCGACCACCGCGCCAGCAGTGCCTTTGCCCTTGACCCATTTTCCGTCGGCGCCTCTGGGCTGATTGGGGTTGTGTGGCACGTCGCCTCCGGAGTCGAGTGGCGGGAAGGCCCGACTTTCGTCCCGAACCGGGACGTCGCGAGGCCGTTTCCGCGGATATCACCCGAACGCCTTGGCCGATCAAGGGTTGTTGTTTGTATCGGCAATTCACTGGCGGTTGTCGTTTGTCGAGGAGCCTCGTTTTAGTTGTCACTGAAGTCATAGTGCTTCAAGCACTCTGACGCTCGGCCCGCTGCCGGACCAGCTCCTCGACCGGGGACGGCAGGGTGGTCTCGAAGTCGATGAGCTTGGCCCAGGTCGGCCTGATGACCACCCGCACCATGCCGTCGTACAGCGACCGGACCTCGGCCTCCCACTCGACGCGCTGCTCGGCGGTCATCTCGTAGGACCCGTTCATCTGGAGGTACTCGGCCGGGATGCCGTCGACCTCGTCCAGCTCGACCAGGCCCCGGACCAGCAGGATCTTCGGCGGGTGAACCTCGGTGTCGATAGTGATGGCCACGGCCGGGTTCGCCCGCAGCGCATGCAGCTTGGGCGCGTTCTTGCTGGTGCACAGCACGATCTCGGCGCCGTTCCAGGTGAAGGCGATCGGGATGCTGCGCGGCGTGCCGTCCTTGGCCACATAGGCCAGCCGGCACAGGTCACGGGCCAGCAGCTCCTGGCTGAGCGGGCGGTCGAGGACCTCGAAGACCTGGGTCTGCTGCATGACGACTCCTTCGGGCTGGGAGCGGGCCTCACGGCCGCTCGTGCCCCTGGGACGGAGCCGCCGACGGGTTCTCGACAACGGGCGTGGCCTTTTCCGAAGATTTTTTCGGGACGGCAGAATCCGTGCCGTGAGCGACGAGGGCGGCAAGCGGGTCGGCTGGGTGGAGCTGTACTTCGACCTGGTGTTCGTGTTCGCGGTGGGCCAGGTGGCGCACGGCATCGTGACCGATCCGCAGTGGTCGCGGGTGGCGGCGGCGCTGGGCCTGTTCGCGACGTTGTGGTGGACGTGGATCGGGTTCGCGGTGCTGTACAACCGCCGCGGTGACGACAAGCGCGTCGCCGACCGGCTGTTCGTGCTCCTCGGCACCGTGCCGTGCGCAATCGCGGCGACCCAGGCGCATGACGTGTTCGAAGGCCATCCGGCGGTGTTCGCGCTGGCGTTGGCCGGCGTCCGGCTGATCCTGGCGGTCGCGCACCGGTGGCCGGCCAAGGGCGAGCTCGACCAGCACCGGATCAGTTGGGGCTACACGGCGTCGACGGTCCTGTTCGCCGTGTCCGCGTTCCTTCCCTGGCCGTGGCTGTACGTGCTGTGGGGCTTCACCCTGCTCCAGGAGGCCGGTTTCCTGCTGCTCGGCAGTCACCGCGACGTCCACCGCGATGTCCGTCGCGGCAAGAAGCGGCCGAGCCGGGAGAGCCGGTGGCGTGAGCTGCTCGCGCCGCCGAAGCAGCCCGACCAGGCGCTGGACTCGGCGCACCTGTCGGAGCGGTTCGGCCTGTTCATGATCCTGCTGCTCGGCGAGGTCGTGATCACGGTGGGCGGCGCGGTGCTGAAGCGCCCGTCCGACGACCTCGGGTACTGGCTGGTGCTGGTGGGTGGGCTGGTGCTGGCCGGGGCGCTGTGGTGGATCTACTTCACGTCGGCGGCCGAGATCTACGAGCGCCTGCTCAGCCTGTCCGGCGGCAATCCCGCGCTGGCGTACTCCCTCTACGCCGGTGGGCACCTGCCGCCGGCCTTCGCGCTGGTCATGATCGCGGCCGGCGTGAATCTGTCGCTCCAGGACCCCGCGCCGTCCACCGCGGCCTGGTTCATCACCGCCGGGCTGACTATCTACCTGGTGGGCACCAGGGTCTTCGGCACCGCACGGCGGCGGTGGTACCTCGGCCTGCTCCGGGTCGCCCTGCTCGCCGCCACCGTCTGCCTGGCCCTGGTGGACCGGCTGCTGCCGGCGCCGTGGGTGGTGGCGGTCGTCGCAGTCTGGGCCGTCGGCACCGCAGCCTCCGCCGGCTCCGTCCGCCACGAGGCCCTGGCCGCCCTCCGCCGCCAGTGACACCGCGAGTCCCGCTCTCCGGCAACTGAATGTCGAGTTACGGAACTCGACACATGCTTGCCCGAGAGCGGGACTCGCGG
>NZ_JBFBAM010000036.1:0-89365 GCF_040682195.1 Kutzneria sp. NPDC051319 | reverse complement strand
TCGAGGCATCACAGTCACGTCGGCGTCCCGGACGGACGCCGGCCTATTTTCCCGCATCAACAGCGGCCGTCACAGGCCCCCGTTACTCGCGGGGGATTACCAGGTGTATTCCGCCACTCGCCCGCCCTCGACGGTGATGGTGCCGTGGAGGGTGTGGTGGTCGCGCCAGATGTTGTAGGCGCCGGCGTGGACGCGGGGGAAGACGGCGTTGTGGCGGATGCCGTCGGGGAGGTGGCGGGCGTGGACCTGGTTGTGAAAGCGCTGGTGGTCGGAACCGACGGGGCTGAGCTCGATCTCGGCGGAGTCGAGGTCGGGTCCGGTGTGGATGACCAGGGCGCCGATGTCGCCGCCGATGTCGAGGACGAGGCTGTCAGCCAAGGGGGACGCTCCTACTTCGCCGGGGTGTCGAAGCCGTCGTGGGGCACGCCCAGGAACGGGAAGTGCGGCATGAACTGGATGTCGAGGTTGGCGGGGGTGAGGCCGTCGGTGAGCTGGCCGGCGACGGCGTCGGGCTTGAAGTTCTTGTCGATGAGGCTGAAGGTGACGCCGGCGATGGCGCGGAGCTCGATCGACACGACGTCGTCGTAGACGCGGCGGCCGTTGGGGAAGCCGGCCAGGTCGCCGCCGACGACGCCGAGGATGTTGGGCTTCATGGCCGGCGGCACGGCGGTGTTCAGGCGCAGCATGTCGGCCTGGATGTGGCCGGTGTTGTTCTGGAACCCGTTCACGACACCGGAAGGCAGGCCGGTCAGCAACACGGCGGCGAGGTCGTCGCGGGACTTGCCGGACTTGTTCAGGGCGTCCAGGTTGGGGAAGGCGCCCGGGTACAGCACGGGCAGCAGGCCGGCCAGCTCGGGCTTGGTCACGAACTGGGCGAAGTTCTTGTCGTCGGACGGCTGCGAATGATTCCACTCGTCCTTGCGGGACATGGGAATCAGCACCTCGTTGACGAGCGGGTTGCCCAGCCGGGACACCTGGGTCCACGGCCCGGAGTACTCGTGGCGGCGCTTGACGTCGTCCCACAGCTTGACCTGCTGCCGGCGGGCGGCGGTCCACACCCCGATGACGGCGGCCGGGTTGTTGACGTCCTTGGCGTTGTAGCCGCCGCGGGTCAGGTCGGAGATGGGCACCTGCAACGCGATGGTGTGCACGTTGAGGTCCTTGGTGGCGTTCACGCCGCCGGAGTTGACCAGCTTGGCCAGCCCGAAGTTGTTGTGCGCGGCGTCGAACGGGCGCAGCCGGCCGAGGTCGAAGATCGCCCCGAGGTCGACGTAGAAGCCGTCGGAGCGCTGCCCGGCGAACACCTTGCGGCCGCCGCCGAGGTCGCGCACGGCGTCCTGGGCCAGCTTGCTGTAGTTCGGAGTGGACAGTGGCCCGATGTTGCACGGCGGGCTGGGCAGGTGGGCGCCGAGCTTCTGGCTGTAGCCCTTGCTGATCCGCGTGACGTCGTAGAACTGCTTGCGGTTCCAGTTCGGCGAGTCCAGCGACTGGATCGGGCCGGTGTTGTACAGGAACGTGTTGTTGTTGCCCAGTTCGGTCTTGAACCGGAACTGGTAGGTCACATCGGCCCGGCCGTCGCCGTCGTTGTCGATGTTGATCTCGTACAGCACGTCCTCGCCGAACTCCCAGAAGTTCGGGCCGGCGGCGGGCGACTGGAGCGGCACGTAGTTCGCGATCAGCGTGACGGTGTTGGGCGCGTCGGGGCTGACGAACGCGTACAGGTCGGCCGAGTCGGCGACCGGGTCCTGCGAGATCTCGGGGGCTTCGCGGTGCGATGACAACGTCAAACTCCTCGTCAGCGGGCGGCCTGGGCCAGTCGGGCGGCCAGTTGCGGGTCTTTGAGCCGGACCAGCTTGGTGCCGACGAAGATGTCGATGTCCCCCGACGCGACGTCCCGGACGTGCGCGACCACGGGCTCGGCGTCGCCGCCCGCGGCCTGTGAGTCGGTCTGCGCCGACGCGCCGGTGGTGAACGCCTCGACGGCGACACCGCCGACGACACCGGCGGCGCCGACGGCCAGTGCGCCGCGCAGCAGTTTGCGGCGCGACACTGGGGAAAGACTTGTCATGATCCGGGTCTCCAGACACAAGGTACGAACTGGCGCGAGTCGGGTCACCAGATCACTTCGCGCGGAGAACCGGATCAGTTCACTCGAATGCTATTTGCAAGTCACTTGCAACAAGCCGGACAGCAGTCACGGCAGCACGACGACCTGCCCCGCGAAGCTCAGACCAGCGCCGAAGCCCAACAGCAGGGCGGTGTCGCCGCTGCGCACGGCCCCCGAGGCCATCATCGTGTCGATGGCCAGCGGGACCGACGCGGCGGACGTGTTGCCCTGCTCGATCACGTCGCGGGCGATCGCCACCGACGCCGGCAGCCGCAGCGACCGCGCCAGCCCCTCGGTGATCCGGTCGTTGGCCTGATGCGGGATGAAGGCGTCCAGGTCGGCCACGTCGAGGCCGGCCACCTCCAGGGTGCGGCGGGCGACCTTGGCCATCTCCACGGTCGCCCAGCGGAACACGGGCTGCCCCTTCATACGCAGCGCGGGCGCCTCGGCCGACGGGTCCTTGGCCAGCTGGTCCCGCCAGTCCAGCCAGCTGTGGTCCTGGCTGATCAGCTCCGACTGGCTGCCGTCGCTCCCCCACACCACCGGCCCGATGCCGGGCTCGTCGCTGCCGCCGACGACCGCCGCGCCGGCCCCGTCGGCGAACAGGAAGGCGGTGCCGCGATCGCGGTCGTCGATCAGGTCGGTCATTCGCTCCACGCCGATCAGCAGCACGTACTCCGCACTGCCGCCGCGCACGATGTCGCCGGCCAGGGCGAGGCCGTAGCAGAAGCCGGCGCAGGCGGCGGAGATGTCCATGGCGCCGGCGTTGACCGCGCCGACCCGGGTGGCGACCTCGCTGGCCGCCGCCGGCGTCTGCTTCAGGTTGGAGATCGTCGCCAGCAGCACGCAGCCGATGCGCTCCGGGTCGACGCCGCTGCGCTCGATCGCCTCCGCCGCGGCCGCCGTGGCCATCTCGACGATCGTCTCGTCCTCGCCGGCCCAGCGGCGGCAGCGGATCCCGGACCGGGTGCGGATCCATTCGTCGGACGAGTCGATGAGCCCGGCCACCTGGTCGTTGTCCACGACCAGTCGCGGCCGGTAGGCGCCGATGCCGAGCATGGCGGCGTTGCGGACGGGGGCGTTGCTGCGAATGGACGCCCTCACGGCGGCGGCTCCTGTCGTCGACGAAAAATCACGTGCCGTCAAGGAGATCCGCTACCGATCGGTAAGGCAATTCCGTCGGCGGTCGCGTCCGCCACACCCAAAAACGAACCCGTCTCGTTTCGCAAAAATACCCAGGAAAACACCTCGGGCGCCGCGGGCCCGATCGACCCGCGGCGCCCGTCCCGTCCCCGGTAGTACCAGCCAGAATGCCACCCGAACCAGTGATATACCACCCGAGGGCGGCGAAATCACCGGCCCAGCAGCGCCCCGAGAACCGACACGTCCACGCCGACCAGTGACTCGCGGTGCACCATGTTCGGCCCGATCGGCACATCCACGTCGCACGGCACGACCAGCACCGTGCAGCCCGCGGCGGCGGCCGACACCGAGCCGGTCGGCGAGTCCTCGACCGCCACGCAGTCGGCCGGGTCGACGCCCAGCAGCCGCGCCGCCTTCAGGTACGGCTCCGGCAGCGGCTTGTTGCGGCCGTCCACCTCGTCGCCGCAGATGGTCACGTCGAAGAAGTCACGGCCGATCGTGTCCAGGGCGACCTCGGTCAGGGCCCGCTCGGTGGACGTGACCAATGCCGTCGGGATGCCCGCTTCCTTCACGGCGACGAGCAGATCGGCCGCGCCAGGCCGCCACGGCAGGCCGTCCCGGAACAACTCCTCTGTTCGCTTGGTGAGAAACCGGCCGCCCTCCTCCATGGCCAGCCGGTCGTGCGGCAGCCCGAGGTCGTCGAACATCAGCACCATGGTCCGGTCCATGTTGGACCCGATCATGACGGCCCTGGTCTCCGGCGAGAGCGCGCCGCCGAGGCTGGACGCCAGATCGGCCAGCGAGACGTCCCAGACCTTCTCGGAGTCGATCAGAGTGCCGTCCATGTCGAACAAGACCGCCGCCGGCCTGCGCACGGTTACTCCCGCCTGTCGAAGTCGAAGCCCGTCCAACCGTAACCGAGCCGACCCCGCGGGCCTGCGGTTCGCGGGCCCGGTGCGGCCAGCGCCACACCCCTGCGCCGACGAGCCCGCGTTACGACGCGCGGGCAGTAATGAGGTGCACCGATCGAGTCGGCGGCGGCCCAGGTCGTAGGCTGGACCGGTGACCGATCCGGACCTGAACCCAGAGGGCGCCTCGGCCGAGCAGCGTCAGCTCACCGACCCCGTCCTCGTGGCCGCTTTCGAAGGGTGGAACGACGCCGGCGACGCCGCCAGCACCGCGATCGAGCACCTCGAACTGACCTGGGACGCCACTCCCCTCGCCGAACTCGACCCGGACGACTACTACGACTTCCAGGTCACGCGGCCCACGATCCGGATGGTCGAGGGCGTCACGCGGCGGATCGAGTGGCCGACCACCCGGCTGTCGGTCTGCCGCCCGCCGGGGTCGTCGGTGGACGTGGTGCTCGTGCACGGCATCGAGCCGAACATGCGGTGGCGCAAGTTCTGCGCCGAGCTGATGGGCTACGTCGAGCAGCTGGGCGTGACCACCGTCGTGACGCTCGGGGCCATGCTGATGGACACGCCGCACACCCGCCCCGTGCCCGTCACCGGCATGGCCTACGACGCCAACTCCGCGGCCAAGTTCGGGCTCGAGAGCTCGCGCTACGAGGGCGCGACCGGCATCGTCGGGGTGTTCCAGGACGCGTGCGTCCAGGCCGGCGTGCCGGCCATCTCCTTCTGGGCCGCCGTGCCGCACTACGTCTCGCAGCCCCCCGCCCCCAAGGCCACGCTCGCGCTGCTGCACCGGGTCGAGGAGGCCCTCGACATCGAGGTGCCGCTCGGCGCGCTGCCCGAGCAGGCCGAGGAGTGGGAGGTGACGGTCACCGAGATGGCCGAGGAGGACGAGGACGTGCGCAACTACGTCCGTGCCCTCGAGGAGCGCGGCGACGCCGACGCCGACAACCAGCTCAGCGAGACCAGCGGCGACGCCATCGCCGCCGATTTCGAGCGTTACCTGCGCCGCCGTGGCCGCGGCGGCGGCCCCGGCCAGCGCGGCGACGGCCCGCCCGGGCCACTGGGCCGGCAATAGGTTGGCGTGAACGCCAAGGCGGCGGGGATCTCCCCGCCGCCTTTGTGCGCGATTCGCTATCCGGCGGACCGAATGCTTTCCACGACGCGCGGGCGCCAGCGTTCCGGGCCGGCGTGCCGGCGCAGTTCCCGATCGACGGTGTCGATCGACGCGTCCAGATGGAACAGCGTGGTGTCCATTACGCACAGCCGATAGACGTCATGCACCGGCACCATGAATCCCGGCATGCTCCACGGCCGCCGCGTGACGGCGTCGTCGCGGTTCGGCGCGATGCGGATCTCGGTGTGCCGGCGGGCCCGGCGCAGCCTGGTCGGCGCGGTGACGACGGTGACCATCTGGACGTGGCGCACGTCGTCCCAGTGAATGTCGATCCTCCGGCCGGACAGGCCAACCGCGATGCCATCGGGCACGATGAGCATCATCCACCGGAGCCGACACACCAACGCGGACGCGGACACGGCGGCGACGACGGCGAAGGGCACGAAGAGCACCGTGACGCCGGCGGTGCTCCAGTCCACGACGATGAACACGTTCATCAGGAGCAGGAACGTGGCGATCGGCGCACCCAGCGTCACCCAGCCGGCCACGCGGCCCGTGATCACGGCGTGGTTGTCCTTGCGCCGCACGCCGCGGTCGGGCCGATAGGAGTCGTCCCAGCGTGGCCCGGCGTAGGGGGCCAGTGCCGCGGCGAGCGTGGCCCGGCGAAACGTCAGGGACAACGCGTCGACCAGCGCCAGCTCGCGTGAATCGGCCAGTCGCACGTAGACGGTCCACAGGCCCAGGGACGGCCGCCACGGCGACGCCAGGCCGATCTTCTCCACGTCCTCCCACGCGAACTCCAGGCGGCGGCCGAAGCGCTCCAGCCGTAGACCGTCCGGCCCGACCTCGAGTTCGGCCGGAAAGCAGGCGCACACCGCGAGGAACAGGCCCGGCGCGCTGCCGACCAGGGCCGCCAGGGCGGAGACGATCATGGTGGCGGCAGATGCCGTCGTCAGGATGGTCGAGGCCGGTTCCATCCCGAACACCGCCAGCAGCGCGCCGCCGCCGAACAACTGAAGCGTTCTGCTCCGGAACACCTTGACGGTGCGGAGTTCGGCCGCCGCCGCGGCCCGCGCCTCGGCGATTCCCTCGCTGCGAAGCCAGGCCACGCCGCCGAACCGGCGCACCGCGTCGTCAACGGCCGACGGCGTGGCCGCCAGCTGCCGCGTCCGCACGAAGACGTAGTCGTTGGGTATTTCGGTGCGCCGCGGTCCCGGCCGCCATCGCGGCGGCCGACGGAGCGCCGCGCCCGGCAGCAGCCGGACCCAGAGCTCGTATTCGTCGCTCGACAGGCGCAGGAGCGTCACATTCGCCACGTTGATCCAGTCCACGGCGTACTGGCGCTTCGCGACCCGCAGCATCATCCCGCGATCGTCGATCTCCAGCTGGAGGTCCGTCGGCAGAAAGGTGTCCGCCCAGAAGTACGCCAGGATGGCGGCCAGCACCACGGTCGAGGCCCAGATCGGGAAGTTCTGGTCGAAACAGACGATCAGCGCCGCCAGGCCGGCCGGCCACGACACCCTCGACACCGTCTTGTGCGCATTGCGGTACCCGGAGGCGAACACCGCCCGCCGTGGCAGGGCCGCGACCTGCTTCGGCGTGGACACTCCGACGCCGGCGTTGCGCACCAGGCCGAGGTGGCCGGCCCGGTCGCGGCTGGCCGCGTGCGGCTCGGGCAGTCCCTCGGCGACCATGCGGGCGTGGACGGTGTCGAACACCTCGTTGAGCGTGAGCACGTCACCGCGGCCGGCGACGCCGGACTCCAGGACGTCCAACAGCGCCGCGGTGAACGCGGTGTAGCGGTCGCCGACGGGCGCGGCGGCCGTCTTGTACCGGTCGGCCGACGCCGCGACGAAAACGCCGTCGAACGTGGCCAGCGCCTCGGTGAGCGGATCGCCGCTCATCATCTCCTTGATCGCCTGCGCGCTGAAGCAGCTGTCCACGATGAGCACCTTCGTGGCCGCACGTGACGCGAAGGCGTCCTTGATCGCGCCGAACGGGACCGCCGACAGCTGGGCCAGGTTCTTGCGGCTCTCCCGCACCGCCAGGTACGCGCTGCCGTCCCGGCCCGGCAGCCCGTGGCCGACGAAGTAGACGAGCAGCAGGTCCTCGGCCTCGGCGGCGGCCAGCGAGATCGCCTCGATCACCTCGACGCTGTTGCGCGGGTCGGCGACCAGCCGGCAGTTGGCCCGCGGCAGGCTGCCACGGGCGGGGTCGGTGAGCAGATTGTGCACCGCCTGCGCGCTGCGGCCGGCCGAGGGCAGCTGCGGGATCGTGGGATCGTCGTAGGCGGCCGAGCCGATGATCACCGCTCGGCTGCGCTCCGGGTCGGGCAGCCGCGGCGCCTCAGTCATCGGCGAGGAAGGCCGTGACGATCTTCTCGGCGTTCTTGACGTCCTTGATCGTCACGGTGGCCGTCGCACCGTCCGCGGCGGTCCTGGTGATCGTCACCTCGGACTTGCGGGTGGCCAGCCATGAGGTGAGGTTGTTGGCCAGCACCGTGGCCATGCCGCCGGCGCCCATCACGACGACCAGGACCTCGCCGAGATCGCCCATCGCGCCGGGCTCGATCTCGGTGTCGCCGAGCCGGACGGCGCCGGTCAGGGCGGGATCCAGCTCCAGCCAGGCGCGCAGCGCGAACAGGTCCTCACCGGCGACGGCTATGGCGATCTGCATACCCATCGGCATCGTGTCGGGCCGGCGGACGTTACGGGTCGGGCTGGGGTTTTGCCATGAGTGAGGCGAAGTGGAGCCGTGGCCACGACGAGCTGGCCCGGGCCACTACGCCGGCCTCGCCGCCGCCACCCCGGACGGCGAGCCGGAGGAGCGGGGCGAGGGCCAGGCCAGCCTGATGTTCGACGGGCAGCGGTGGTGGGTCGTCAGCAAGACCTGGTAACTGCCCGAAACCGTATTTCGGTGTGCCGGAGAGCGTGACTCGCGGGGGTTGTCACAGGCCTTTCAGGAGGGTGAGCGGGTTTTCGACGCAGTCGGCGACGTAGCGGAGGAAGCCGCCGGCCACGCCGCCGTCGCAGACGCGGTGGTCGAAGGTGAAGGAGAGCTGGGTGACCTTGCGGACGGCGAGCCGGCCGTCGACGGCCCAGGGCTTGTCGACGATGCGGCCGACACCGAGCAGACCGGCCTCGGGGTGGTTGATGATGGGCGTGGAGCCGTCGACGCCGAAGACGCCGTAGTTGTTGAGGGTGAAGGTGCCGCCGGTCATGTCCTCGACGGCCAGGGAACCGGCGCGGGCGAGCTCGGTGAGGCGGGTGAGCTCGGCGGCCAGCTCCACGGTGGTGAGACGGTCGGCGCCCCGCACGACGGGCACGACCAGGCCCCGGTCGGACTGGACGGCGAAGCCCAGGTTGACCGAGCGCAGCCGGACGATCTCCTGCCGCTCGGTGTCCACAGTGGAATTGAGCTCGGGGTAGCGGGCCAGGCCGGCGACGCAGATGCGGGCCATCAGGGCCAGCACGCCGACGCCGATCACCTTGCGGGCGGCCATGAGCTCGGTGGCGTCGACGTCGACCCAGGTGGTGGCGTCGGGAATCTCGCGGCGGCTGCGGGAGAGCTTGTCGGCGATGGCCCGCCGCATGCCCTTGAGCGGGATGCGCTCGCCGTCGACGGCCGGGCCGGGCTTGGCGATGGCGGCCTCGACGTCGCTGCGCAGCACGATGGCGTCCGGGCCGCTGGGCGCGATCGACGCGATGTCGATCCCGTTGTCCCGGGCCAGTTTCCGCACCAGCGGGGAGATCACCTTGGGGGCCTGCGCGACGGCCGGCTCGACCGGCTTGGCCACGGTGGCGACCTTGGCCCGGCGGCGGCGCGTGCTGGGCGCGTCCTTGGTGCCGTAGCCGATCAGCACGTTGCCGGACCCGGATTCCGAACCCTCCGAAGCCTCCACGGCCGAGCCGACGGCGATCAGCGGCTCCCCCACCGACACCACGGCGCCGGCCTCGGCGAACAGCTTGAGCACGGTGCCCTCGAACGGCACGGGCACCTCGACAGCGGCCTTGGCCGTCTCGACCTCGATCACGACCTGGTCGACGTGCACGGTGTCGCCGACGGCGACCTTCCAGCCCAGCACCTCGGCCTCGGTCAGCCCCTCCCCCAGGTCGGGCAGCCGGAACAGCTGTTCCATCGTCATGAGTGAGCCCCCGTGAGATACCGGTGATCGGGCTCGTCGGTGAACTGCAACCGGTCC
Source organism: Kutzneria sp. NPDC051319 (assembly GCF_040682195.1). Classification (NCBI taxonomy): domain Bacteria; kingdom Bacillati; phylum Actinomycetota; class Actinomycetes; order Pseudonocardiales; family Pseudonocardiaceae; genus Kutzneria; species Kutzneria sp. NPDC051319. The sequence continues at coordinate 79,883 of NZ_JBFBAM010000036.1, read as the reverse complement.
ACGGCGTCCAGCACGCGGTCGACGCTGGGCAGGTGCGAGTGCTCCAACATGGGCGGCGGGTAAGGAATGTCGAAGCCGGACACGCGGATCACCGGCGCTGCCAACGAATGGAAGCAACGCTCCTGGATCCGGGCGACGATCTCCGCGCCGAAGCCGGCAAAACCCGAAGCCTCCTGCACGACGACGCAACGCCCGGTCCGACGCACCGAACGCATCACGGTGTCGTCGTCGAACGGCACCAGCGAGCGCAGGTCGACCACCTCCAGGTCCACGCCCTCCTCGGCCGCGGCTTCGGCCGCCTGCAACGCGACCGGCACCGACGGCCCGTAGGCGATGAGCGTGGCGTCCTTGCCGTGCCGGCGGATCGCGGCGTGGCCGAGCGGCTCGTCGATGTGCCGGAGCTCGATGTCCTCTTTGGACCAGTAGAGCTTCTTCGGCTCCATGAAGATCACGGGGTCCGGGTCGTCGATCGCCTCACGCAGCAACGTGTACGCGTCGTTGACGGTCGCCGGCGACACCACCTTGAGCCCCGGCGTGTGCACGTAGTACGCCTCGCTGGAGTCGCAGTGGTGCTCGACGCCACCGATGCCGCCGGCGTAGGGCACCCGGATGACCATCGGCACCGACAGGTGCCCGCGGGTCCGGTTGCGCATCTTCGCCACGTGCGAGGTGATCTGCTCGAAGGCCGGGTAGGCGAAGGCGTCGAACTGCATCTCCACGACGGGCTTGAAGCCGCCCATGGCCATGCCCAGCGCGAAGCCGACGATGCCGGCCTCGGCCAGCGGCGTGTCGAAGCAGCGCTGCTCGCCGAAGTCCCTGGTCAGGCCGTCGGTGATGCGGAAGACGCCGCCGAGCTGGCCGACGTCCTCGCCGAAGACGAGCACCCGCTCGTCGGCCGTCATCGCGTCGCGCAGGGCCCGGTTGAGCGCCTGCGCCATGGTGGTGGCGGCCATCAGCCCTCCTGGGCCTTGAGCTCGGCGGCCAGCAGGTCACGCTGCTCGACGAGCTGCGTGGTCGGCCGGGCGTACACGTGGTCGAACAGCGTCATCGGGTCGAGGTGCGGCTCGGCGTTCATCCGGCTGCGCAGGTCGGCGGCCAGCCGCTCGCCCTCGGCCTGCGCCTGCGCAACGTCCTCATCGGACAGAACGCCCAGGTTGCGCAGGTGCTTCTCTAGCCGTGCCAACGGATCCGCGTCCAGCCAGCGGTCAACCTCGGCGCTGTCACGGTAGCGGGTGGCGTCGTCGGCGTTGGTGTGCGCCTCGATGCGGTAGGTGTGGGCCTCGATCAGGAACGGCCGGCCGGCGCGAGCGTGCTCGAAAGCCTTGTGCAGCACGGCCAGCATGGCGACGGGGTCGTTGCCGTCGACCTGCTCGGAGCGCACGCCGTAGCCGACTCCCTTGTACGCCAGGGAGGGCGCCGCGCTCTGCTTGTCCAGCGGCACGGAGATCGCGTACTTGTTGTTCTGCACCAGGAAAACCACCGGCGCCTCGAACACGGCGGCAAAGTTCAGCGCCTCGTGGAAGTCGCCCTCGCTGGTCGCGCCGTCGCCGATCAGCGCCAGCACCGCGCTGTCGGTTCCCTTGCGCCGCATCGCGTACGCCAGCCCGGTGGCGTGCAGCGTCTGCGTGGAAAGGGGGGTGCACTGCGGGGCGACCCGGGCCGCATTGGGGTCGTACCCGCAGTGCGCGTCACCGCGGAGCAGCGTCAGCACCTCGACCGGGTCCATGCCCCGGGAGACCATGGCCATGCTGTCGCGGTAGGTCGGGAACAGCCAGTCGTCCTCGCGCAGCACCATGGCGGCGGCGATCTGGCACGCCTCCTGGCCGCGGCTGGACGGGTAGACCGCCAGGCGGCCCTGTTTGGTCAGGGCGGTCGACTGGGCGTCGAACCGGCGGCCCACCACCATCCGGCGGTGCGCGTCCTTCAGCTCCTCGACGCTCGGCTGGGTGTAGCCGGCGGGTCCGTCGACAGGGGTGCCGTCTTCGGCGAGGTAGCGGACGGGAGTGGCCGAGGGCAGCAGATCGGTGGCGAGGTGGTCGGACACCGGGGTCCTCCTTCGGCAGACGTTTGCAGGCGCTTTCTCGACATTCTGAGCTCCTTGTCCGACACTGGCGGAAGATCCGAGACAGATTTCCGCCGGAAGGTCATTTGGAGGGCAATTTGACCATCGAGACCGACGTCACAGCCGGGCCGGCCGGACGTTCGGCCGCCGAGCTCGACGACGTGGACCGCGCGATACTGGCCGAGCTGCGCCGCGACGGCCGGATGTCGATCAGGACCCTGGCCGAGCGGGTGCACATCTCGCGCACGAGCGCCTACGCGCGGTTGGACCGCCTGCTGGCCGACCAGGTGATCACCGGCTTCAGCGCGGAGATCTCGCCGCGCCGTGCCGGCCTCGGCACCAGCGCCTACGTGCTGCTGACCATCGAGCAGAACACCTGGCGCTCGGTGGCCAAGGCGCTGCGCGGCATCCGCTACATCGAGCATCTCGCCCTGGTCGGCGGCGACTTCGACGTGCTGGCCCTGGTGCACGCCCCCGACAACGTGGCGCTGCGCGAACTGGTGCTGGAGAAGATCCAGAGCATCAAGGGCGTGCGCGGCACGCGGACCTGGCTGGTCTTCGAGGAGGACCCCGGCATGGGACCCCAATGGCCTTAACACCGGCAAACGTCACATAAGCGTCATACTTGCCGAGCAGGCTGTGCTGCCCGCCGGTCTCACCGGCCGGAGCCATGATGGTGATCCAGCCCATCGGCTCGGCCGATCGCGATGATCATTGATGCCCTGCGATGGGCGGGAGACGGGCAGTATCGACGGCTTGTCTCGGCACCAGCACGTCGGTGGTTGGGAAGCCGGTTGTTTCACACCCACTCGGTTAAGGCGTGACGCGTCCGCAGCGAACGCCAATGACGCTGGGGTCAACCCGCTACTTGAGCGGCTTGACCCCGGCGCCGCAAACGTCTTGGTCGCGGTTCTGACAACAGTGCCGACGGCCCTGCCTCGGTGGTTACTGGTTGCGGCCGGCCATGACGCCACCGTCGACGTCCCAGATCGCGCCGGTGACCCAGCCGGCCTGGTCGGAGAGCAGGAAGGTGATGGCGGCGGAGACGTCCTCGGTGGTGCCGATCCGGCCGATCGGGTGGAAGCTGTTGAACCCGGCCAGCGCGGAGCTGACCTCGGCCGGTGGGATGAAACCTTCGTAGATGGGGGTGGCCACCACGGCCGGGGAGATGGCGTTGACCCGGATCTTGTGGGCGGCCAGCTCCAGGGCCAGATGCTGGGTCAGGGCGTGCAGGCCGGCCTTGGCCATCGAGTACGCCGACGACGGGGTCGCGGCGATGGCCTGCTTCGCCCACATGCTGCCGATGGTGACGATGGCGCCGCCCTGGCCGCTGTTCACCATGCTCTGGGCCACGGTCTGGGTGATCAGGAACGTCGCTTTGTTCAGGTCCAGGTAGCTGTCGTAGTCGGCGGCGGTGTGCTCCAGGAATGGCAGCGGCTTGAACACGCCGGCCGCGTTGACCAGCAGCGTCGCGTCAGCGTGCTGGCCGGCCAGTTCCTCGCGCACCCGGGCCGCCTCGGCGGGGTCACGCAGGTCGGCGGTGATGCCCCAGGCCTGTCCGCGGCTGGCCAGGTTGGCCACGGTCTTCTCGACCCGCTCGGGGCGGGAGCCGATGACGACGGCGCTGCCGCCGCGGCTGACGACGTCCGCGGCGACCTGACGGCCCATGCCGCTGCTGCCGCCGACCACGATGAGCTTTCGGCCGGTGAAGTCCTGTCCCATGTGCGTTCTCCTCACGTGACTACCTACTAGTTGGAAGGTTGGTTGGTCCCAAAAAAGGCACCGCGGTAGGCGCGGTGCACTCAGGGCGCGTTTCAGATCAGAGCGTCGACCAAGGTTGCCGCTACCGACCGGACGATGTCCCGGTCGTGTCCGCCGTTGCCGTCCGGCTGCCCGTGAGCCCGGGCCAGCAACAGCGCCCCCTCCAAGGCCGCCAGGTACGCCTCCGCCGCCGCGCCGGTCCGGGTAGCCGGCACGCCCGCCTCGGCCAGCACGCCGGCCACCCATTGCCGCTGATCGGCGAAGAATCCGTCTGTCGCCCGCCGCACTTCAACGGGCAGGCTCTCCGCATCCACGGCGAAGACGCCGCACAGGCAGATACGGCCACCGTCGGCGAAGGTTTCGGCGTACAGCCCCGCGTAGTTCACCAGGCGCTGCCGCCCGCCCGCCACGTCGTCGACCTCTTTTCGCGCTGCGGCGAACCGCTCCCGATAGCGCGCGATCAGCGCCTCGGCCAATGCGGCCTTGGTGGGGAAATGGTGATGGATGCTCGGCTTCGTGATCGACAGCTCGGCACTGATGTCGGCGTAGGAGAAGCCGTTGTACCCCCGAACCTGCACCAGCGCCTGAGCGCTGTCCAGGATCCGATCCGCTGTCGTCACACCAGTATTTCTACCTTCTAGTTGGTAGGCAGTCAAGGTTGGTGACCGGCATCACCGGTCGATGCCGCCTCGCCGCGGAAACAAGCCCACCGCCACGCCGACCAGCCCACCCCCCTGACAGCAACAACCATCTACACAACGAACCCGGGCTGCTGTGCTACGCGGCCTTCTCGGCCGGCATCTCGGCCTCGACCAGCTTGGTCAGCCGCGGCACGAGGATCACCTTGAAGCCCAGGATGAACAGCACGAACAGGCCGATCACCGGCAGCTGGGACACGAGGCTGGAGGCCACCACCTCGTCGGCGCCGAACTGGAAGGCCAGCACGACCCGCAGCACCGACTCGGCCAGCAGGATCAGGCCGAAGGCGGCGGTGCCGATCCGTTCCAGGCGGCGGAATTCGGCGGAGTTGGCCCACGCCCTGTCGTACGCCACGTCGCGTCGAGGGTCGCCGGCCACGGCCATCGGCCGGCTGACGACGAACATGAAAGCCTTGCCGCGGAAGACGGTCACGAACACGTAGGCCGCGGCGACGAAGGTGTAGAACGCCGGGCGGGCGACCAGGAAGCGCGGGTCGCCGCTGCTGACGAAGCTGAGCGCGATGCCGAGGGCCAGCTCGATCAGCACCAGCAGGGCGAAGCCGTCCAGCTTGCGGCGGCGGATGATCGACACAGCCGTGCCGATGGCCTGGAGCACCACGCCGCAGACAAGGGCGATCGGGGCCGGGACGCCGGCGGCGTACAGGCCGAACATGGCCGCCAACGAGACGATCGTGCAGGTCAGCAGCAGTGCGGTGTCACGATCGCCGGTGTCGGTGAGCTTGCCGAACGCCGCCTTGCCGGCGATCAGGATGCCGCCGGCGGCCAGCGACAGGACCGCCGGCACGCCGAGCGGCTGCAGGACGAGGTAGACCACGATCGGGACGACGATGTCCAGCGCCATGTCGAGCAGCGCGATGAGCAATACCCGTACTTTGGCCGTGTTCATGGAAAAGCTCCCCCTCAACGTTGACGGCGGCCGCGTTCGGGCCGCTGCTGTTCCTGCTGCTCGCGCTCGATCACGGCGGCCTTGCCCTGCTCGAACTTCCACAGCAGGCGGGTGAGCTCGCGGACCTCGTCCGCCTCCCAGCCGTCGAGGAAGCTCTCGTAGCGGCGCATGCCGAACTCGGTCAGCTCGGCGATCTGCTGCCGGCCCTGCTCGGTCAGCTCGGCGACGAACGCCCGGCCGTCGCTGGGATCCGGCCGGACCGCCACCTTGCCCTCGTCCTCCAGGTCGCGCAGCTGCCGCGTGACCAGCGAGCGGTCCACGCCCATGGCCTCGGCCAGCTCGGACGGCCTGCTGCCCTCGTGCAGGGCCACGGCCTGGAGCAGCCGCAGCTCACCGGCCTTGGGGCGCTGCTTCATCGCCCGGGTCAGGCCGTTGTTGACCGTGAACAGGGCTGCGACCAGTCCCGCCACGTCCTCCCGGTTCACCATGCCGCCCACTGTAGAGGTAGTTGATGGACTCCATCAACTACTTTGGCCGAGAAAAAACGCCGGCTCCCCCAGGGCCGGCGTTTTCGCTGGTCAGGCCTTGGCCACCAGATCGCGGACGGCGGGCGCGACCTCGGCCGCGAACCGGCGCAGCACATCCGGGTCATTGACCCGGTACAGGAAGAAGGCGGTGATCCGCTCGGCCAGCACCAGCTCGGCCAGCTGCTCCGCCCACACCGCGGCCGAGCCCTCCAGGAAGCCCGAACCGGCGCCGAAGCTGCCCTCGATGTTGTAGCCGCGTCGGATGCTGCGCGGCGACCGGCCGGCGGCCTCGGCCGCCTGGTCGATGATCTGGTTGGCCCCGGTCAGCGCGGCCGGCGGGAAGAACGGCGAGCTCGGGATCCAGCCGTCGGCCAGCCGGCCCACGGTCCGCAGCATCCGCGGCTGGTACGCGCCGAACCAGATGGGAATCTCGTGCAGCGGCACGGGTCCCGGCTTGGCCCCGCCAAGCTGGTAGTGCTCGCCGTTGAACGTGACGTCCTCTTTGGACGTCCACAGTGCACGGATGAGCTCGGTGGCCTCCTCCAGGGCCTCGATGGACTCGCCGGCGCTACGGGCCGGGCCGCCCTCGGCGAGGATCGACTCCCACATCTGCTGCGCACCGGCCCCCAGCCCCAGCTCGAAGCGGCCGCCGCTGAGAATGTCGAGGGTGGCGGCGGTGCGGGCCAGCGCGGCCGGCGGCCGCAGCGGCAGGTTCAACAGGTTGGACAGCACGGTGATCCGCGACGTCCGGGTCACGATCGCCGACAGCAGGGCGATGGTGTCCAGCCGCTCGGGCCAGTACGGGTGGTCGGACAGCGTGACGACGTCCAGCCCGACCTGCTCCATCAGCACGGCCAGCTCGATCACGTCCTGCGGACGCTCAGCGCTCTGCTCCAGGAGCGCCCCGAACATCAGGTCCATCACGCCCCCTTGCCGATGCGCGGCGGGGTCGCCGTGCCATGGACGAGTTGCGCGTGGGCGGCGTAGGCCTGTGTGGCCAGGCCGCCGATCACGCCGCTGATCTCGGGCGGCATCTGGGCGATGATGTCGCGGACGACGTCCGGGTCGGCCTCGTAGGCCATCATGCCGAAGATCAGCGGGATCTGCTCCGGCACCGCGTCGCCCGCGCCGTCGGCGATCATCTGGCCCCACTCGGCGGCGGTGATGTGCCGCTCGATCAGCGGCAGCGCCCGCGCCTCCTCGGTGGCGAGGTGCTCGACGAGGCGCTCGTACAGCTCGGTCGTGGTGTCGGCCAACGCCGCGCCCTGGGCCGCGTCGGCGCTGGTGCGCCACTGGTCGAGTCCGCCGCGGACCTCGTCCAGCAGCTTGTCGATCGCTCCGTGCTGGTCCTCCATCACCTGGACGACCGGCGCGGCCTCCTTCCCCGCACGCTCGACGAGGCGGTGCCACAGGTGGCGGTCCTCGGCGGTGTGGTGGTGGTGCAGGCCGTTGTCGACGATCCGCAGATGGTCGGCGACGATCGCCGCCCGCGCGGTGTCGCCGTCGGCGACACCGCGGATCAGGGCCGGCGCGAGGCCGATCTCCCGGCGGAACATGGTGTGCGCCATGTACATGTCACGCACATCGGCAAGGGGTTCGTCGCTCATGGTTCGCTTTCCACGTGTCGGCTCTGGAATTCGAACGCTAGCAACGCGAACGGGGCGGCGCCCCGAACTGTCCAGTAAGCGAAAAGGTCTATCCGCGAAGCGTACGCAGCGGCTTCTGCCCGAATTTCGCCTCGTGCGCGGCGGCGAATCGACCCAGATGAGTGAAGCCCCAGCGACGGGCGACGGCGGCCACCGAGTCGGCGAACGGATCGGCCGTGCGCAATTCCTCGTGCGCGCGGCGCAGCCGGACATCGCGGACGTACTCCATCGGCGACATGCCGAGGTGCTGCTGGAACGCCTTCTGCAGGCTCCGCGGGCCGACCCCGCAGTGCGCGGCCAGCGTCGAGAGGGTCAGCGGCGCGGACGGGTCGGACTCGATCACGTCGACGGCGGCGCGGACGGCCGCCGGACGGGCCGCGGCCACCGGGGCGGCGAGCGCATTGGTGGCGGCCATCAGGAAGCCGTTGACCAGGCTGTCGGCCAGCGGGGCAGCCACCAGCGGCTGCGCGAGCAAGCCACCCGGGGCGGTGAGCTGCCGGTTGATCGACAGCAGCAGCTCGGCCCAGCTGCGGCCATAGCCGTCGGCGGTGTTCATGACCGGCTCGAAGGCGACCCGGCCCGACATCTGGTCGCCCAGCAGCCGGGCCAGCGCGGCGTCGATCGCTGTCATCTCGATGCGGATGCACAGGGCGCGGTAGCCGGCGCCCCAGCGGGCATGGAACTGGCCGCCGCCGGGTCGGTAGAGGGCGACGGAGAGCGGGTTGACCATCATGTCCACGCCGCGGTGCCGCGACTCGAACCGGCCGGCCACCGGTAGCTGCACGTAAAAGCCGGTGCCGATGTCGTCGCATTCCAGGCGCAGCTCGCCGGTCATAGTGACCTCGCCGATGTTCACCGGCCCGAGATCGGCGGCGCGATAGGTCGACACCGTTACCTCGTGCTGCGGAATGGTTTCGATTGTCGTGGTGCGCACCAGCATCTGATTCTCCGGATCCGGGCCGATTGCCGAAGTGTACAACCCCGGCTAAAAGTGCACGATTATTCACGATTCCGGGCAGGAGCGACCCGGCTCACAAGGTTGCTTAGCGCTACTAAGTGCTACGGTGTGTGCACAACTGATCACGCGATGTCGGGAGGGGTCCTCGATGACGCAGCAGGCCGACTGGGACATCGTCACGGATGTCGGTATCACCGCGCTGGCGGTGGCCGCCGCCCGGGCGATCGAGAGCCACCGCACGAATCCGCTGGTGTCGGATCCGTGCGCGGAGCTCTTCGTCGCCGCGGCGCGACCACAGCCGGCGATGCCGACACGGCAGGCGGATGCCGCCGAGTCGTGGCGGGACATGGCCGACTACATGGGTGTGCGGTCGCGGTACTTCGACGAGTACTTCGCCGCCGAGAAAACCGGGCAGGCCGTGGTGCTCGCGGCCGGGCTGGACGTGCGGGGCCATCGCCTCGACTGGCCGCCGGGCGCCGTCGTCTACGAGCTGGACGTGCCGAAGGTGTTGCAGTTCAAGCAGAACGTGCTGGCCGACAACGGCGTCGCGGCGCGGGCCGAGATTCGGAACGTGGCTGTCGATCTGCGTGACGACTGGCCGGCAGCCCTGATGGGAGCCGGATTCGACCGCACGGCCCCGAGTTCGTGGCTGGCCGAGGGGCTGCTGCCATTCCTGCCCAACGACGCGGTCGAGCGCCTGTTCACGCTCGTCGACGAGCTGGCCGCCCCCGGCAGCCGATTCGCCGTCGAGCACATCGACATCGACATCAAGGAGCTGGAGAACCAGCAGCCGATGAGCGACATGGCCCGCGACTACGGCATGAACCTGCTCGACATGTGGCCCAAGGGCAAGACCTTCGCGCCGGCGCCGTGGCTGGCCGACCGGGGCTGGCGGGTCACCAGCACCCCGGTCGTCGCGGCGGCCGAGGGCTACGGCCGGCCGCTGCGGGACAGCGCGGCGGGCCTGCGGCACACCGTGCTCATCACCGCCACCAAGGGCTAGGCCCAGTAGCGCGCGACTCCGTCCACTGTGGACGCGTGCAGCCGTCCGTCCCGGACGAGCACGTCCAGGTGGGCGGAGGTCTCGCCGATGGCCAGCATGCGGTTGAAGAAGTCCATTTCGGACAGCTTCCGGTTGTGCCGGGTCCAGCCCAGCCGGCCCGCCACCTCCGCCGCCGTCGCCTCGTCCTGGGCGAGGGCACGTTCCGTCTCGTCCAGGCGCTTGCGGTGGTGGTCCAGCAGCTCGTCCACGCGCACGTGCGTCGAGTCCGCGACCGGGCCGTGCGCCGGCAGCAGCCTCATGTCCGGGTGTTCGCGCACCAGCCGCAGCGAGTCCATGTAGTCGCCGAGCGGCATCTCCTGCCGTATCAGCTCGAACCCGATCGACGGCGTGATGTGCGGCAGAATGTGGTCGCCCGCGAACAACAGCGACGACTCCGTGTCCAGAAACACCACGTGCCCGGCGGTATGTCCCGGCGTCGGCAGCGCCCGCAGCGTCCGGCTGCCCAGGCGGATGTCCGTCACACCACGGATCCACTCGTCCGGCATCTCGTAGCCGTCCGGCCTCGGGCCGCCGCCCTTGGCCATGCTCCTGCGGATCCGGTCGGCGATGTCGTGGGCGCCCCAGCGGACCAGGTCCGTCAGCTGGCCGTCCACCTGGCCGTTGATCACCGCCTCCAGCGTCGGCTGCTCGCCGATGCCCAGGCTGATCCTCGACCCGAACATCCGCCGCAGCGTGACGCCCAGCGTGTAGTGGTCGCGGTGGGCGTGCGTGACCAGGAACCTCCGCACGCTCTCGAACCCGTGCCCGATGCTACCCAGCGCCTGCTCCAGCTGGTCCCGCGCCTCGTCCAGCGCCCACCCCGAGTCCACGAGCACCAGCTCGTCCCCGTCGGCGATCGCGTACACGTTGACCGCGCGCAGGCCGTCGTTGGGCAGCGGAAGTGGGATCCGGTGCACCCCCGGCGCCACCTCGAACGCCCCCGGCTCCATCCAGGCCGTCCGGGCATCGGCGATATCAGTTGCCAAAGCCAACCTCCCTCTCGGGAGTGTGCCACGCCACACCCGCCCACGGCCCGCCCGGTGAACAGCATCACGCGGCGGCGGCCACGGGCCTCGCCCGTGACCGCCCATGCCGCACATCAGGACCGGCGGCGGCGCTCACCCTCGCCCCGCGGCCCCCGACCTAATCGCCGAGCGGAACGGCTCGGTCTCATATTCCCGCCCATTTCGTGTTCTCCGGTGGATTTGGTTCAGACCACCGCCATGGCGGCCGGCGAGGCCGAGTCGGACGAGCCATAGATATGGCCCCACATGGGGCTCAAAGCCACCGTGAGGAGCAGCGCGCCGAGGATGAGGCGCTTCTTATTTCGGGTACGCACACGATGATCATGACACAGTCGAGTGAGCGCTCACGCGAGGGGGTTCACCCAAAGCGGACCTTCAGTCCTGTATTCGCTACCCAATCAGCGCAACAGCTCCCTGTTGCTTGCGGAAAGCAATCATCTTTCGAGATTCTACTCGTCGGTAAAATCACGCTCCGTGGCTGGCGTCCCAGAGCGGCACCGGCCCGCCAGGGAGATCCGCTGTGCGCACGCCTGTTCGCAACAGGCGGTCGAGCTGGGCCAACCGGACATCGTCGGCCGGCGTGTCGGCGGCGACCAGGATCTCGACCGCTCGCGACCACGCGGCCCGGGCGTCCCCGTTCTCACCCAGCGCGGAACGGGCATAACCGAGAATGATCAACGCCCGAACCTGAAGCCCTTCGCTCAATTCACCGTCGCCCATGCCGAGCGCGCGAACACAGGTGGCTATCGATTCCTCGAAGGCGCCGAAGTCGTACAGAATCTCGGCCATCGTCACCACTGTGACGCCGATGTGCTCACGATCGCCGCTACGCTCCTGAAGGTCGAGCGCGCGGCGCGCGCACAACAACGCCTCACCGTTCTCGCCATGCTCGTGATAAAGACCGGCCAACTCCGACAGCGTGGTTCCCGCACCCCGCGCGTGCCCGATTCTCTCCTGGATGGCCAATGCCGTGAAATAGTTCTCGAATGCCAGATCGTCGCGCCCGAGCTTCCGCTGCGCACGGGCCAGCTGGTCGAGTGCGACGGCCTCGGTGTAGGGCGTTCCCGATTCACGTATGAGAACCAAGGCGGCGTGATAGAGATCGACCGCCTCACGCGCGGCGGCGCGGTCGTCGCCGGCCATGGCCGCCGCCAGAACCACAGACGCGAGATTGGCGAGCACGATCGCTTTCAGTTCGTGGAATCCCTCTCGATCGGCGATCTCCAGCGCCTCCGTGAGCCTCACCCGTGCGGTCGCGTTGTCCCCCAACCGATAGGCCGCCATCCCGTAGTCGTTGGTCAGGCCGCAGACGGCCTCCCGATTGTCGAGCAGTTTGGCCGCGGCCAGGCCGGTGCGCAGCAGCGCGGCGATCTCACGGTGCAGTGACAGGCTGTCGAAAATCTCCTGGGCGTTGGCGACCAGAGTCCACGTGTGCGCGTACAGGCCCAGCCGCCAGGACAGCTCCACGGCCTGGACGATCGCGCCGGCCTCCTGCGCGACCCAGGACACCGCCTCGGACTCGTCCGCGAAAGCCATGGGGCGCACGGGGCTCGGGTCGGGCAGGGGCGGGATCTCGGCACCGACCGGCACGACGCGGCGGTAGCCGGCGGCCATGCTGAGCACGTACCAGTCGAGCAGGCGGCGCTGCGCGGCCTCACGGTCGGGCACGGCGTCGGTGTGCTCGGCGAGCTGTGCGGCGTAGCCGTGCAACATGTCGTGGAGGCGGAATCGGCGGCCGGTGCCGTGCTGCACGAGGCTGACGCGGACCAGGGCCCGGAGGCTTTGGACCACTTCGGACCGATCGGCGTCGAGCAGGGCGCACACGGCCTCGGCGGAGAAGTCGACGCTGGGCAGCAGCCCCAGGGCGGCGAAGGTGCCGGCGGCCGCGGGCGACAGCGCCGCGAAGGACCAGCTGAACGGCACGGCGAGGGTGGCGCCCTCGTCACCGGTGCCGAGGATGCCGAGCACGTCCTGGCGTTGCAGCTCGCGGGCCAAGTCGGCGAGGCGGGTGTGCGGCCGCTCAACGACGCGCTGCGTGACGATGCGCAGTCCCAACGGCAGGCCGCCGGTCAGGTCGGCCAGGCGCCGGACGGCGTCGCGGTCCTCGGCGGCGCGATTAGGGCCGAGCGACGAGGTCAGCAGGGTGAAGGACTCGGCGGTGTCCAGGGGTGACACCGTCAGCGACACGGCGTGGTCGTGCACGGCCAGTCCGGCGAGCATGTCCCGGCTGGTGATCAGGACGACGCAGTCGGGCGTGGCAGCCAGCAGGGGCTTGACCTGGCCGCTGTCGTGGGCGTCGTCGATGAGCAGCGCGACCTTCTTGTGCGCCAGCATGGTTCGGATGCGGGCCTGTCGTTCGTCGACGGTCTTGGGGATCTCGGCGTCGCCCAGTGACAGCAGCAGCAACGACAGCGCGTCCTCGGGGGCGAGCGGCGCGGTGGGCCCGTAGCCGCGCAGGTCGATGGAGTACTGGCCGTCAGGGAATTGGGCGCGGTTGCGGTCGATCCACTGCACGGCGAGGCTCGTCTTGCCGACCCCGGGCATGCCGTGCAGCGTGAAGACGCGGTGGGTGCCGGCCAACGTGTCCAGGCGGGCGAGGAGGTCGGCCCGGCCGATGAAGTCGGGGACGGGACGCGGCAGCTGGCGGGTCGGGCGAGAGTGCACGGTCAATTGCGCGTGCACCGTGAAATCGCTTTCCGAGCGGAGCAGCCGGGTGTGCAGCGCGCGGAGCTCGGGGCCGGGATCGGTGCCCAGTTCGTCGGCGACGCGCTCGCGGAAACGGTTGTAGACGCGGATGGCCTCGGTGACCCGGCCGAGCGCGGCGAGTGCCCGCATCTGGCGCAGCACGAGTTCCTCATCGAGTTCGTGGCCGCGAACGAGGTCGCCGACGACACGAAGGACTTCAGTGTTTTCGCCGAGCGCGAGTTGACTGTCGAACAGCGCGTAGTGGGCACGCAACCGGTCGAACGTCTCCAGCTGTTCCCGGCAGTGATCGGCCCACGGCCCGCGCACCTCGGCCAGCGGCATTGGTGTCCACAGCGCCAAACCGGACTTGAGCAGGCCGCACGCCGTCGCGTGATCGTGCCGGGCCGCCGATTCGTACGCTTGTTCGGCAATGGCGCGGAACCTGTGCAGATCAATGAGAGCGGGATCGGTGCTGATGCGATAGGCATAACCGTCACGCACGATCCTGGCCGGCGCGTCGGCGGATTCCAGCGCCTTGCGCAGTCGGCTCACGAGCGCGTGGAAGTTGCTTCTGACCTGCTCGAAAGTCCGGTCCGGCGACCACAACTCGCCGATCAGGGTGTCGATCGGCACCGAGTTGTTGGCATCGTGCAGCAGCAACGCGAGCAGGCCGCGCTGCTTGTACGTGCCAAGATCCACCTGAACCCCGTGCACGTGCAGCCGGGTAGGTCCGAGGATCGTGAATTCCACCAGCGCCGCCCTTCGCTGGTCCTTCTTCAGACTTCGGATTTCCAGTGTGCACCAGTTCGCGCACGGCACCACCGCAAATTCGGGGTTGTTCTCCCGATCGGTCTAGCCGACCCGTGTGTGGCAAGCGAACCGCAAGAGCACCGCCAACCGTCAAGGCCACGCTGGTCGCGCGAAGTCGGGATAACGCAAGGGGGTACCACATGTCCGCCGCCGAATGGCTGGGCGCGCCGATCGGATTGAACGCGTCCCGCTGGGTGACGCGCTCGGGCCTGCGCACCGTGCTCGCCGTCGTCCACACCGTCACGAGCGGTCAGCGGCTGCTCGAGGCGATCGAAACCGTCGAGTCCGATCCACGGGTGCAGGTGGTCTACACGCAGGGCCCGGACGCGTTCAGCAACGGGGTCGGTGACTTCCTCCGGGACACCGAAGGCGTGGTGCTGGACTGGCACCAGGCCGTCAACACACGCTTCGACCTGGCCGTCTGCGCCGCATACGGCGGGCTGCGTGAACTGCACGCGCCGCTGCTCGTCATGCCACACGGCGCCGGCTACAGCAAGACCTTCGACAGCGGCACGCAGTCCGAGAGCTACGGTCTGGACGCGCAGCGGCTGACCCACAACGGCCGCATGCTGATGGACGCCGTGGTGCTTTCCCATGACAGCCAACTGGACGTGCTGCGTCGGCAGTGCCCGGAGGCGGTCGAGCGGGCCGTCGTGGTCGGGGACATCTGCTACGACCGGCTCAAGGCCAGCATCCCGCGCCGCGACGACTACCGGGCGGCGCTGGGCCTGGCTCCGGGCCAGGAGCTGGTCGTCGTCGCCTCCACCTGGGGCGGGAACTCGCTGTTCGCCCGCAACGGCGACCTACTGCCGCACCTGCACGAACACCTTCCGGCCGACCGCTACCGGCTGGCCGCGCTGATGCACCCGGCGGTGTGGTTCGGCCACGGGCGCCGACAGTTGCGGGCGTGGCTGGCCGACAGCCGGGCGGCGGGACTGCTGCTGGTGCCGCCAGAGGCCGACTGGCGGGCCGTGGTCGTGGCGGCCGACTACCTGATCGGGGACCACGGGTCCGTACCGGCCTATGCCGCCTCCATCGGCCGCCCGGTGCTGCTGACCGACCAGCCGCTGCAGGCGGTGCCCTCCGCCGGCTCGGCGCAGGAGTCGCTGTCGGCGACCGCTGTCCGGCTGGCGCCAGGAGAACCGGTTGTGCCGCAACTGGAATCCGCCCGGCAACGGGCTCGGGACGTCAGCGCGGCGGTGGCCGGCAGCATCACCTCCCGCCCGGGCACCGCCGAGGTCGCGCTGGCCGAACAGGTGTACCGGCTGCTCGGCCTGGCGCCGTCGGGGCGACATCGCGCCGTCGAACCCGTGCCCGTGCCGACGCCGAACGGGTGGTGACCGTGCATCGGACCGTGGACGGCACCCTGCTCTGCACCGTCCACGACGGACTCGCGCACCTGGCGGACGTGCTCGTCGGCGCCGCCCCCGACGAGCGGACCGCACGCCGCACGGCACCGGGCACGCTCGCCGAGCGCCCCGCCGCCGTTCTGTTGATCACGTTGCCGAACAACGGTTTTGTCGTCGCCCTCCGTGACGGCCGGACGTTCACCGTCCATTCCGGTCTGTCTCTTGTGGACCATCTGGCGCTTGCGCTGCATGCGATGTGGTCAATTCGTTGAGCAGGCTCCGTGCCGCGGGCAGACGCCACGACTTCAGGGTCGTGAAGATCTCGACTGCGGCACGGAGATGCCCGACGGCGGCGGCGATGTCGCCGCGGCGCCGAGCGAGGTCGGCAAGGACCTCGTGGCTCTCGGCAACTCCGGCCGGCGAACCGAGACCGGTCAGGTCGGACAAGGCTTGCGTGGCCGTTTCCCAGGCCGCGTCGGCCTCCCCCGCGCCCGCGCCGGCGCAGCTCATGGCCACGAGAACCCTCGCCTCGTTGTACGGATCGGCGACATCCAGCCCGGCGAACACCGCGGACGCCTCGGCGAGGACGTCGAGCGCCTCCCGGTGGCGGCCCGTCGCCGACAGCGCCGCGCCGAGGTTGATCAGGGTCAGGCCCAGCGAGCGGGCCGCGCCCAGCCGCCGGTTGGTCGCGACCAGCGACTCGAACTCCTCGACCGCCAGGCTCGGCCGGCCGGATTCCAGGTGCAGCAGCGCGAGTCCCTGCTGGGCGGCGGCGACGCCGCGGTCGTCGTCGATCGACCCCGCCAGGTCCATCGACTGCCGGAAACACCGCTCGGACTCCTCGTGCCGGCCGAGAACGCCGCACACCCGGCCCAGTCGCTTCAGCATGTCGGCCTCGGCGAACACGTTGCCCCACGCCCGAGCGGCCGCCACCCCGCGGCGATCGATCTCCAACCGGTCGAGATAGTGCTTGCGGTACAACAGAAGGGGCCACATCACGTCGGACAGCTGCCAGGCCAGCTCCGCCCAGTCCGCCGCCAGCGCGGCGCGTCCGGCGGCGATCAGGTTGACCCGCTCGGCCTCCAGCCAGTCCAGCGCGTCGTCACGACCGGCGAACTCCGGCAACTCGGCCGGCTCGGCGGCGTAGGCGTACGGCAGACGGCGGCGGCTCGGACTCACGATGCGATCAGCACGGCCGGCGGCGGCGAGGTACCACTCCACGACGGCCCGCAGCGCCGACGCCCGCTCGGTCTCGCCGTCATGCCGGACGCACCGTTGACGCGCGTGCAACCGCAGCAAATCGTGCAGGCGGAACCGATCCTCGCCGATCTCGTCCACCATGCTCACCTCGACCAACTCGCCGAGCAGGTTCCTGGCCACCGCCGGATCCACCCCCGTCAGCACCGCGCACGCCGGTCCGACGGCGAACTCGGCGCCCGGCTGCAACGACTGCCGCCGATACAGCGTCGCGGCGTCCTCCGACAGCGCCGGTACGACAGGTCGAAGCTGGCCAGCACCGACACCTGCCCCGGAGCGGACAGCGCGTCCAGCCGGCGGCCCTCGTCCGACAGCTCGGTCACCACCCTCGCGACCGACCACTTGGGCCTGGTCGCCAGGCGCGCCGCCGCTACCCGGACCGCGATCGGCAGCCCGCCGCACAGATTCACCAGGCTCTGCGCCTCATCGGGCTGCCGGTCCACCCGATCGTCCCCGACGGTCCGGGCCAGCAGCCGGACGGCCGTCGCCGGCGTGAGCGGCTCGACCTCCAGGATCCGGGCCCCGTCGGCGGCCAGCCCGGTCAGGCGGTGGCGGCTGGTGACGATGACCGCGCAGCCCGGCGACGCCGGCAGGGCCAGCCGCACCTGCGCCGCCGTGAAGGCGTCATCCAGGAAGACCAGCAGCCTCTGGTCGGCGGTCACGCTCCGGAACCGCGACGCCAGTTCGGACAGGCCGGCCGGAATGGCGGTGTCCACGTGCAGTGTGCGCAGAAAGGCGCCGAGCACCTCGCGCGGGGCCACCGGATCGGAACCGCCGAAACCGGCGAGATCGGCGTGGAGCTCGCCGTCGGGGAAGCGTTTTCGCATGGCGTGCGCCCAGTGCAGCGCGAGCGCCGTCTTGCCGACCCCGCCCGGCCCGGTCAGCACGACGACCAGCGGATACTCACCCGCCTGTGCCTCGGCCAGCATGTCGTCCAGCGCGGCCAACTCGGTTCGCCGACCGGTGAAGTGCACCGGCGGTGGCAGCAATTGCCGTGGCGGCCGATCCGAGCGAATCGGTTCGTGCACATGAACTCCACCGTGAATCACGCCGGCCTGCACCACATTCGCTATGGATGCGGCCTTCACCTCGTTGTCCACGGCACCCCCGTCCCGTCGCCTCGATTTCGACGGTACGGGACTGCACCCTCGCCCCGGATCCGCCGAACGGGACGCCGTCCGGCCTCTTGCGGCGGTGACACGCGGCCGTGTACTCCTGCGGAGAAAGCGCTCCCACGAGGATCGTCGGGCTCGCCGCCGGGGCTCGGCCGGAGGTGAAGCATGTCCAGCTCGATCTCGCGGCGGGAATTCGGCCGCCTCGCGGTGCTGACGGGTGGCGCACTGGCCGTCACCGCGGGCACGGCGTCGGCGGCGCCGGCCGCAACCGACTGGTCGAAGGCGGTGGTGGACTCGACCATCGCCCGGAACCCGGACCCCAAGTCGCTCGGCGGCTGGGGCTACACACAGGGCCTGTTCCTGTACGGCACGTACCTCGTCTACCAACGCCTGCGCACGGCGTCGTACCTGGCGTACATCAAGCGCTGGGTGGACTACTCCGTCGACAGCAAGGGCCACATCAACGACGCATTCAACAGCCTGGACTCGATGCAGGCCGGCAACCTGCTGCTGATCCTGCACCGGGAGACCGGCGACGCCCGCTACCACACGGCGGCGCAGCAGATCCGCAACCGCTTTCCCGGCTACCCGCGGACCAGCGACGGCGCGATGTGGCACTCGACGTCGTTCACGCAGCAACTGTGGTGCGACGGGCTGTACATGGCGCAGCCGTTCCTGGCCAACTACGGCAAGCAGTACAACGACGGGACCTACTGCTTCCAGGAGGCGTGCCACAACCTGACCACGTACTTCGGCCATCTCACGTCCCCGACCGGGCTGCTGTTCCACGCGTATTCGGCCGACGGCAAGGCATCGTGGGCCAACAAGACCACGCACACGTCGCCGTACTTCTGGGCCCGAGCCGTCGGCTGGGTGGCGCTGGCCCACTTCGACGTGCTGGACGCGTTGCCGGCCGACGACTCCCGGCGGGCGCAGCTGGTGAAGAACGTGCAGCAACTGGTGAATGCCTTTGTGAGGTACCAGGATCCGGCCACGGGCCGCTGGTTCCAGGTCGTCGACAAGGGCACGGATCCGCAGAACTGGACGGAGACCTCGGCCTCCTGCATGTACACCTACGCCATCTCCCGCGCCGTCCGCGCCGGCTACGTGCCGGCGAGCCTGTCCTCGGCGGCGCAGAAGGGATATCAGGGCGTGTTGAAGAAGGTCACCCTGGGCTCCGACGGCCGCACCAACATCGCGGACATCTGCCCGGGCACCGCCGTCACCGGTTCGCTGTCGGGCTACTACAGCCGCCCGCGCACGGCCAATGACCAGCACGGCCTCGGCACGTTCCTGCTCATGAACGAGGAGCTGACATCTCACGGCAGCCTAGGCCCTGACCTGGGCATATAGCGACTGCTGCCGATCACCGGCCGGGTTTGTCCCGGAACTGTCCCGGAAGGACGGGCTGTTCGACTCCCTTGCACAGCAAGGGAAGCGTCCGGGCAGTGACACAGCGGGAGACATCCGGCGAACGCAGTGATGTCGAGGTGGCGATGCCTTCCTGCTGTCCCTGCGGCGATCTCCATCGCCGCAGGGACAGCGGCGCATCCAGGACCGCTACGAGACCTATCTCGGCCAGGCGGCGTCAGCCGCCCGGAGTTCGACCTCGACGGGGCCGGGCTGACGCTCGTCTCGCCGACCGGGTTGGCGGCGCTGCTGCCGGGCGAACGCCCGCGTGGGCTGCCCGCCATCGTCGCCTGCACGGCCGCGGTCGCCGATCTTGACCAGACCACAGAGTTCCTTCATGGCAACGGGAATCCCGCGTCGGACGACGGCCGTCGACGACTCGTTCGTGCCCGCCGACTCCGCGCTCGGCGCCGCGATCGTGTTCCGCAGTCGTTGAGCGGGAGTGCAGAAAGGACATTGCCGAGGTGGGGGCATCGGAAGGCTTCGCGCACGCACTCTTCTTGCCGACGAGCGGGCCTCCGGCCCGGGCGGGCGGCTCTGGCCGAGCGGCGACTGTTGTGGGGCTGCTGGCCGTGTTCAGTCGGCCGGCCAGGCGAGCCGGTTGACGATAAGCATTCCTGACGGTGGTGCTGGCCGATGCGCCGGCGGCGACCGAGTCGGACGTCGGGCTGGCCGACACCGCGAAGTCGTTGCTGCTGGTCGTAAAGCCCGGCAGGTGAAGGAGGCGTTGCGCGTCTTCCGCACCCGCGCACCGGTGGTGGCAAGGTACGCGTGGGTGTACCAGAACGTGCAGCCGTCGGCGAGGACTACGCTCATCGACGAGTAGTCGCCCGACCGGGAATTGGTGGTCTGCGACCCGGTGCCGGCCACGATGGTGGACGCGCCCCGCACCATCTGCCTGAGGGTGTCGATTTCAGTCCGCCCTCGGGATGTCCTCGCCTGGCCGGCGGGCCCGGTACTTGTCCCAGTCGGCAGGTGCGACCCGACGCGACATCAACGCCCGAGCCTCGCTCCTGCGTGCCAGCCGACTGGGCAGTCGCATCGTCAGCGCGTGCCCACGGATCCGGCGCGACCGCATGTCTACCAATGCTGCGACGGCCAGTGCCAGGACGACAACGGCAACCAGGATGAACCATGTCATAGCGGGCCCCCTTCGGCACGGCGACGAACCGTGCACTCACGGCACGCCGCCCCTGAGCTCAGCAGTGTAATACCGGCCAGCTCAGCTAGATGGTTGATGCCATGAAGATCGTGTGAGAGCGGGCGACGTCACCGCACGAGAGGAGAGTGTTCAAGATCAATATGTGACGAATGACCTGAACACCAGATCCTGCTGGGCTACCCCAACAAACGCCGCTGGGTCCGCCACGTCCACGCCACACCGGAACTGCTCGCGATGTTCCCCGACATGCTTCGGATCTGTTGGCACTGGCCGACAAGCGAGCGTGACGGTCCGACCGTTCGTGAGGACCCCGGCCGTCATCCGGACAGACCCGTCACGGCGATCGGCGTGTGGAGATCACTGCTGGTGTCCGTGCTCGACCACCCGGGTGGAGGATCTCGATGCGAAAGCACTACCTGGTCGGTGTCGCCCTGCTGGCCGCGTTGTCCGGCGTCTTACCGGCCGACGCCTCGCCGCCGGCCGCCGACGCCACGGCGAGGCCGCCGGCCGGCTTCGCCGAGCACAAGATCGACCTGGGCGGCGGCGCCCACATCAACTTCGTGGAAGGCGGGCAGGGCAAGGCCTTGGTGCTGATCCATGGCTACCCGCAGAGCTGGTACGAGTGGCACAAGGTCATGCCCGAGTTGGCCCGGCACTATCACGTGATCGCGCCCGACCTGCGCGGTGCAGGCGGCAGCGACGCCCCCGCGACCGGCTACGACAAGAAGACCATGGCCACGGACATCCACGGGCTGCTGGTCCGGCTCGGCCGTGATCACGACGTTCGTGTTGTCGGCCATGACATCGGCACGATGGTGGCGTACGCCTACGCCGCCGCCAACCGCCAGGACGTCACCAAGCTCGTGCTGTCCGAGGCCCCGATCCCCGACCAACAGCTGTACACGTTCCCCGCGCTCAACGCCCAGGGCGGGGGCACCTGGAATCTCGGTTTCTTCAACGTCCGCAACGGTTTTCCGGAGAAGACGATCAAGGCCGGGAGACCGAGTGGGTCGACGGCTTCACCGACCTGTTGGAGTACAACAAGGACGGCGTCACCCCGGCCGACGCCGCCCTCTACGGCCACAACCTCGCGCAGCCCGGGCATCTGCGGGCCAGCTTCGAATGGTTCCGCGCCTTCAACCGGGACGTGGCCGACAACGCCGTCAACGGCCGGACGAAACTCGCCATGCCGGTGCTGGCCCTCGGCGCGGATCACAGCTGGGGCGGCTTCGTCGCTGACCAGGTGCGTCAGTACGCCGCCAACGTGACCGGCGAGGTCGTCCAGGACTCGGGACACTGGCTCTGGGAGGAGAAGCCGGCCGAGCTGACCGGCCGGCTGCTCGCGTTCCTGGGCAGCTGAGCGTACACCGGCGGCGGGTCCGGGCCCGCCGCTGGTGCCCGGCGGGTATCACAGGCGTGGCAGAAGGTCTTGGACGGCAACGGGTCTCCCGCGCGAGTGTGGAGACCATGCGACACGACATCGAGTTCGACGCCGAGGGCGTCACACTGCGGGGCTGGTTCTACGAGGCGGAGGGCGTGGATGGGCCCGCGCCGTGCGTGGTGATGGCCCACGGCTGGTCGGCCACCCGCCGGATCTACCTGGACCGGTTCGCCGAGGTGTTCGCGGCGGCGGGATTGTGCGTGCTGTTGTGGGACAACCGCGGCTTCGGCGACTCGGACACGGCGCCGGGCAAGCCTCGACACGAGATCGATCCGTGGGAACAGGTCCGTGACTACCAGCACGGGATCTCCTACGCGCAGAACCGGTCCGAAGTGGACCCCGAGTGGATCGGCGTGTGGGGCAGCAGCTTCTCCGGCGGGCACGCGTTCGTGGTGGCGGCGATCGACCAGCGGGTGAAGGCCGTGTGCGGCCAAGCACCGTTCGTCAGCGGCCGTGACACGTACGCCAACCTGGCCCGGGTGAACAATCTGGTGATCGATCCCCGCCTGCTGGCCGCCGACCGCCGGGCCCGGGCCGCGGGCGAGCCGCCGGCGATGATCCCGGTCATCGGCACGGATCCGGGGCAGGTGACCGGAATTCCGACCCCGGACGCGCACGAGTTCTTCACCGAGGCGCGGGGTGGCATGGCCCCGGAGTGGCACAACGAGGTCACCCTGCGCAGCCTGGAGCTGATGCGCGGCTACGAACCCGGCCTGTACCTGCCGTTGATCACGCCGACGCCGCTGCTGATGATCGTCGCCAGCCACGACGGCCTGACCGGCGGCAACCTGGCCGCGTCGGCCTTCGCCACGGCCGCGGAGCCGAAGCAGGCGGTGTTCGTCCCAGGTGGACACTTCGCCGCCTACACCGGCCCCGGCTTCGAGATCGCGTCGGCCGCCGCCCGGGACTGGTTCGTGCGGCACCTGGCCTAGGGCCTCGGGGCGCGCAGATGAGCACGCCGGGCCAACTCCTCGTCCTCGACCAGGGTGAGCATCGGCTGCCCCGGCGCGCACAGCATCGTGACGACGAACTTGGCCGGCTCGTCCGCCGAGGCGTTGCCGTTCTGGTAGTGGATCTTGTCGCCACCCGGTTCGTACAGCGTCTCGCCGGCCTTGATCACCTGCTCCGGCTCACCCTCCAGCTCGAACCGGATGGCGCCCTCCAGCACATAGCCGAAGCACGGCCCGGAGTGGCGGTGCGGCGGGGTCCCGGGATGCCCGGGCGGCCACTCCACCAGAACCGTCATTCCCGAGGCCCCCTCGGGAATGAACGGCGGCTTGACGTCAGCCAGCATCTTGGGACCGACACCGTCCACCGTGCCCATCTCGTGGACTGCACCACCTCCGTAATCGGGGTCTTTCGCAGTGAAGACAAGGCAGGACAAGATTCTGTGACACCGTTCAGCGGGCGGCCGCACCGCGCGGGCCGGGGACGACTAACTGGCCGTCGGTGACGAGCATGAACCGTTCCAGGCCGGGGACGAAGACGTTGACCACGGCCAGGTTCTCGGACATCCACTGCCTGCGCACGTATGCCGGCAGCCCGGCTTTGCGCAGCGCCGCCAGCAGTGCCTTGAGGTGACCCGCAGGCGTAACGGGCGCCTCGCTGTCCTCATACGCGACGACGTGAGCGTTCGGGATGCCCGGCGAGAAATCCGCCAGGTAGCAGGCGTGCAGCTCGGGGTACGAGGTGGTCCACACCGTGCGCTTCTCCTCTCGCCCGCCGAGCTGGGCCATGGCGTGGAGTTGCACGAGTTCCGTCAGCGACCGCGCGATGGCGTAGTACCGCGAGAGCGATGCGCCGCAGCCGCGCATGCGGGCCGGCTGACCGGGCGCGGAGGGGAGGTAGGCGTAGTAGGCCGGGATGCCCAGGTCCGTGGTCATGTCGATGAGGTGCACGCGGGCCCCGACCGCCTCCTCGGTGCTGGCCAGGAGCGCCATGAGATCGGCCGGCAGCGTCGCCCGGTCGACCAGCCTTATCGGCCGGGCGGCCAGGAAGTGCTCGATCAGGAGCAGCGACAGGGCGTCCCGCTCGATGATCTCGTTGAGCGCGTGGACCATCGCCTCGCCCGCGTCGGCCCCGGCGGCCCAGCCGTTGTTGGCCGAGTAGCGCCCGACCGTCGTGTAGTCGTAGTGGTCACCAAGGCCCGCCCGCAGCTCCGCCGCGCCCTTGGCCAGAAAGTCCGGCATGGACAGGAAAATCGGCACGTCCGTGCCGCGATCGCCGGTGAGCGACTCGTAGCGTAGACAGGCGATCGGGCGCGCCGGGCCTTCGGTCAGCATGGTGACGGCGACGTCGGAGCGCAGGGGGCCGGCAGCGATGGCGTGGGGGTCGCGGAGGGTGGCGGCGGGCGGGAGGCCGGCGCGGCCGCTGAGGTGGTGTTCAAGGGCCTCGAAGACGGCGCCTACCCGTGCCGCCTCGCGGTTGCCCTTGCCGGAGCCGAATCCGCCGGGCACGGGCACGCCGTCCCGGAGCAGGCGGCACGTCCAGGCCCCGGGATCGCTGTCCGACGCCGCGGTCACCTCGGCGGTGAGGCCTAGTTCGGCGACGGCCCCCAGGCCTTTTCGCCATGCCTGATCGAGCGAGGATTGCCGTTCTCCGAACTGATGGGCGCCGCGGTCGAGTGTGTTGGTCATGGCCTCACCTTTTCCGTGGGAAAGGCGCCGCCGTCGGCTCGTGGACGCGTGCCGACGACGGCGCCGCTCATCACTCTTCCGTGGCCGCCGCGGCCTGGTTCTCGGCCTTGACCAGCTCGGCGATCACCTGCTGCTCATGGGCCGACAGCACCAGCTCCTCGGCGTTGTGGCCGTACAGATCCTTGAGAAAACCCATTTCCAACCTCCGCGTTCCGAGTGGTGAATGGAGCACGGACAGTTACCCAGAACTCGCGGATCCGGGTAAACACGCAAAGCCTTTAGTTCTCGCTTCGCTGCACGTTCTGTCGAGGCACCATAAGCCGCGACAACTTGGGCAGTATCAAGCGAACATTCATTGTGGGATCAGGGAAGCTCGGCCATAATCCGCCGCCGGTCAGCGCGTGACGGGAAGCGCCAGCGCGGTGCCGGCAAGCATGAGGCAGGCGCTGACGATGAGGGCCAGTCGGAGGTCGACGGTGCCGAGTGCGCCGCCGAGGAGGGCGCCGAGCGGTTGGGTGCCGTAGACGAGGAAGCGCCAGCCGGCGTTGACGCGCGAGAGCTGTTCGGGGGCGACCAAGGTCTGACGAAAGGTTTGCTGGTTCACGCCGTAGAGCGCGGGGCCGGCGCCGCGCAGGACCTGGGAGAGCAGCGCGGGACCGGCCGCGAGCAGCAGGCCGGCAGCCGAGGACAAGAGCATGCCCAGCACGAAGGTGCGGCCAGGACCCAGCCTTCGGGTGACGGTCGGCGTGATCAGGGCACCGAGAATGCCGGCCGCAGCGGCGATCGTGACGGCGATGCCGACGAGCCAAGGCGAGAAACCCAGTACATGCACCAAATACAGGACCAGGACGGCGTTCTGCATCTGCCCGCCGAGGGCGCCGAGGGTCGCGGCAATGGTGACCGGCCGCAGCACCGGGTGGGTGAAGGCGATGCGCAGGCCGCCGAAGAGATCGGCTTTGCCCCGCACCGAATTCGCGGTGCCGGGGACGGCGATCCGGGCCTTGCAGAGGGCGGCCGCCAGGAAGGACGCGGCGTCGACGGCCATGGCCAGCGGTGCGGCGAGCAGGACGACCAGGGCGCTGCCGAGGGCGGAGCCGGCGACGTTGACGGTGGAGCTGGTCAGCATGAGGGCGCTGTTGGCCGGTAGGAGTTGATCGCGGGGCACGAGCATCGGCGTGAAGGACTGCGCCGCGATCGCGTCGAAGAGGGAACAGACACCGGCCAACGTGACCACGAAATACAGCTGGGTCAACGTGAGGACGCCCAGGACGGCGGCGACGGGGACCGAGCCGATCAGGAGGAGCTGACCCAGGTCGGCGAGGACGAGGATTCGCCTGTAGGGCAACCGATCGGCCCACACCCCGGCCGGGAGGCCGAGCACGAGGTGCGGCAGAAACGCCACCGCGCCCAGCAGGCCCATCTCGAACGCCGTGGCGTGGAGGGAGACGACCGCGACCAGCGGCAGCGCCACCGTCGTCACGCTGGAACCCAGCATGGATACGGAGTTGCCGACGCACAGCCGCCGGAAGTCCTTGTGCTGCACTAGCAAGGTCACGGCGGCGACCCTACAAGTCAGAACGGGCGACAGGGCCGTCCTCTGCTGTGAGCAGATCGAGCACAGCTGGCTAGATCTTCCCAACCCAGATGTGACGTGCACCTGTGCTCGTCGACGAGATCGCGCGGGCGGTCAAGGCCTCGCTGTCGCAACCACGCTGACCTCAGACGTTGCGCCGGTACTGGCCTCCCACCTCGAAGAACGCCTCGGTGATCTGGCCGAGGGTGCACACCCGGGCGGCGTCCATCAGCACCGCGAACACGTTCTCGCCGCTGGTCGCCGCGGTCCGCAGCCGGGCCAACGCGTCGGCGGCGTCGGAACGGTGCCGGTGCTGGAAGTCCAGGGTCCGCGAGACCTGGGATTCCTTCTCCTGCTCGGTGGCGCGGGCGAGCTCGATCTCCACCGGGCCCTCGTCGGCCTGCGGGGCCAGGAACGTGTTCACGCCGATCAGCGGCAGCGACCCGTTGTGCTTGCGCTGCTCGTACAGCATCGACTCGTCCTGGATGCGGCCACGCTGGTAGCCGGTTTCCATGGCCCCCAGCACGCCACCGCGCTCGGAGATCCGGTCGAACTCGGCCAGCACGGCCTCCTCGACCAGATCCGTGAGCTCGTCGATGACGAACGAACCCTGCAACGGGTTCTCGTTCATCGACAGGCCCCACTCCTTGTTGATGATCAGCTGGATGGCCATGGCCCGGCGCACCGAGCTCTCGGTCGGCGTGGTGACGGCCTCGTCGTAGGCGTTGGTGTGCAAGCTGTTGCAGTTGTCGTACAGCGCGCACAGGGCCTGCAGCGTGGTGCGGATGTCGTTGAAGTTCATCTCCTGCGCGTGCAGCGAGCGGCCCGAAGTCTGCACGTGATACTTGAACTTCTGCGACCGCTCGTTGGCCCCGTAGCGGTCCCGCATGGCCACCGCCCAGATCCGCCGGGCCACCCGGCCGATCACGCTGTACTCGGCGTCCATGCCGTTGGAGAAGAAGAACGACAGGTTGGCCGCGAAGTCGTCGATGCTCATGCCGCGGGCCAGGTACGACTCGACGTAGGTGAACCCGTTGGCCAGCGTGAAGGCCAGCTGGCTGATGGGGTTGGCCCCGGCCTCGGCGATGTGGTAGCCGGAGATCGACACCGAGTAGAAGTTGCGGACCCGGTTGTCGATGAACCATTCCTGGATGTCGGCCATCATGCGCAGGCTGAACTCGGTGGAGAAGATGCAGGTGTTCTGCCCCTGATCCTCCTTGAGGATGTCGGCCTGCACGGTGCCGCGCACGTTGGCCAGCGCCCACGCCCGCAGCTCGTCGGCCTCCTCCGCGTTGGGCTCACGGCCGTGTTCGGCGCGAAACGCCGCCATGCGCTGGTCGATTGCCGTGTTCAGGAAGTACGCGAGGATCGTCGGCGCCGGGCCGTTGATCGTCATCGACACGGACGTGGTCGGCGAGGTGAGGTCGAAGCCGTCGTAGAGGGCCTTCATGTCCTCCAGCGACGCGATCGAGACGCCGGAGGTGCCGATCTTGCCGTAGACGTCGGGCGGGGTGTCGGGGTCGCGGCCGTAGAGCGTGACCGAGTCGAAGGCGGTCGAAAGCCGGGTCGCCGCCGAGCCTTCCGACAGCAGCTTGAACCGCTTGTTGGTGCGGAACGCGTCGCCCTCGCCGGCGAACATGCGCGCCGGGTCCTCGCCGTCCCGCTTGAACGGAAAGACGCCTGCGGTGTAAGGGAAGCGGCCGGGCAGGTTCTCATTGCGCAGCCAGCGCAGCAGCGTGCCCTCGTCGTCGAACCTAGGCAGGCTGACTCGGCGGACCTTGTTGCCGGACAGCGTCTCCCGGGTCAACTCGGTGCGAATCTCCTTGTCCCGCACGGTGAACACCACCTCGTCGCCGGAGTACTGCTCGACCGTGCGCGGCCAGTCGGCCAGCAGGTCGGCGCTGTCCCGGTCCACCTTGCGCTCGCTGGCGTCCACCAGCTCGGAAAGGTCCGAAGTGGACTTTCCGGCGGCGTCGAGTGCCTTCTGCGCGGCGGCGAGGTGCGAGTGCTGGCGGACGGCGTCGACCTGCTCCTCGGTCCGTCGGTGATACGTGCGGACGGTGTCGGCGATGTCGGAGAGGTAGCGGGCGCGGGCTGCCGGCACGATGGTCGACGCCGAGGTGGAGACCTTGCCCTCGACGACGGGCAGCACCCCGTGCTCGAATCCCAGCTCCGACACCAGGTGCTGGTACAGCGCCGTGACGCCGTCGTCGTTGAAGGTGGCGGCGCTGGTGCCGAAGACCGGCATGTCCTGCCACGTGGCGCCGAACGCCTCACGGTTGCGCACCAGCTGGCGGGCCACGTCCCGGCGGGCGTCCTCGGCCCCGCGGCGCTCGAACTTGTTGATCGCCACCGCGTCGGCGAAGTCCAGCATGTCGATCTTCTCCAGCTGCGACGCGGCGCCGAACTCCGGCGTCATCACGTACAGCGAGTGGTCGACGAAGGGCACGATCGCGGCGTCGCCCTGGCCGATGCCCGGCGTCTCGACGACGATCAGGTCCGCGCCGGCCGCCTTGCAGGCCAGGATCGCGTCGGCCAGGCCGTCCGGCACCTCCGCGCCGGCCCGCCGCGTGGCCATGGAACGGAAGAACACCCGCTCGCGGTCGAGGCAGTTCATCCGGATCCGGTCGCCCAGCAGGGCGCCGCCGCCACGGCGGCGCGACGGGTCGACGGCCAGCACCGCGATGTGCAGCTTGTCCTGCTGGTCGAGGCGGAACCGCCGGACCAGCTCGTCGGTCAGCGAGGACTTGCCGGAGCCGCCGGTGCCGGTGATGCCCAGCACGGGCACGTGCCGATCGCCCACCGCGTCGGTCATCGCCGCCCGCAGCTCGTCCGACAGCTTGCCGGCCTCGATCACCGTGATGGCCCGCGACAGCGCGTCCTGCGCGCCGGTGAACAGGCCGTCCCAGCTGGCCGGAACCGTCTCGGACAGGTCGGTGTCGCAGCCCTCGACCATCGTGTTGATCATCTGAGCCAGGCCCATGTGCTGGCCGTCGGCCGGCGAGAAGATGCGGGCCACGCCCCGTGAGTGCAGGAGCTCGATCTCCCGCGGCACGATCACGCCGCCACCGCCGCCATACACCTTGACGTGCCCGGCCCCGCGCTGCATGAGCAGCTCCACCAGATACGTGAAGTACTCGACGTGCCCGCCCTGGTAGGCGCTGATGGCGACGCCCTGGGCGTCCTCCTGGATCGCCGCCGTGACGACCTCGTCCACCGACCGGTTGTGGCCCAGGTGGATCACCTCAGCGCCCTGCGACTGCAGGATGCGCCGCATGATGTTGATCGCGGCGTCGTGCCCGTCGAACAGGCTGGCGGCGGTGATGAACCGGACCGGGTTGCTCGGCTTGTGGAGAGCAACTGCGGCGTTCATGGGGACTCCTAGGGGTGGCCTCCTAAATACTTTGCCTTCCTACTATCGGGAGTGCAACTAACCACCGGAGAGGCCTCGCTCACACGACCCGGCCGAACCGGTCATGACCGGCGGAAACGACCACGTCGACGCCGTACGGGTTAACGGCGTTCATCCATCCGGCGACCAGCGTGATGCGGTTATCGGTTGAGCCTGTCGGTAACGCCTACCCGCCCGTAGGGTCCCACTCCGGTGCCGCCACACCGCCCTGTTCCCATCAGGACTGAGGAGATCCCTATGCGGGTGAGCAAGGTCGCGGTCGCGGTGCTGGCGCTGGCGGGGCTGACCGCCGGGACCGCGTCGGCCGACGGCACCGGGTCGCTGCGGCTGTCCGAGGCCACCACCGTCGGCGTCCACAACACCTACGACACGGCCGCCTACCAGTACCTCGCCCAGTCGCTGGACGCCGGCGCGAACCTGATCGAGCTGGACGCGTGGTTCAACATCTTCACGCACAAGTGGAACGTCAGCCACAGCAACCCGATCGGCAGCGACAACAACTGCGTGCAGGCCAAGTCGCCGACCGCCAACCTGTACAGCGGCAACCGCAACCAGAACCTCAACGACTGCCTCGACGACATCAACGTCTGGCTGGGCAACCACCCGTCCGCCGGCCCGCTGACCGTGAAGATCGAGCTCAAGGCCGGCTTCGACAGCACCATCGGGATGGGCCCGGCCAGCCTCGACAGCTACGTGCACAACAGCCTGGGCAGCCGGGTGTTCCGCCCGGTCGACCTGCTCGGCTCGTACCCGACGCTGGACGACGCGGCCAAGGCCGACAACTGGCCGACGCGGTCCGCGCTGGCCGCGCGGGTGCTGGTGGAGATCATCCCGGGCACGGTGGAGGAGCAGAACCCGACCGACCACCTGTGGACGGACGTCGAGTACGCCCAGTACCTCAAGGGCCTGGCCGCGGCGGGCAACCTGGCCCAGGCGCAGATCTTCCCGGCCGTGCACAACGCCGCCGCCGGCGACCCGCGCACCCGGTACGCCGACACCACGCTCCGCCCCTGGTTCGTGGTGTTCGACGGTGACGCCAGCGGCTACATCGACGGCGGCATCGACACCTCGTTCTACGTGAACAACCACTACTTCCTGATCATGACCGACGCGCAGAACGTCAAGCCGGCCATCGACGACGTCAACCCGACCGTGCAGCAGGCCCAGGACCGGGTCGCGCTGGTGGCCAGCAAGGGCGCCTCCGTGGTGGGCACCGACTGGCGCCAGCTCACGACCGTGCTGCCCGAGGTGCTCCCCCGCGGCTGATTTTCTGTCACATGCGCTTCCCCTGTGGCGCCTGGGCGCACAGGGGAAGCGCATGTGGCATCAGGGATCGTTACGAGAATGAAGTGCGTTGCCTGAGTGGTCCTCGCGCCGGGAGTAGACGATCTTGGGCATGGCACTCGGCGCTCCGGAGACACCCTGGCGGCACGCCCTCCGCGCGGCGGCGGTAGGTGGCGGCCTGACCGCGTTGTGGATCGTCATCGTGTGGGTCGCCTACACGTCGCCGGTCTGCCAGGGCACGTGGACCTGCGGGATCCTGCTGATCTTCGGCTACTGGGTCATCCCGGCCGTCGGCGCGGTGGTGGCGTGGCCGGTGATGCGGTGGGTCGGCGTCCGGCCGGCCTGGCTGATCGTGCTGGTCGGTGCTGTGGTCGCCATGCTGGGCGTGATGGCCAGGGACGGATTCGGCTACTCGCCGACGTTGACGTCCCCGTGGCTGGTGCCGATCGTCGCCGTCGCCTACGCCGTGGCCGCGTGGGTGGTCGTCGCCCGGGTTCCGTTGCAGTGGCGGGTGTTGCCGCTGGTGCTGGCCCTGCTGCCGTGGCCGGTCGTCGAGTTGACGGCCGGCGCGCGGGCCGCCAGCGCCCAAGAAGCGGAGCTGGCCCAGGCCGGTGTGCCGCTGCTCGGCCCCGACCTGCCCGCCGGCTACGTGGTCCGGCGCGCCGGCACCGAGGGCGGCACCCAGCGAGAACTCTTCTACCGCCTGGAGCCCGCGTCCATCGGCACGACTCCCGATCTCACCACCGAGGAGAACAACGCCGTCTGGGTCATCGTCGCGCCGACCTCCCCCACGTTCGCCCCGCCGAACCACTGCTCGGTCACGGGCAGCACCGGCACCCAGGACTACCGCCCACCGTGCCCGCAGGTCGCCGACAACGTGTGGCGCTGGAACAACGGCGACTACGTCAGCTACTTCGTCCGCAAAGGCGACGTCATGGTGGCCGTCGAGCGGACCAGCGCCACCGTGCCGGAAGACCTCCTCAAGGGCATCACGCGAACCCTCGCCCCTCGGGACCCGTCCTACTTCACCGACTAGCTCGGGCGGGAGGCGCGGCGGAAGGAGCGGCGGAGCTGGATGATGCGGCCGTAGCCGGGGACGGCGACGAGCAGGACACCGCAGATGGCGGCCAGCAGGAGGGCGACGCCGAGGGGGAACTGGCCGCCCCAGCCGAAGAAGTAGATGGTCACGTAGGTGTTGTTCTGCACGATGAACACGAGCAGCAGCAACAGCACGACGGCGGCGATGACGATGCCGGTCCACAGGCCGCTGAAGCGGGTGCGTTTGATGCGCACGGGCTCGGCGACCGACGGCCCGGTGTTCGACGGCCCGGTGACCGACTGTTCGACCACCGAGGGGTCGGTCGAGGGCTCGACCGGGCGCTCGACCTCAGCCGACGGGCCAGTGGGTTCGATGACACCGCCGCCGCCGGGAACGGCGCCGCCGGGCATGGCGGGGACGGCCGGGGTCTCGGGCACGGCGTCCCGCATGGGCGGGACCTCGGGCACATCGCGTTCGGCGGCGGCGCCGCGCTTCGGGTCGGTCATGGGGGCCACCTCTTCGCAGGAGTTCGTCCCTGGGTTGCCCCCCTTTGGTACCCGCGAACCGCCGGCGCCGCGCGTCGAACTTAGCCCGTTCGGGTGTCGTAGACGGTCAAACTGCTCACCACCCGGTTCCGGCCGGCCCGCTTGGCCCGGTAGAGGGCGGTGTCGGCGGCGTGCACGAGCCCGTCGACGCCGGAGGCGGCATCGGGGTACACGGCGACGCCGATGGAGGCTGACAGCGCGGACAGCGTGGTGTCGCAGGAGGGCAGCGGCACCCGCAGCTGGCTGATGGCCCGCCGGATCCGCTCGGCGATGGCCAGCACGTCGCCGTCACGCAGGCCGGGCAGCAGCACGACGAACTCCTCGCCGCCGAACCGGCCGACGGAGTCGTAGTCCCGCACGGACCGCCGCACGGTGCCGGCGACGGCCTTGAGCACCTCGTCCCCGGCGAGGTGCCCATAGGTGTCGTTGACCCGCTTGAAGTGGTCGAGGTCGACCATCAGCACCCCGAACGGCGAGCCGCGGGTCAGCTCCTTGCTGGCCAGGTCCTGCCAGGTGGTGACGTTGAGCAGGCCGGTCTTCTGGTCCTTGGTGGCCAGCTCCTCCAGGTGTTTGACCAGCACGCTGCGGTGCAGCACGAACAGCGGCACGAACAGGAACAGCAGCGCGAACGGCTGGTAGACCAGCACCAGCCCGATCACCGCCCCGATGCAGATGGTGGCCAGCTCCAGGGCGTTGTCGTCGGCCGAGCCGATCAGGTCCCGCAGCGGCCGCCGGCCGGCGTCGACCCGCAGGCTGACGGCGATGAGCACGCCGTCGACGGCGAAGAACACCACGGCCGCGGCCAGCACGATCCCGATGGACACGGCGTCGAGGGCGGTCGCGCGGGTCAGCACCGGGACGCCCCCCGCGTCCAGCACCAGCCGCGCCGCCCAGGCCGCCAGCACCATCGCGGCGGCGTTCATCACCTGACGGTGCGGGTAGCTGCGCTGCACCCGGTAGCTGCGCAGCACGACATGCGCCGACACGAGGCCGGTCAGCACCGCCACCCAGGACATCGGCAGCGTCAGCACGGCCGCGAACACCCACACGGACACCATGTTGATGTGCACGGATCCGCTCATCACCCGGCGCAGCCGCTCGATTCGACGGGACGCCTCGCCCTGCACGAATGCAGCGACGGCCAGGGCCGCCGCGGCCACCACCGGCAGATCGGCGCCGCCGGGTCGGGCGAACGCGGCGGCGATCACCGCCAATGCGCCGAGATCTACCGCAAGCACATACCAGATCGAGATCGCCGGCCGCCCCCACAACGGCCATTTTTCGATTCTTGCCAACCCAAGGTCATCTTGTCGTATGCTCGCCATGGCTCTCCCCCCACGGTTTCCATGGAGTATGCGGGAAGCTGCGGAGTGTGTTCTGGAAACGGATCAGGACCACCCGGCTAGCGCAACGGAGGTCGGACAATGCGTGGTAGGACAACCTGATCAGATCAAGGTGATCCATCGAACGGGGTCGGCGGCGGTCCGCCAATCGTCGCCGACCGTGTTCACCACCTAGCCGGTCAGCTGCACGGCCAGTTGCGCGGGATCGGCGACCCGACGCCACGCCAATGCCAGTCCGGCGGCCAGCACGACACCGATGCAGCCGACGACAGCCATTCCACCGGCCGGCGTGAACACCTGAGCGAAAGCGCCCGCGACAAGTGCGCCGACACCTTGCACGGACTGGATGACCGCGGACGCGAATCCCATTCCCTGGGCGCGCACCGAATTGGGCAGCAAACGGGACGCGGTGGTCATCGCTTGAATGGTGTAAATCGTCGCGGCGGCCCCGCTGCACGCGAACAACACCATGGACAGCACGAGGTTCGGGTACAGCGCGCAGGCCGCGATCGGCGCCCCGGCGGCCACCCCCAGCCAGCCGACCGACCGCAGCCGGGCCACCTCGGACAGCCGTTCGAACAGCAGCGAGCCGACGACGGCGCCGATCGGGTCGGCGGCCATCAGCAGGCCCACCGCCACCGGCCCCATGCCCAGTTGCTTGGCGTACGGCGCACCCAGTGCCTCGGGTGCGATGTAGAACACGGCCAGCGCGCCGATGCCCAGCAGGATACGGGTCCGCGGGTCACGCCAGATCACCGTGAACCGTGCAGCATCGAGGTCGGCTCGGCCTGCTCGGACCGCACCGCCGGCCGTCGGCGGATCCCCGTCCACAGCAGCAACGCCGACACCACGAACGTCAGCGAGTCGATGGCCAGCCCCAGGTAGGGGTTGAGCACGGCGATCAGCAGCCCACCGCCGGCGAAGCCGGCCAGCTGCGCCGAGTAGGTCGTCACGTTGCGCAGCGACATCGCCGTGACATAGCGCTGCCCGCTGAGCAGGTCCGGCAGGATCGCCAGCTGCGCGGCGTTGAACGGCCCGGTGGCCAGCACCGACACCGCCAGCAGCACGCACAGCGCCGGCAGCGGCACCCCGGGCACGGCCATGGCGGCGACCAGCACCGCCTGCACGACGTTGGCCGCGACCATCACCTCACGCCGCGGGAACCGATCCCCCAGGCTGGACAGGAAGATCCCACCCAGCAGCGTCGGCACGTAGGTCAGGGCGAAGGTCAGGCCGGTCAGCACGGCCGAGTCGGTGGTGGTGAACACGAGCACCGCCAGCGCCACCCTGGCCACCTGGTCGCCCAGGGTGGACAGCAGCTCGGCCAGCCAGAGCGCCCGGAACTCGCCGGTTCGGAGCACGGTCGCGAAGGTGACCCGCTCGGGTTCGGCATCCATGATCAAGTTGTCCCCCGTAACCGGCGCTCCCCAGCACCGATCTCACGAGGGTAGCGGGATCGTCACGTTGCGTACCGGTTTTCGGCGAGGTCACGCGTGCCCGTTGAGGCCATCTCGTGGCCCAATCGGCGCAGGACATCGGCCACATCGGCGTCGGCGTGCCGGCAGGCCGCCTCGAACACCGCCAGCCGCGCCTCGTACCCCAGGTCGTCGTACGGCTCGACGCCCTCGGCCAGCCGATGCACGGCGTCGGCCTTGTCGAACACGATGCGCTCCACGGCGTCGCAGGCCACCCGCAGGCTGTCGGCGAAGCCGCCGATGCGCTGCCACACCGCCCGCTGCCACGGGTCGTGCCGCGCGTCCAACATGTCCGAACAGAGCGACTCCAGGCGTTCGGCGTCGGCCCGTAACTCGGCGAGCGGGATGTCGCGCTGCGTGTCGTAGCGGGAGCCGATCTCCTCGTCGAAGTCGAACTGTCCGTGGCGGCGCCGGGCGTGCTCCGGGCCGTGCCGGCGGAAGTACTCCAGCCCGGACGCCCCGGCGTTCAGTATCGATGTCGACGAGGGCTCACCCGCGCTGCCGAACACCTCCAGCCGCGCCGCCAACTCCGCCAGGTAACCGGTGCGAACGTTTGTCGTGCCACAGCGTGCCAACAGCTGGGCCAGTTCGGCCCGCGAATCCCCGATTCGCTCGTCGAAGGCCACGCGCATGCGCAGCGAAGCGTCGTCCATGAGCGAGCCCCCCACCGTGATCGTGCCGCGTAAACCATGGCATGACGCGCGGGCAGCTGGTAGGACCTTTCAGGCATGTCCAAAAGGTTCCGCGCGGGCGACCCGGGACCGGATGCGACCATCTCAAGGGGAGGGGGTGGACGATGACCGGCACGCTGCGCCTGCACTTCACGGCCGAGGATCTGCTGCGCACGAGGGTGTTGACCGAGCCCGATCCCCTGTGGGAGCTGGTGCTGAGCGTCCATCACCTCTCCCCGGCCGGCGAGCCGGACCGGCACGCGGCGTGGCGGCGAGAGGTCCGACCTCGGCTGTCCGAGGCCGAGTCGGCGCACGCGGTCGGGCTGCTGCGGCGGCTGATCCCCCGGCGCGGCAACTTTCCCGACTTCCTGACGCCCTTGCCCACATCGGACGGCATCGACGGCGCGTTCGACGTAATACGGTCTACGCCGAGATCCCGCCTCGCGCTGGACATGAGCCCGGCTCGGCTGCGCCGCGTCGAGGCCTCCCGCTTCGGTCACGGCCTGGCCGCCGGCCACACCGAACCGATGACCGACCTGGTCGGCGCGCTGCGGCGCTACTACGACACGGCGATCGCGCCGGTGTGGGACGAGGTCGGCGAGATTGTCCGCGCCGACGGCGAATCCCGCGTCCGTGAGCTGCTGGACGACGGTCTGGGCGGCATGTTCGCCCGGCTCGGGCCGTCTTTTCGCTGGCGCTGGCCGTGGTTGGAGACCGACTATCCCCGCACGCACGAGATCCGGCTGGGCGGCCGCGGGGTGACGCTGGTGCCGTCGTTCTTCTGCGTCGGCGATCCCGTCACGCTGATCGACGAGGAACTGCCGCCCATGCTGGTGTTTCCGGCCCGGCCGCTGCGCCGCGACCCGGCGGCGCAGGAGCGCGCGCTGTTCCATCTCACCCAGGTCATCGGCCGCACGCGGGCCCGGATCCTGGTCGCGTTGCGCACGCCTCGGTCCACGTCGGAGCTGGCCGAAACCATCGGCATGTCGTTGGCTTCGGCCAGCCAGCAGGTCACTTTGCTGCGCAACGCGGGCTTCGTGGTGAGTCGCCGACACGGACAGGCAGTGCGGCACTCCGTCACCCGAAAGGGTAAAGCATTGCTGGAGTCGAACTAACGAAACCGCCCGGCGGTACGACTATGCGTAGGTCCGAACGACAACCGTCGGGAGCGAGATGACCCACGTGGTCGACGACGCCGTGGAGACCGGGCCGCTGTCAGCGCAGGCCGAGGCCGCCGCGCTGGAGGGCGACCTGGACACCGCTTCCCTGCTGGCCGACCGGGCGATCCTCGACGGGGACCGGCACGGCGCGGAGGTCGCGGCGGCGGTGCTGGCGCAGCGCGGCATGCTGGCCGACAGCGTCGCCTTGTACCGGTGGGCGGAGAGTGTGGACGGTGGCCGCTCGGGTTTCGCCGTCGCGGCGCTGCTGGGCGTCGGCGACCTGGCACAGGCCACGGAGCAGCTGTCCGCCTTCGACGACGCCGTGCGCACGCCCACTTCGCTGTCCACTGTCGAATCCCTTGTCGCCCACGCGTTGAGCGAGTCGGTGACGGGATCGGCCGTGGCAGCGTTGTCGCAGCTCGTGCAGGCCTCGGCGGTGCTGGAACCCCATGCCGGCAAGGTGTTGCTGCCGGACACCCCGGCCGCGCTGGCCTGTCTGATCGCCCTGCACCTGGGGCAGCTGGACATGGCGGAGTCGGCCGTCGGCGACGATTCCATGCGGCATGCCCTGCTCCGGGCCTGGATTTCGTTGCAGCGCGGCGATCTTGCCGCGGCCGATGTGCCGGGGCACTGCGCCCGCCCCCGTGACGAGCTGTTCGCGGCGGCGATCGCGATCGGCGTGGCCCGGCGGCGTTCCGACCTGGCCGGACTGTTGGACGCGTGGCCACGGGCCCGTGACGCCGTGATCGCGCACCCGGTGGACCTGTTCGTGTTGCAGCCGCTGGGCGAGATCGCCGTCGCGGCGGCGCGGTTGCATGAGGACGAGTGGTTGGCGCCGCGGTTGGCCGAGGCCGACGGGCTGCTGGAGCGGTTGGGGCGGCCGGCGCTGTGGTCGGTGCCGCTGCACTGGTTCGCCTTGCAGGCCGCTGTGGCGGCGGAGTCGCCGTCCGCGGCGGCACGGCACGCTGCCGCGCTGTCCACCATGGCCCGCACCTCCCGCTACGCGGCGGCACTGGCCGGGTGCGCCCGCGCCTGGCTGCGCGTACTGGCCGGGGACGTGCAGGTGGAGCCGGTGGTGGCCGCCGCCCGTGAGCTACGGGCGGTCGGCTTGGGCTGGGACGGCGCCCGGCTCGCCGGTCAGGCCGCCATCCGCACCGCCGACCGCGCGGCGATGACCACCCTGCTGACCTGCGCCCGGGCCCTGCACGGGGCCCCACACAGCGCCGAGGACTCGCCCGCGCCGCAGCTGTCGGCCCGGGAGATCGAGGTGGCGGAGCTGCTGGTCGGCGGCATGACGTACAAGCAGATCGGGGAACGCCTGTTCATCTCGGCCAAGACCGTGGAGCACCACGTGGCCCGGATCCGGCAGCGCCTGGGCTCGAACTCCCGCCGCGAGCTGCTGGTCCGGCTCCGGGCCCTCGTGGCCGGGAGCTAGCTGACCAGGGCGAAGCTGGCGTAGTGGTCGGCCTCGGCGTGCCGGCCGCCGGCCCCGACGTGCGGGCTGACCTCGGCCCCGACCCAGCCCTGGAACGCGCCCGCGTCGTCGAGCACCTGGAGCATGGGCCGGACGTGGCTGTTGGCCAGGTAGCACTTTCCGTAGGCCAGGCACTCGCAGTAGAACTCGTAGCTGTCGCGGCGGCCGCCCAGGATGCCCGTCATGTAGTAGAACCGCCGGTCGCCGGTGTCCTTGATCTTCTGGACGCAGGCGTCGTAGTTGGCGTCCTTGGGACAGCACGAGTTGGCGTCGCACCCGGCGTCGTACTGCACGAAGCCGAGGCAGGAGGCGTCGTCGCAGGCGTTCCAGGCCGGGCCGACGGTGAGCGCGCCGGCGTGGCCCCGGGCCCAGGTGGCGACCTGGTCGGAGTTCCAGCCCTGGCCCTCCAGCACGTACGGACGCTCGGCGCCGTGGATGGTGGTCATGGAGGCCTTGGCCGCCAGGGAGGCGTTGCTGCCGTAGCCGATGCCGGTGGTCAGGCCGTAGGTGTTGGCCGTCAGGGCGAGGCGGCCGAGGCCGGTGCGGGGCTGGGAGACGGCCCAGGTCTCGCCTAGGTTGATCTTCCCCGACACACCGTTGACCGTGCTGTCGGTCCAGGTCACGGTGACCTGGCCGGCCATGGCGTCGTAGGCGTACGTGCCGGTGTAGTGGCCGTTGGGCTCGCCGGTGAAGCCCGCGCCGGTGCGGATGGCGCAGTTGTTCTTCGGGTTGGTGCCGGGATGCCACTGGCCGCAGTAGTAGACGTCGCCGCTGTTCACCGGGATCGGGTAGTCCTGCTGGTTCCACAGCCAGAAGTCGTGCTTGACGACGTTGCTGGCCGGGTCGAACACCAGGTAGCCCAGGCGCATCGAGTTCGTGTGATCGGCCGACGGCGTGAAGGACGCCAGGCTCACCACCCAGTTCTGCTTGCCCAGCGGCGATGTGGCCGCCTGGGCCACGCCGGTCGTCGAGGCGAGCACGAACAGGACGACAGCCCCGATTGCCGCCAAGCGGCGGAAAACCCCCATCTGCATGGCGGCATGCTAGCTGGGACGGTCGGCCGTGTGCGGGCTTTCGCCGCAGTGGTCACGACAACTCGGCGGCCATGCCCTCGCAGGTGCGGACGACGACCCGGGCCACGTCCACGGTCGCCTTGCGTGACAACGGGTTCTCGGCCTGGCGCTGCCAGCGGGCCAAGGCGTCGAGGACCGCGGCCCGCTGGTCGTCCTCGTTCACGTTCGGGGCCAGGCCCAGGCGGGACCAGGCCTGCGCGCCGCCGGCCCCGAGCAGCCGCTCGGCCTCGTCCATGGCGTGATCGCTGAGGTCGGTCACGCCGGAACGCAGCGCGCCGAGGACACGGAGCTCGGTGAACTCGTGCGCGCCGGCCAGGATCCGCTCGACCTCGTCTCGCAGGATTTCGGTACCGGGACGGGAGTCCTTGCGCAGCAAGGCATCCACCGCCAGCAGGGCGGAGCGGGACTTGAGCAGGTCGCGGCGCTGCGTGAACTGGGCGGCGAACACCGCCCGCAGCTCGTCGATGCCGCT
Organism: Kutzneria sp. NPDC051319; assembly: GCF_040682195.1. Classification (NCBI taxonomy): domain Bacteria; kingdom Bacillati; phylum Actinomycetota; class Actinomycetes; order Pseudonocardiales; family Pseudonocardiaceae; genus Kutzneria; species Kutzneria sp. NPDC051319. The sequence goes on along the minus strand of NZ_JBFBAM010000036.1, from coordinate 39,871 downwards.
GCGCCGGGTGAGCTCGGCCGCGAGATGCCCGGGATCGTTGAAGCCCTGGCGGATCAGCGCCAGCGACAGCCGCACGCCGAACAGCCCGAACCGTTCCAGCAACGCGAAACCGTCCGTGTACTCGATGAACCGGTCGGCCGACAGCAGCGCCGACTCGACCTCGGCCCGCGGCGTCGCGGCAATCCGGGCCAGTGCGTCGAATTCATGCTGGTGCAGCGATCGCGCGGTCTCGGCCAGGAGCCCGGCCACCGGCACGACGCCTTGGCAGAGGCGTCGCAGGCGCGGGTCGGACCGGTAGCGGCGGGCGATCTTGCTGGCCGACATGAGGGCGTCCACCCGGCCGACACCGATCTCGTCCGCCCTGGACAGCACGGCGATCGTGTTCACCGGGTTGGCCCGCGCGATTCCGTTGTCGTGGAACGACTCCAGCAGACGCAGGTCCGCACTGTGCAGGTGCCGCATCAGGTAGACGACGGCGTCGGCCTCGCTGGGCTCGTCGTCCGGAACGAGAAAACCGTTGGCGCGCGCGGAAATGTCCGTCGACAGGGAGGCGATGCCGGGCGTGTCGATGAGGATGGTGTCCGACAGCCCGCGTGACGGCCAGTCCACCACCAGCCGCTCGACGTGGGCGGGATTGAGGCCCTCCAGGTCGATACGCAGGGCCCCGTCCTCGCGGTCGATGCGCAGCTGCCTCGGGCCGCCGCCCAGCGGATGCGCGCAGACCCGGGGCCGGTGCCCTTGCCGGTACCAGGTGACGATGCGGGTGCACTCCCCCGCGTCGGTCGGCGCCAGCCGCTCCCCGACCAACGCGTTGAGCAGCGTCGACTTGCCCGCCTTGACCTGGCCGGCGATCGCCACCCGCAGCGGCCCGTCCAGCCGGTCCAGGTGCTCACGCAGCGACTGCGCGATCTCCGGCGTCTCCCGGAAGACTTCGACAGCGTCCCGAAGAAGGGTGCGGACCTGCCCGCCCAGCCGGCTCATCGGGCCAGCTCCCGGGCCAGGCCCGCCAGGTGGTCGACCCGGGACAGCTCCGCCGTGACGTCCTTGATCCGCCCGTCCCGGCTGCCGGCATCGGCCTTCAAGGCCTGCTGGGCCGCGCTCAGCGCCTCCTGCACCGACCGGGACAGCTCCTGCGCGTGGGCGGTGAAGTGGTCCCGCAGCGTCCGCTGGAGTTCACGCAGCAGGTCGCGGGATTCCTTGCCCACCTGGAAGATCAGGTCGTCGACGAATCTCCGCGCCGCCGACTTGGCCTCGCTCTGGCGTCGTTGCAGCATGCGTTTGCGCTCGTCCTTCACGGTCTTGCGGCCCAGCAGCAGACCGGCCGCCACCGACACCGGGTTGAGCAGGGTGAGTCCGGCGACCGTGCTCAGCATGCCGATCATGATCGTGCCGCCGTAGCCGCCACGCATGCCGGTGATCACCTTCTGGCCGATGCCGAAGCGCTCGCCGGCCGGCATCTCGAAGCTGCTGGAGGCGGTCGGGGCGTGGAAGCTCAGGTCGGGCAGGGCCTGCTCGCCGGCGTCGCCGAAGTGCTCGGCCACCTGCCGGGCCAGCCACTGCGCCCGCTGGTGCGTCCACACGAAGTTGGCCGACGCCGCGGCCGCGCCCCGCTGGTGCAGCCACAGCGTGAACTCTTCGTCCACAGTGGCCGGATCGACGGTCTCCAGCTCCTCCTCGGCCTCCCGCAACAGATGCCGCATGCGGTCGCGCAGGTCGTAGTCGATGTCGGCGATCAGGTCGCTGACGCCGTCGTTGAGGGTCTGCTGCCAGCGCGCGGAACGCTCCTTCAACGCGTCGACCCGGCCGCGGGCCCGGGTCAGCTGGGCGATGAGATCCTCGGCGTGGTGGGGATCCCGGTACGCGGCCAGCTCGGCCTGCATCGACGCCGACAGCTGGGTGGTCACCGACAGCACATCGTTGGCCACCGAACGATCGGCGAGCGCCGCCGCCTGGCCGAGAATGTCGTGGCGCAGCCGGTGGATCAGCTCCGGGAAGCCGGACTCGTCGTTCAGCTGCGAGTCCTGGGTCCGGATGGCGTGCTGCCGCAAGGTGGACGAGACGGGGATCAGATCGGCGTCCACGTCGGCGGCGGCGAGATGCCCCCGGTTCAGCTCGGCGATCCGCCGCCACTGCGGGTAGAGGTCCGTCTTGGTCAGCACACACAGGACGGTCGGGCACATCTTCATGGCCTGCCGCAGGAAGTCCAGCTCCGGCCCGGTGTACTCCTGGGCCGCGTCGGACACCAGGATCACGGCGTCGGCGGTGGGCAGCACGGCCATGGTGCTGGCGCCGTGGGCCGAGTCGAGGCCGCCCACTCCCGGCGTGTCGACCAAGCAGAGGCCGCCGGACAGCACGGTGCGGGGAACCCCGACCTCCGCGTAGCGCAGTCGCTCGCGGTTGCCGGGGTTCCCCGCTTCCGAGACGTGCTGGGCGAGCTGGTCGATCGGCACCTGACGCCGCTGGTGCTCGTCGTCGCCGACCAGCACCACCGACGGTTCCGGGGCGTAGCGGACCAGCGTGGGCACCGCCGTGGCCAGGTCGTCGTCGACCGGGCACACCGGGGCGTCCACCAGGGAGTTGACCAGCAGGCTCTTGCCCTGCTTGAACTCGCCGACCACCAGGACCCGGACCTCCGGGTCGAGCAGGCGGCGGCGCGCCACCGCCAACCGCTCGCCGAGATCTTCCCTGCGGTAGGCCGCGGTGGCCCTGATCGCGAGGTCAAGCAGCTCGGCGGCGGTCGGCGGCATGGTGGCGGCTCCCGATCAGATGTGGATGAGGTTGTGGTCGACCTCGTTGTTGGAGGCGATGTCGTTGTTGGACGCGACATCCGTGTCGTTGTGCGAGTCCAGCTCGGTCAGGCTGTGGTCGTGCGAGTCGTTGCCCGAGCCGATGGCCGTGTTGTTGTCGGAGCCGATGTCGTCGTGCGAGTCGTTCCCGGAGCCGATCGCCGTGTTGACGTCGTCGTGGGAGTCGTCGTGCGAGTCGTTGCCCGAGTCGACCGCGGTGTTGTCGTGCGAGTCGTTCCCGGAGCCGACGGCCGTGTTGTTGTGCGAGTCGTCGTGCGAGTCGTTCCCGGAGCCGATCGCCGTGTTGTCGTGCGAGTCGTTGCCGGAGCCGACGGCCGTGTTGTCGTGCGAGTCGTTGCCCGACCCGACCGCGGTGTTGTTGTGCGAGTCGTTGTGGCTGTCGGTGGTGTTGTGGCTGTCGGTCGTGTTGTGCGAGTCGGTCTGGCTGAGGCTGCTGCCGTTGGTCGCCGTGGCCACGTCGCCACTGCCGTAGGCGTGCACGTCAGTGGAGTTGTCGTCGTTGGAGCCCGTGGCGCTACCTCCCACGGCCACCGCGCCGCCGTGGTCGGCCGTCAGGTCGCCGTTCTGCACGTCGTTGCCGTTGCCGACGACGTTGTGGTCGCCCGTGGTGACCACGGAGTGGTTGTCGAAGCTCTGGAAGACGTCGCGGGCCCACACGTTCTGGTTCACCGAGTTGTCGACCACGGTGTTGTGGCTGTCCACCGAGTACGAGTAGTTCTGCGTGATGTAGCGGATCTGCTCGATGGCGTGCTCCATGCCGCCGCCGCCGTGCACCGGCGGGGGCGGCGGCGGGGTCACCACGTGGCTCGGGCCGCCGGCGTCGTAGGTTCTGTCGAACGACTGCGCGGCGTCGATGACCAGGGGCATCGCGTCGTGCACGTCGGCGGCGCACAGGTGGTTGAAGCCGTGGTCGTTGAGCACCTGCTGCGGGTTGGACTCGAAATGGTCGCGGGCGCTCTGGTCGCCCAGCAGCTCCATGATGAAGTCCAGCAAGCTGATTCCGGTCGCCATGGGAATCTCCTCCTCGGTCGGCGAGTTGCCATGACGCTAGGTAGTGATCAGCCGTGGGGGCATCGGGTGGCGGCCCCCGTCTCGTTTCCCCGGCGTTGGGGGATCGGATACGGGGGTCGGTTGGGGGATTATTGGGGGTTTTCGGCGCTAATGACCACCCAGAGTGTCGCGATGAGTCTCCCGTGGGCTATCTGTTGGGATTGGACCTGGGCACGACATTCACCGCGGCCGCCATACGCCGAGGTGGTGGACCCCCGGAAATGGTCACCCTCGGTAACAGAAGTACGTGCATGCCCTCGGTGCTGCACATCGGCCGCGACGGCTCCGTGCTGGTCGGCGACGCCGCCGAGCGGCGGTCCGCGGTCGATCCGTCCGGGGTGGCACGCGAGTTCAAGCGGCGGATCGGCGACGTCACGCCGATGTTGCTCGGCGACGGCGGGCACACCGCCCACGAGCTGACCGCGCGGCTGGCCCGCTGGGTCGTCGACCTCGTACGGTCACGAGAGGGCGGCGAACCCGAGCAAGTCTCGATCACGCATCCGGCCGGCTGGGGTGGGCACAAGACCGCGCTGCTGGGCACCGCGCTGGCCGAGTACGGCCTCGGCGACTCGCTGCTGCTCAGCGAGCCGGCCGCCGCCGCCATCGCCTACGCCTCGACCGAGCGGCTCGCGCCCGGCGCGGCCATCGGCGTCTACGACCTCGGCGGCGGCACCGTGGACACGGCCGTGCTGCGCAAGGACGCCATCGGCTCGTTCGAGCTGCTCGGCGAGCCCGCCGGCGACGACCACCTCGGCGGCGTCGACTTCGACGAGTTGCTGTTCGAGCGGATCCGCAACCAGTTCCCGGAGCTCATGACCGGCCTGTCGGCCGACGACCCGCTCGCGGTAAGCGCGGTCGGGCGGCTGCGGCGGGAGATCACCGAGGCCAAGGAGGCCCTCTCGCTGGACACGGAGGCCGTGATCCCCGTGCTGCTGCCGTCCGGGCAGCGGCAGGCGCGGCTGATCCGGGCCGAGTTCGAGGCGATGATCCGGGCCGCGCTGGAGGAGACCGTCGACCTGCTGCGGCGGACCATCCGCTCGGCGGGGCTGACCGAGGCCGACCTGGCGGCGGTGCTGCTCGTCGGCGGTTCGTCGCGGATCCCGCTGGTCACCGAGCTGCTGTCGGCCGGGTTGGGGCGTCCCGTGGCCGTCGACGCCGATCCCAAGGCCACCGTCGCCATCGGGGCCGTGTTGTCGGCGTCGCTGGACAACGTCGTCGAGCCCGTGCCGGCGATCGTCGCGATGACCGCGCCGCCGGCTCGGCCGACCGAACCCGAGATCCCGTTGCACCTGGTCACTCCGGCACCCCGCCCGGCGCGGTTCGTCCGGCCCCGGATGTTCGCCGGCGCCGCCGGGTTGGCGCTCGTCGCGATGGCCAGCAGCGCCTTGGTGTACAGCGCCCAGACCGCCGACTCCGGCGCCCCGGCCCAGGCCGCGACCCCCGGCACCACGCCTTCGGTCGCCCAGCCGCCCGCCGGCGGCGCCAGCGGCACGAACGCCGCCGCGCACAAGCCGTCCAAGACGACCACTCACAGCACGTCGACGTCCAAGACCTCCGGCAGCAACGCCACCACCACCTCCGGCGCGGCGCCGACCACCTCCCCTGCCCCGGACACCAGCGTCCAGGATCGGGCCGGTGCGCCGATGATCGGACCTCCCCCGGACGACAGCACGTCCTCCTCGGAGGCCCCGCCGCCTCCGCCGCCGCCGACCACCACCGTGGACACGCCGCCGCCGTCGACCAGCGCCGCCGCGCCGCGCAACGACCCGCCGCCCGACGACACGCCCCCCGCCACGATCGTCACCTCGGCCCCGGCCGACACCACGACGTCGGTCATCGCCTCGACCACCGACCCCGGCCCCACGACGACCTGACGCTCGCCCCGCATGTGGCGGGAAAATGGGGAGGATGGCGTGGGAGGGGTCAGAGCTAGTCGACCTCTTCGGGGGCGTCGTAGATGGGCTCGGTGGCGCCGTAGACGGTGTGCACCTCCACCGAGCCCAGGCCGATCGTCACCAGGAACTCGCGCACCTGCGGCTCGGTCGCGCCGCCGAAGATCAGGTGTGTTGTCCAGGCCGGGCGGTCCGGCCGCTCCTCGAACTGGATGTAGTGCAGGATCCCGTGCGGCACCTCGCCGCGCTCGATGACCTGCTCGGGCCGGCCCCACTCGGCCAGCAGCAGCTCCGTGTACTGCCCGCCGCCCGCGCCGAGCTGTCCGAACAGCACGGGATCGAGCAGCTTCACCTGCGGTTGTTCGCCGTTCCACGACGCTAACTCCGACACCCCGACATCATGGGCGTGAGAGGGTGGGAAAGCAAAGATCACTTGTGATGGGAGTGCGCCGTGGATCTGCTGCGACTGGACCGGGAGGACGCCGGCCTGGCCGTGCTGACCGTCGACGCGCCGCCGCTGAACCTCTACACCGCCGCCATGCAGGCCGAACTCCTCGACGCCATCGGGCAGATCGAGGCCATGCGGCCGCGGGCGCTGTTGATCAGGGCCGTCGGGCGGGTGGTGACCGGCGGCGTCGACGTTGCCCTTTTCGACGCACAACCCTCGGCCGCCGCGGCCAAGAAGGCGTTCGACGAGATGCTGACGATCCCCGACCGGATCGCGGCGCTGCCGTTCCCGACCGTGTTCGCCGCGCACGCTCTGTGCCTGACCTGGGCGTTCGAGATCGCCGTGGCGTGCGATGTGCTGCTGGCCGCCGAGCGCGCCAAGTTCGGCCTGGTGGAGAACGTCATCGGGCTGACGCCGACCATGGGCGGCACGCAGCGGCTGGCCGCGCGGGCCGGGGTCGGGCGGGCCAAGGAGTTCGTGATGACCGGCGACCGCTACGACGCGGCGACGCTGGAGCGGTGGAACGTCGTCAACCGGGTGCTGCCGGATGACGGATTCGACGACGCCGCGCTGGCCTACGCCCGGCGGCTCGCGGCCGGGCCGACCAGGGCCCACGCGGCGACCAAGCAGGTGTTGCGGCACTTCGAGCACGGCGGCGTTCCCGAGGCGAACGCGCACGTCACCGCCATCGCCGCCGAGCTGTTCGACACCGAGGACCTGCGTGGGGCCGTGCGCTCGTTCCTGACCGACGGTCCCGGCAAGGCCACTTTCTCAGGCCATTGACAGGTTCTCCGGGAACCTTCCCTCCATTGCAGACCGTTTACCAAGTGTTGGCGAACGGAGGAGGTGGCGGGAATGGGTTCCGGAGTGGTCGTCAGCGCGGTCGACGAGGTCGTCAAGGCCCACCACGACGGCGCCGACGGCCGTGCCCTGGCTGATCGGATGCGCCTCGCCGCGCATCCGGCCCTGGCCGGCATTCTGTTGCCTCCCAAGGACTGCCACCCCATCCCGGTCGGCGACCGGTGGGTCAGCGTGTGGCCGCTCGGCGCTCCCGTTGCCGACGACGAGGCCGCCGCGCCGTGGGCCGAGGCCGGCGGCCTGCTGGCCCGCCTGCACCGCGTCGACCCGTCCCGCCTCGGCCGCATCCCCGCCGCCGGCACCCCCGCCCGACTGTCCGGGGCCGTTGCCCGATTACGCGGAAACCCTTCCGCCGCACCGGTTCTCGCCGCCTGGGACACCGTCCGACCGTTGGAGCCCGGCTACCACCTCGTGCACGGCGACTGGCACCTCGGGCAGCTCGTCCGCTACGGGGGCCGGTGGCTGCTGATCGACGTCGACGATCTCGGGCTCGGGGATCCCGCCTGGGACCTTGGCCGCATCGCCGCCGGCTACGCCATCGGGGCCCTGCCCGAGCACGGCTGGCAGCGCTTCCTCGCCGGCTACCGCGCCGGTCACGGCCCCACCATCGCCCTGTCCGGCGATCCCTGGCCCGTGCTCGAACCCGTCGCCCGCGCCTTCGTCGTCTACACCGCCGCTTGCGCGTTACTCGCCGACCGCCCCCTCGACGACGTGGACCGGGCCTTGCTCGCCGCGTGCCGCCGAATGACCGACACTGAGGAGACCCGATGAACTGCCCCAAGTGCCCCGGCTCCATGCGCAGCTACGAGCGCAACGGCGTGCATGTCGAGCAGTGCGACACCTGCCGCGGCATTTTCCTTGACCACGGCGAGCTCGAGGCCCTCGCCCGCGCCGAGGCCCAGTGGTCCAACAACCAGCAGCAGTACGCCAACCAGCCGCCCCAGCAGCACTACGCCCCCGGCCCCGGCTACGGCGGCGGCCACCACAACGGCCCCGGCTGGGGCGACCGCCGCCAGCGCAAGGGCGGCTTCGGCCGCTTCCTGTTCTCCTCCTGACGACGTTCGGAACGGACCGTTCCTCTACTCGGAGTTGAGGAACGGTCCGTTCCCAGCGCGCCGGCGTCAGTCGAGGAAGCGCTCGGCGACGGTCTCGCCGTGGAAGGTCTGGCCGGTGGGCGTGAAGCCCAGTCCCAGGTAGAACCGCTCGGGTCCGTCCGGGTCGGGCACCCAGAGCACGGTGATCCGGTTCTGCCCGCGGCGCCGGGCCTCGGCGCAGAACTGCTCGACGGCGAAGCGTCCGTACCCGCCGCGCTGGTGACCGGCCGCGACGTTGAGCCGCCAGATGCCGCAGCGGAAGAAGTCGAACGGGGCATCGGGGTCGAAGCAGCCCATGAGGAAGGCGACGAGCCGGTCGTCGTCGTAGACCAGGCGGGGCCAGGCCGCGGCGGGCTGGGTGTAGGCCTCGGCCAGGGATTCCGCCACGGGCGCGACGAACTTCTCCTGCCACGGCTCGACTCGCAGCGCACAGGCGGCCGAAACGTTGTCCGGGGTCACGGTTTCCAGTCGGAGGGACATGACCGGGGAGTCTGGGCAACCGCCGGGACGCGTGTCCACGCGCGAGCGGGCGAGATCACAGAGCCGGTCAGGCCCGGACGGCGGGCCCGAACGACGGCAGGTACATGGGCACGGTGTCGGCGAACTCCAGGCGGGGCAGGACGGCGGTGTCCATCTCCCGGGCCAACTCCTCGGGCGTGCGCCACACCTTGGCCTGCTGCCGGTAGGAGTTGACGGCGCGCAGGGCGGTGCCGGGCTCGGTGGGGTCGTCGGCGTAGATGTAGGGCCGGCGGAACCAGCCGGAGATGGGGTCGGTGCTCTCGTCGGGGGTCTCGGGCAGGGACCTGACCTGCTCGAGGTCGAAGTCGGCGGCGCCGAAGCCGTAGCCGCCGATGACGTCGAGGTTGAACAGGGCGAGCCTGGGCTCCTCGGGGATGGGCGGGGCGGCCAGCCAGTGGCGCACCTCGTCTTCTGTCATGTCGGAGCCCAGCGTGGTCAGGACCCGGGTCCACACGGCCTCGACGGAGTCGCCGAAGGCGGCGATGACGTGGTCGAGCACGGCGCACGAGGTGGCGCGGCGTCCCCGGCGCAGCCCGGAACCCGGCTCGCGGCAGCGGGTGCAGCGGCCGTTCTCGTCGACCACGTGGTCGTCGAGGAGCGCGACCAGGGCGGCGCACATGCGCAGCATCCAGTCACGCTCGTCGTCGGAGCCGAGCACGCGGACGGAGTCGACCGCGCCGGTCTCCAGCCACGCGACGACCCGGTCGAGCTCCATGATCGCTCGTTCACGCAGGGTCAATTTCCGCAAGCGGCCAGGATAGGGCCTTTCCGTCACGTCGCGGGATCGGCCGACAGCGGGATTGTCACCCCGCTGACAAAAGATCAAGGATCATCGGCAGCTCACCGACCCCGGAGATCACCTTCGCCGCGCGGGCCACGACCTGCGGGTCGGGCGGGAAGTGCTCGTTGGGCACGGCCACCACGATCATGCCGGCGTTCAACGCCGCCCTGATGCCGTTGGTGGAGTCCTCGACCGCCACGGACTTCGTCGGGTCGACGCCCAAAGCCTTGGCAGCGGCCAGGTACACGTCGGGCGCGGGCTTGCCGGCCCCGGTCAGCTCGCTGGACAGCGCGACCTTCACGACGTCGCCCAGACCGGTCGACCGGACCACCTCGTTGATCAACGCGGGCGGCGAGGAGCTGGCGATGGCGACCGGGCAGCGGGCGGCCGCGGCCCGCACGGCCTCGACGGCGCCGGGCAGCAGCGGCGGGCCCTCGGCGTAGCGGGCGACCATGCCGTCGACCACCAGTTGGGCGATCTTGTCGGGGGTCAGCCGCACTCCACGTGCAGTAGCCAGATACTCCGCCCACTCCGGCGTGCTCATGCCCATCAGCGCCCGGGTCGTGTTCTCGCCGTCCCAGGTGCCGCCGTGCTCGGCCGTGACCGCCCGCCGCACCTCGTCCCAGGTCCGCTCGGAGTCGACCAGCACGCCGTCCAGATCAAATACCACCGCGTCCACACCCGGAGGCTAATGGATGACGTCTGCGTGAAGTGAAGATTGAATCATTGCTCCCGCTGCGTGGGCGGGAGATCCTCGTGCGGCGAGTTCACCTTCCCCTGCACCGGAGGTACGCACCCATGCGCCCCATCACCGGCGCGGCGCTCGTCGCCGCGCTGACCGCGGCCGTCCTACCCGGACTGGCCGCCAGTGCCCACGCTGCCACCACGCATCGTGTCCTTTTCGACGCCACCAAGGCCGAAACCGCCGGCAACGCGGACTGGATCATCAGCACCAGCCAGCCCGATCCGCTCAAACAGGATTCAACGCCCAGCAGCGACAAGGACTGGACCGGGGCGCTGTCCTCGTGGGGCGTCGCGCTGCAGAAGACCGGTCAGTACACACTGGACACCCTGCCGGCCGGCAACACGATCACCTACGGCGGCTCGGGCGCGCTGGACCTGAAGAACTTCGACGAGTTCGTGCTGCCCGAGCCCAACATCCAGCTGTCGGCCACGGAGAAGAAGGCGCTGCTGACCTTCGTGCAGAACGGCGGCGGGCTGTTCCTGATCTCCGACCACACCGGCAGCGACCGCAACAACGACGGCTGGGACTCGCCGAAGATCATCAACGACATCCTGACCAACAACGGCGTCGACAACACCGACCCGTTCGGCTTCTCGGTCGACCTGAAGAACATCAGCACCGACCACCCGGTGGCCATCAGCGACTCCTCCAACCCGGTGCTCAACGGCTCCTTCGGCGCGGTGAAGCACAGCCTGATCGCCAACGGCACCACGTTCACGCTCAAGCCGGCCGACAACCCGAACGTGAAGGGCCTGCTGTACCTGAGCACCTCCTCGCCGGGCAACGCCAACGCCACCTTCGTCACCAGCACGTTCGGCCAGGGCCGGGTGGCGATCTGGAACGACAGCTCCCCCATCGACGACGGCACCGGCGAGTCGGGCAAGACCCTGTACAACGGCTGGACCGACTCCACGGCCAACAACGCCGCCCTGGCCCTGAACGCGACCGCGTGGCTGGCCGGCAGTGGCTCCACCACTCCCCCGGGCGGCGGCAACTGCGCCTCGCCCGGGCAGAAGCTGGCCAATCCCGGCTTCGAGAGCGGCGCCACGTCGTGGAGCGGCAACGCCACCGTCGGATCCGCGCAGGCGGCGCACGCCGGCACCAGCGACGCCGCGTTCGACGGCAAGGGCGTGGCGACGACCAACACGGAGAGCCAGACCGTCTCCATCCCCGCCGGCTGCTCCGCCAGCCTGAGCTTCTGGCTGCACGTCGCCACCGCCGAGACCACCACCAGCAGCAAGTACGACACCTTCAGCGTGGCGGTCGGCTCCAGCACCGTCGCCACGTACTCCAACCTCGACGCGGCGAGCGGCTACCAGCAGCACTCCGTGGACCTGTCGGCCTACGCCGGCCAGTCCGTGACGATCAAGTTCACCGGCGTCGAGGACTACGAGAAGCAGACCACCTTCGTCCTCGACGACACCGCCCTGACGGCCTCCTGACCTCTCTCCCCCATGCAGGGAAGGACGCCTTACCCTCGTTGAACGCGGGTAAGGCGTCCTTCCCTGCATCAGGCCGCCAGCGGAAGCCGCAGCGGCGTCACGAAGACCAGAATGGATCCGCGACTGCGGTTGTGTGATCGGTTTCACTCCTCAGTAGCAGCGGTAAAGCACGTTTGCTTCGTTGTGTGACCGTGAGCAGGACAGGGACCGCACTGGCGGTCGCAGCGGGTGTCGGCGGCGTGGCGTTGAACGTGATCGTGCGGCGGGCGCCCTGGCGGCGGTATCCGCTGTCCCTGGTGGGCATGGGGTTCGGCGTCGTCGGCGCGGAGGCCTCGGTGCCGGCCGCGGCGGCGCAGCTCGCGGTCACGGGCGTGGCGGCGGCGCTCAAGGCCCATCGCAGCAAGATCGGCGTGGCGGCAATGGCCGTGTCCCTGGGCGCGGCGGTCGGTCTGGCTGCGCTCCAGAAGCCCGCCAACGACACGCGGCGGCACCTCCAGGGCGCGGTCGACGAGGCCCTGGGCCGCGGCGCGGTGGAGGTGTGGGCGCCGACTCCGGCGCTGCCGCAGGGATATCGCCGCAAGGAGTTCATCGTCGCCGACGGCGTCCGCTACTCGGGCGACCAGCAGCTGGACGTGTGGCGCAAGGCGGGCGTCACCGGCGCGCCCGTGCTGATCCAGGTGCACGGCGGCTCCTGGACCGGCGGCGATCGCCGCCAGCAGAACCTGCCGCTGCTGGCCCACATGGCCGACAACGGCTGGGTCTGCGTGGCCGTCGACTACCGGCTCGGCCCCAAGAACCGCTGGCCGGCGCAGATCGTCGACGTGAAGCGGGCCATCGCCTGGGTCCGCGACAACATCGAGCGGTACGGCGGCGACCCGTCGTTCATCGCCGTCACCGGCGGCTCGGCCGGCGGCCACCTGGCCGGTCTGGCCGCGCTGACCGGCAACGATCCCGCGTTCCAGCCCGGTTTCGAGGACGCCGACACCTCGATCCAGGCCGGCGCCCTGCTGTACGGCGTCTACGACCTGTCGGCCTTCAACGAGGACGGCAGCTCCGGCCTGCGCGACCACATCCAGCGCGTGATGATCGACGACGACCCCGACTCGGCCGCCTTCCGCGACGCCTCCCCGATCCACCGGCTGACCGCCGACGCACCGCCTCTGCTTGTGGTGCACGGTGATCGCGACGAGATCGTCTCGGTCGACCAGGCCCGTGAGTTCGCCACCCGGGCCCGGGAGCTCGGCTCGCCCTTCGGCTACGCCGAGCTGCCCTACGCCCACCACGCCTTCGACTCCGTCGCCGGCGCCCGGACCGTCGCTACCGCACACGCGGTGGAGCAGTTCCTGTCGTACCTGGCCAAGAAGTGAGCTCGTACTCCACCTCGCCGTGCTCGGATCCCGGCAGCGGGTCATCCCAGTCCACATGGAACGTTCGCACGTGGCGCATGCCGAGTTTCTCCATGACCCGGCGCGATCCCGTGTTGACGAACATGGTCTGGGCCGTGACCCGCTCGACGCCGTCGGCAAAAGCCTTGCGCAGCACGGCAAAGGCACCCTCGGTGGCGTAGCCGAGGCCCCACTTGTCCCGTCGAACGCGGTAGCCGAGCTCCTCCCCCAGCCCGAACCAGCCCACGAAGTCCCCGGTGGCCTTCTCGATACCGATCCAGTAGCCCGCGCGCCCGACCAGCCCCACCGAGCTGGCCCCGTCCGTACCGAGGAAGCGCATCACCTCGGGGTCGGCGTCCAACGCCCGCAGCTCGTCCACATCGGACGGTCGGGCCGGGCGCAGCAGCAGGCGATCGGTCTCCACCGGGTCAGATTGCGGCAAGCCGGGCGGCGAAGGCCACCGAGTTCCGATCAGCGGACGACAACCGGACACATCCGAGCAGAATCATTGACGCCAGCTCACGCGGACCTTACATTCGCCGTTGAGAGCGCTCTCACCAGCACGTTTCCGACCGGCAACCCTGCACACCGGGAGGTTCCATGCTCAGAGTCGCGTTGGTTCGATGTGCCCTGCTCGGCGCACTGGCCCTGTCCGCCGCCGTCCTGGCCGCTCCGGGCGCCGTCGCGTCCACCGGTGCGCCACCGACCCCCGCTCCGACCACCGCCGCCCCGCCCGCGTCCAACGGCCCGACCGTCACGCCCAAGGTCACCATCTGCGACAAGTACTGCGACGGCCGGGATCCTGCCCTGGCGGCGCAGGACCGGACAGCCGTGACCGCCACCGCGGCCGGCCGCCAACTCTCCCTGCACCTCGACGACTCCGACGACATGGGCTGGGGCGCCCTCACCGGCAGCTCCGCCGGCGACGAGCTGTGGCTGGACCGGTCCTTCGACGCCGGCCGCAGCTGGACCTCCGGTTCCAAGATCGGCGACACCCGGACGCCGGCCGGCTACCCGGGCTGGCGCACGCTCATGTTCAACGTCGACGACTGGAACAACAACGGTGTCGGCCTGCTCCGGGCCTGCGCCCAGGCGGCGGGCGGCACGGCGATCACCTGCACCGACTGGCGCCGCACCACGTGGAACGCCAACGACCGGCGCGCCGCCGCCGCGACCACGTTGATGGAGGACTACGACAACGGCACCGGCCTGTTCGACACGACCGGCTGGTGGAACTCGGCCAACGCCCTGACGGCGATCATCGGTGACATCCGGGCGGCCGGCATGGGCAGCTACACCTACGCCATCGCGCGGACGTACGACAAGAACCTCTCGGCCCAGGGCGGCAACTTCACCAACACCTACAACGACGACACGCTCTGGTGGGGCCTGGCCTGGGTCGCCGCCTACGACGTGACCGGCGACAGCCGCTATCTCAACACCGCCCGGTTCGACGCCGACCACGTCTACTCGTACTGGGACGGCACGTGCGGCGGCGGGGTGTGGTGGAGTTCGGCGAAAACGTACAAGAACGCCATCCCCAACTCGCTCTACATCCAGCTGAATGCCGCGCTGCACAACCGGATCGCCGGCGACTCGGCGTATCTCCAACGAGCCAGGGCCGGGTGGACGTGGTTCCGCAACAGCGGGCTGATCAACGGCCAGAACCTGGTCAACGACGGCCTGACCACCGCCTGTGCCAACAACAACCAGGCGACCTGGTCCTACAACCAGGGCGTGCCCCTGGCGGCGTTGGCCGAGTTGTACAGGGCGACCGGGAACACCGCCTATCTCGACCAGGCCCGCACGCTGGCCAACGCGTCCACGACGAGCACCGTCCTCAACACCAACGGAATTCTGCACGACCCGGGCGAGCAGCCCGGTGGCGGCGGCGCCGACGGCCCGACCTTCAAGGGCGTCTACGCCCGGGATCTGGCGGCGCTGAACGCGACGCTTTCCGACCATCCGTACACGAACTACCTGAAACGCCAGGCGGATTCGGCGTATGCCAGTGATCGCAACGGGTTCGACCACTACGGGTTGGTCTGGTCCGGCCCGTTCGACCAGTCCGACGCGGCCCGGCAGCAGAGCGCGCTGGACCTGCTGAACGCGACCGGCTGAGCACAGCGGTGGTCCCCTGCGCCTCGATCAGCGGAGGGGACCACCGTCGGAAAGCCCTTACCTGAATGCGATGGCGTACAGGCCGTAGCCGACGATGGCGGCGCAGAGCACGAAGCAGCCGATGGCCACCACGTTGTTCAGCGCCGCCTCGCCGCGCTTCGTCCACGAGTTGATGCCGACCGAGAACAAGCCGACGAACAGCACCGAGGCCACGATCGCGACCACGAAGACCGTGCCGAGACCGCCCCAATTGATCGTCATGGACGTCCTCCTGCTCAGACGGCCGCGGGCGCGGGGGTGGCGGATGAGGGCAGCTCGTTGACGTTGCCGGCCGACACCGGCTGCCGGCGGGACAGCACGTAGGCGCCGACCGCGATGGCCACCGCGGCCAGGGCCACGACGGCCGTGCCGACGTTGCCGAGCGACGCGGTGCGGCCGGCGATCGCGCCGACGACGGCCGCGGCCGGCAGCGTGAACAGCCACGCCACGGCCATCCGGCCGGCGACGCCCCAGCGGACCTCGGACAGCCGCTTGCCGATGCCGGAGCCGATGATCGCGCCGGTGGCCACGTGCGTGGTGGACAGCGCGAAGCCGACCTGTGAGGAGGCCAGGATCGTCGCCGTGGCGCTGGCCTCGGCGGCGAAGCCCTGCGGCGTCTCGATCTCGGTCAGGCCCTTGCCCAGTGTGCGGATGATCCGCCAGCCGCCGAGGAAGGTGCCCAGCGAGATGGCCAGGCCGGAGCCCAGGATGACCAGCAGCGGCGGGTTCGAGCCGGACGGCAGCGTGCCGGCGGCGATCAGGGTCAGCGTGATCACGCCCATGGTCTTCTGGGCGTCGTTGGTGCCGTGCGCGAGCGAGATCAGCGAGGCCGAGATGATCTGGCCGGCCTTGAAGCCCTTGGCCCGCTCCGTCTTGTCGGCCTTGTTGGTGACCTTGTAGGCCAGGAACGTGGCGGCCGTGGCGACCACGCCGGCGATGATCGGCGAGGCGACGGCCGGCACGATCACCTTCTCGATCACGGTGGTGAAGTGCACCGCGTCGGAGCCGGCGGCGATCCAGGTGGCGCCGATCAGGCCGCCGAACAGGGCATGCGACGAGCTGGAGGGCAGCCCGAGCAGCCACGTCAGCAGGTTCCACACGATGGCCCCGACCAGCCCGCCGAAGATGATGGCACTGTTGATCTTGGCTTCGTCCACGATGCCGCTGGAGATGGTCTTGGCCACCTGCACCGACAGGAACGCGCCGACGAGATTGAAGACGGCCGAGACGGCGACCGCCATTCTCGGGCTGAGCGCCCCGGTGGCGATCGAGGTGGCCATGGCGTTGGCCGTGTCGTGGAAGCCATTGGTGAAGTCGAAGGCCAGCGCGGTCACGATGACCACGACGACCAGGAGCGAGAGATCCATCCGCGCCTCCTGCCGCATCGGAGGACCGCAAGGTAAACGGCGTAGGCGAACGGCAGGTGAACCGAATCAGGCCGAAGTCGATTCGCGCACCGACGAATTGCCGGAATGTTGCACAAGAGCTCTTGTGCAACATCTCTTGTGGATGCATCCTGGACCGCATGACCGACTCCCAGGTGCTGGCCGCGATGGCCCATCCGCTACGCCGCCGCCTGATGGACGTGCTCGCCGTCGACGGCCCCGCCACCGTCTCCACGCTGGCCGAACGCACCGACCAGGCCGTCGGCAACATCAGCCACCACATGAAGGTGCTGGCCGCCGCCGAGCTGGTCGAACAGGCCCCCGAGCTGGCCAACGACCGCCGCGAACGGTGGTGGCGCAAGCGCTCGGGGCAGGTCCGGTTCGCCGTCAGCGATTTCGCGGACGACGCCGCCGCCACGGTCATCGCCGAGGCCGCGGAGTCGCTCAACCTCGAACGCCACATCGCCGTGATGCGGGCCTGGATGGCCGGCCGCGAAGACTGCTCGCCGCAGTGGCGGAGCGCGGCGTTCTCCTCCGACTCCTGGCTACGCCTGTCCCCCGCCGAGCTGGCCGAGTTCTCCGAGGAGCTGATCGCCCTGATGGTGCGCTGGGCCCGCCGCGACATCCCGGACGACGGCCAGCAGCGCGAGCCGGTTTTCGTGTTCGGCTACGGCGTCCCGGCCAAGCCGTGAACCACGACTTCCGCGGTGCTGTACCTGAGCATTCCAGCGGCCCAATTCCTGAATTTGCTGACGGTTGCTCAGCTTCTGGTGGTCGCAGTGCTGACCGGCGTGGCGACGGTGTTCTTCACAGCCGGTGACCGGATCCTGCTCACGTTCACCGTGTACGGCGCGGTGTCCAATCTGGCGCTGATGGGGTACCAGGCGATCGAGTCGCTGTTCCTGCTGCGTGACGTCGGCGCGAACCCGGCAATGATCGGCGGCCTGTTCATGGTGGGCAGCGTCGGCGGCCTGGTCGGCTCGATGCTGGCCGCGCGGATCGCCGCCCGCGTCGGCAACGCCCGCGCCGTGCTGCTGTGCCAACTGGTCGCGGTCACGTTCGGCCTGCTGCTTCCCCTCACCGGCCCGGGTTTCGGCCTGCTGTTCTTCGTGATCAGCTCGTTCGTGCTGGTCGCGGGCGTGGTCGCGTCGAACGTGATCTTCTCGGGCTGGCGGCAGGGCTACTGCCCGCCGCACCTGCTGGGCCGGGTGTCGGCCAGCTCGGCGGTGATCTCCACCAGCATGATGGCGCTGGGCGGGCTGCTGGCCGGCGCGCTGGGATCGGCCATCGGCACCCGGGCCACGGTGTGGGCGATGGTCGTGCTGCTGGCGCTGTCGGCCGGGATCCTGCTGACCGGCCCGATGCGAGGCCGGCGCTGCCTCCCGTCAGCCCCGCACGCCCATCTGCCGCAGCCGAGCCACGACCTTGGCCGGACCGTCGACCGGGACGACCGAGCCGAAGTGGAGCTCGTCGAGGCCGCGGGCGCGGATCACCAGGGCGGCATGCGATGACTGGTGCGTGAACAGGTCCTCCAGCCAGTCCGTCTCCTCCGCCGAGCCCTCGGTGCGCACGGCCGTGACATCGGTCAGCGGTAGCCCGAATGCGCCGCCGCTGCCGGGCAACAGCCGACGCACCTCGGCCAGATGGCGGGTCTCCGGCATGAAGATGAAGCGCTTGGGCGTCAACACGAGTCCACATGCGACTGTCGCGCCGAACGACTGGCGGGCATGCACAACCTCCAACAGCGACTCGTCGTCGTCCAGGTAGCCGGCCAGCCGCGCCCCATGCTCCAGGGCCGTGGTGTCAGCCGGGTACTTGAACCTGGACAGTTCGAGCAGCCGGTCGCCTAACTCAGATGCACGTCGGAACACCACGGGAGGCTTATCGCGGGCCGGCCGTGTCCGTTACCAGACAGGAATCGACTGCGCCGCAACGATTACGCCGATTGCTCTGGCACCATGAGCCGGCCGCCACGATTCCGCCGCCGCTCACGAACGGGGTAGACATCGTGCACAGAACCGCCGCAGTCCTGCTCACCGCCGCACTGTCCATGCTGGTCACCGTGGCTCCCGCGCACGCGGCCGTCGCCACCGCGACGAACGCCGTGTCCGCCAACACCCTCGACGCGTACTGGACGCCGCAACGCCTCGCGCAGGCCAAGCCGATGCCGGCGCCGCGCGCCCTGCCGACCACTGCGCAGGAGCAGGTGGGCCGGCCGACCTTCGTCCACGCCACCGAACCCGCCGGCTTCCAACCCATGAGCAGCGTGTGGACGACCATGGGCCGCCTCGTGTTCTCGGTGCCCGGCAAGGGCGACTACCTCTGCTCGGCGAACGTCGTCACCAGCAACAACCGTGACGTGATCGCCACCGCCCGGCACTGCGTGATGGACATCAGCACCGGCCAGACGTACAACAACTTCCGCTTCGCGCCCTCCTACAACCGTGGCAGCGCACCCCAGGGCTGGTGGAACTGGCGGTCCATGGGCTGGCGGATCGACGACACCAGCCCCGGCGGCGACAACGCCTTCATCGTGCTGGCCACCGGCGGCAACGGCAACCGGCACGTGCAGGACGCCGTCGGCAGCTCCGGCATCGGCTTCAACCAGCCCAGCAACAACTACGCGCACGGGCTGGGCATCCCGGCCGACAAGGACTACGCCGTCTGGTGCGAGGGTCAGCCCTACGACGGGCCGCAGGGCGGCGTCCAGATCCCCAACTGCAACGGCCTGTCCGGCGGGGCCAGCGGCGGCGCGTTCATCGTCAACTACCAGGGCGACGGGTCGGCCATGCAGACCGCCAGCTTCTTCGGCAGCTGGGGCGACTCCTACTTCGCCTTCTACCGCAACGCCGCCCTGGACGTCTACAACGGCGCCCAGAACGCCTGAGTCGTGACGGCGCCGGCCGCCACCGGCGCCGTCAGAAAGCGATCTGCTCGCACGCCTTCCCCTGTGACAGGTACTCCTGGTAGGCCTGCTGCCAGACCTCCGCGCAGATCCAGGCGCCGTTGGGCACGTCGCGGCCGAGGTCGACCCGGAACACCCGGCCCTGCGGCCAGTGCGCCGTCTCGCTGTTGCGGTCCAGGCCGGGGCCCCAGATGTGGAGATGCCCGTAGACGTCCTTCGTCGTGGACGCGTCGACGTGGCTCACGTGCAGGCCCTCGCCCACCACGTTCACACACGCGCTCCTGCTGCACCCGCCGACGGCGAGCGCCGCCGGGGCGCCGGTCGCCGCGACCGTGACCACCGCCAGCGCGACGATCCCGACCCGCATTGCCGACATCCGCACTCCTTCAGTACCCCGTTCGGCCCATCCTCGCGCGCGCGAGCCCCCTCCCGCCCGCGCCTCCACCCCATCGAGTGACGCCTTAAAACCACATGCGCTTCCCATGTGGCATCTGGCGCCACAGGGGAAGCGCATGTGGCAAACCGGGGGGTGGGTAGTAGGGGGCGCGAATATGGGGGCCGCGTACCCATGTAGGGGGGTGCCGGACGTGACACCTTTCTCAACGTGACGAAGTCAGCGACGTTCTGGTGGGCCGGGGGCCTGACCCTGCACGAGCGGTTACCCCGCCCGTCGCAGCAGGTCAGCGGCACCGCGAACGCGCTGGAGCGGCTTCAGCGGTGGCGCCGGGCGCACGAGGAGCTGGCCCCGGACTGGTTCGAGCGGCGGCTGGCCGCGGCCGGCCTGGACGAGAAGCTCCTGACCGGACTGCTGGCCGAGGCGCCCGACGCGCTGGGCCGGCGGGTGGCCCGGCCGGGCTGGGCCGACTTCGTCGCCTCGGCCCTGACCACGCCGACCGGCCACCGCCAGGGTTTCGGCGACGACTGGATCGGCGCGCTGGCGGCGGGGCTGCGGCCGCTGGTGGAGATCGCGGAGGCGGCCGTCGCCGGGGCCGCGGACGCCGACGTCACCGCCTGCTTCGTGCACTGCCTCGGCCGCTGCCTGGCCCGGCTGGCCGCGCGGACCCTGGTCCTGGAGCTCAACCGGGCCCGGGCCGAAGGCCGGCTCAAGAGCGGCACGCCGGCCGAGCGGTTCGCGGAGTTCGCCCGCCGCCCCGACCTGGACGCGTTGTTCGCGGAGTACCCCGTGCTGGCCCGGCTGCTGGCGCAGACGTGCCAGCAGGCCGTCGCCGCGCACCTGGAGCTGCTGGAGCGGCTGGCCGCCGACCGGGACGCCATCGTCGAGACACTGCTGGACGGCCGCGACCCCGGCCCGCTGGCCAAGATCGAGTCCACCGGCGGCGACGCCCACCAGCACGGCCGCTCGGTCGCCCTCGTGACGTTCGAGGACGGGCGAACCGTCGTCTACAAGCCACGCCCGCTCGACCTGCACGACCACTTCAACGACCTGCTGGACTGGCTCAACGGCCGCGTGCACGACCTGAGCCTGCGCCGGATCGCCCTGCTGTGCCGTGACGGCTACGGCTGGCAGGAGTTCGTCTCGGCCGGACCGTGCGAGGAAGTGACCGGGCTGAGCCGGTTCTACCGCCGCCAGGGCGCGCTGCTCGCCCTGCTCTACGCCGTCGACGGCAGCGACATGCACTACGAGAACCTGATCGCCGCCGGGGACCAGCCGGTGCTGGTGGACGTGGAGACGCTGTTCCACCCGACGATGCAGGTGGACACGGCGACGGGCCACGACCCGGCCGCGCAGGAGCTCGTGCGCTCGGTGTTCCGCACCGCGCTGCTGCCGCAGGTGATGCTGGGTGAGAACGGCTCGCTCGACCTGTCCGGGCTGGGCGGTGACCAGGGCGTCTTCCCGACCGATGGGGTGGGTTGGGACGGCGCCGGCACGGACTCCATGCGGTTGGTCCGGCGGCCGGTTGCGATGCGGGGAGGCCGCAACCGGCCGCGTCTGGGCGAGCGGGAGGCCGAGCCGCGCGAGTACCAGGCGGCGCTGCTGACCGGCTTCCAGGCCGCCTACGACGCGATCGTCGAGCACCGGTCCTCGTTCGTGACCCTGCTGCGCAGCTGCTCCGAGGACGAACTGCGCTTCGTGGCGCGGCCGACCGCGCTGTACGCGACGCTGCTGGATGAGTCGACGCACCCGGATGTGCTGCGCGACGCCCTCGACCGGGACAGCGTGTTCGATCTGCTGTGGACGGACTCGCTGGACGACCCGATGCGACGCCGGCTCGTGCCGCACGAGATCGCCGACCTGTGGGCCGGTGACGTGCCGATGTTCACCTGCCGAGTGGGTTCCCGCGACGTCTTCTCCGCCACGGGAGTCCGGCTGCCCAACCTGCTGGCGGTGTCCGGTCTCGACGCCGCCGAGGCGAAGATCGCCGACATGGGCGAGATCGACCGGCACAACCAGGAATGGCTGGTCCGGGCCTCATTCGCGACCCGCCCGCAGCCCGTGTCGCACCGCGGCGTCGATGTGCTGCCGGGCGCGGTGGCCACCGTCGTGCCGGATCCGCAGCGGCTGCTCGCGGCGGCCTGCGGCATCGCCGACGAACTGGTCGGCCGGGCGGTTCCCGGCCCGGACCGGACGAACTGGCTCGGCCTCGAACTCGTGGACGACCGGCAGTGGACCGTGCTGCCGATGGGCGCCGGCCTGGCCAACGGCTACCCGGGCCTGGCCCTTTTCCTGGCGCAGCTGGCCAAGCTGACCGGCGCGCCCCGCTACGGCGACCTGGCCCGGCGGGCGATCCAGCCCATCCCGCGGCTGCTGGACGCGCTCGGCGACGACCTCGGGCTGGCATTGGCCGTCGGCTCCGGCGGTTTCCACGGCCTCGGCGGCATCTGTTACGCCCTGGCCCGTCTGCACCGGCTGCTCGGCGACGACGCCGAGGTGCTGGGCTGGCTGACCACGGCCGTTCGGCTGGCCACGGCGCTGGAGACCGAGGCGGGCGACGAGCCCGCCGACGTCGCCAACGGCCTGGCCGGTGGCCTGGCGTCGATGCTTGCCGTGCACGCCGAGACCGGCATGTCGACCGCCGGCACGCTGGCCATTCGCTACGCCGATCGGCTGGCCACCGGCCGCCACGCCACCACCGACGCGACCGGCTTCGCCCGCGGCCCGGCCGGTGCCGGCTGGGCCCTGCTGCGGCTGGCCTCCGTGATCGGCAGCGACCGGCACGAGGAGGCCGGCGCGGCTTTCCTCGCCGCGGACGGGGATCCCGCGGCGAGGCTGGACGATCACGGCTGGTGCGGCGGCGTGCCGGGGGCGGTGCTGGCGCGGATCGGCCGTGCGGACGAAGGGCTCGACCGCTGCGTGGACGCCCTCACGGGACACCCGCCCCTGCGTGACCTGAGCCTGTGCCACGGTGAGCTCGGCGCCATCGAGGCACTGACGGTGCTCGGCCGCGCCGGCGACACGCGGGCCGCTGTGGCCGTCGGCCGCCGGGCCGGCCTGGTGCTCGGCTCGCTCGACCAGTACGGGGCGCGCTGCGGCACGCCCAACGAGGTCCCCACCCCCGGACTGTTGTGTGGCCTGGCCGGCGTCGGCTATGGCCTGCTGCGACTCGGCTTCGCCGACCAGGTGCCGTCCGTGCTCCTGCTCGACGCCTGAATTTTCGTTGTGCCACTGAGGGAATTTACTGAGGGAGACTGGGATGAACGACTTCACCGCCGACGAGACCGCCGCCGAGTTCGCCGCCGTCGAGGGCGAGAACCCGGCCGGCGAGATCGTGCTGAGCACCAGAACCCGCGCGGGGGCGCGGGCTCGGGCGCTGGCCGGCCTCACGCTGGGCATGAGCGCCTTCATGGCGGTCACCGCCATGCCGTTCACCACGGTCAGCGCGCCGGGCACGGTCTGACCACCGGCTGATCGACGGGTCCCCCCATCCGATGTGCCCGGATGGGGGGATCCGTCGTACCCCTAGGGGCAGACCGTCCCGCAATTCGGCCATTGACGATCGAGTTCTGCTGGATTTTCAAGCTTGTGCGATTAGGGTCGCCCCATGCAGACCCGCGCGCCACTGTTGGTCGGCCGCGACGCCGAGCTGACCGAGCTCACGCGGGCGCTGTCCGGAACACGAGCCGGGCGCGGAGGATCGGCGTTCCTGGTCGGAGAGGCCGGTATCGGCAAGTCACGGCTGGCCGCGCTGGCCACCGGGCGGGCCTTCGACGCCGGCATGCGAGTGCTGCGCGGTCGGGGCAGCACCATCGGGCCGATGGTCCCGTTCCGTCCGTTGACCGAGGCATTGCTGTCGCTTTTCCGTGGCGGGGAGCCGTTCGACGACAACGAACTCGGTCCGTACCGTCCGGTTCTGGGCCGGCTGATACCCGAGTGGGGCGCGGGTGCGCCGCCGCAGCCGGTGTCGCTGGTCGTGTTGGCCGAGGCAGTGCTGCGGCTGCTGTCGGTGGCCGGCCGCGGGCGCGGATGCCTGCTGGTGCTTGAGGATCTGCACGACTCCGACGCCGAGACGCTGGCCGTCGTCGAGTACCTGACGGACAATCTGGACCTTCAGCCCGTAATGCTGCTGGCCACCATTCGCGGCGAGCCCTGCGCGGCTCTGGACCTGGCCCGGGCCAGCGAGCAGCGGCGCACCGGGGCCCTGTTGGAGCTGCGCCGGTTGGATCGGGCGCAGGTGCGCGCGATGGCCGCCTCGTGCCTTGAGGTCAACGGCGTCGAGGTCGCCGACGAGGTGGTGCAGCGGCTGTGGGTCGACAGCGCCGGCAACCCGTTCATCGTCGAGGAACTGTTGCACGGCATGGTGAGCAACGGTCTGCTCGTGCCCAGCGGGGACAGCTGGCAGGTCGTCGGGCAGCTGCGCACCGAGGTGCCGGCGGCGGTGGTGCGCAGCATCGCCAACCGCACGGATCGGCTGGGGCCCCAAGGC
The DNA here is from genome assembly GCF_040682195.1 of Kutzneria sp. NPDC051319. Classification (NCBI taxonomy): domain Bacteria; kingdom Bacillati; phylum Actinomycetota; class Actinomycetes; order Pseudonocardiales; family Pseudonocardiaceae; genus Kutzneria; species Kutzneria sp. NPDC051319. The sequence continues at coordinate 15,517 of NZ_JBFBAM010000036.1, read as the reverse complement.
CGAATGCTACTGTCAGTGGCTGCTGTGCTGGGTCACCGGTTCCCACTTTCGGTGGTACGCAAGGTCGCCGACATCGACGATCGTGGACTGCTTTCCCATTTGCACGCCGGTGTGGCCGCCCAGCTCGTCACTCCCGACGAGCCCGCCCCGGACTGGTACGCCTTCCGTCATCCGTTGACCGCGGAGGCTCTGCTCAGCCAGCTCACGCCCATCGACCGCGCCGAGCTGTCCTCCAAGGCCGCCGATGCCGTGCTGGAGCTGCATCCCACGCTGCCCGGCCACTGGTGCCAGCTGGTCGCCTCGCTGCGTCTGGACGCCGGCGAGGACGCCGCCGCCGGTCGCCTGTTCGCCGAGGCCGGCCGCCGCGCCTTGCGTGACGGCGCCGCCGGATCCGCGATCACCTTGCTGGACAAGGCCAATCGCCTGCTGACCCGGAAGCTCGACGCCGGCATCCGGGCCGACATCCTGGAATCCCTGCTGCCGGCGCTGGCCGAGGCCGGCCACTTCGAGCGGGCCTTCCAGCTCGCCGGCAAGCTCGCCGACTTCGACGGCGACGTCCTGGACACCCGGCGGCGGGCCGCCCTGCACACCCGGCTGGCCAAGGTCGCCTACCTGGCCGGTCGCCCGTTGGACGGCGTGGAACAGGTCACCGCCGCCCGTACTCTGCTCGGCGCCGACGCCGCCGACGAGGACACCGCGCCGGTGGATGTTGTTGCGGCGTACCTGGAATTGGACACCCCGCGCCCGGATCGCCTGACCCGCGCCGAGGCCTTGGCCCGCCGTGCCGTGGACGCCGCCGAACGGTCCTCGCAGCCCGTTGTCGCCTGCGAGGCGTGGGAACTGCTCGGCATCATCGCCCGTGAACACGACATCACGCAGGCCATGGACTGCCTGGAGAAGGCCAAACAGCTCGGTGAGCAGCACCAGCTGCCGATGCAGCGGGCGTACGCCATGATGCGCATGGCCGGCATCGACTGGCTGTCCACTGCGGACACCGGCAGCCTGGAACGCGCGCGGCAGGAGGCTTTGCGGATCGGCGCGATCACCATGGCCTACAACGCCGACGCCATCATCGCCCTGCACACCGTGCTGGGCGGGGACTTCGACCTGGCGACCGAGCGGATCGTCGCCTGCGGCGAGTCCGCCCGCAGGCTCCAGCTCAGCTCGATCGTCCGTTATGCCCTGATGGCCAAGGCCACTCTGGCCGGACACCAGGGCCGTCGGCGGGAGATGGACGAGGCACTGGCCGAGTTTCGGCAGTGGGGCGGGGAAAGGTCGCAGGAGCTGCCCCTTTCCTTCGGCCTGGCCCGGGTTTTCTGCGCGCTGTTGGAGGAGAACCGGGACCTCGCCGACCGGGAGTTGGCGCAGGCCTTGGCTTTCGAGGCCGAGAACCCCACCACCTTCCACCTGGCCGGGCGGCACGGTCTCGACCTGTTGCTGGGGGTCCTTGAGGGCCGCTTCGACTGGTCGCAGCACCACTCCGTGACGTCCACGCCGGCCGGTGGGATGCGGTGGAACCGGCACTTCGCCGAGCTCGCCGGGGCCGTGTTGTACGGCCGGGAGGGCAAGGTCGAGCAGGCCGAGTGCGCCATGGCCGCCGCCCAGCAGGTCGGCGGGGCGTTCCCCATGGCGCGGAACCTCGGTTTGCGTCTGGTCGCCGAGGCCGCCCACGTCGACGGTTGGGGCGATCCCGTCACGTGGCTGCGCAATGCCGAGGAGTACTTCCACCGCAACAATGTCACCGGCACCGCGTCCGCCTGCCGGGCCCTGCTGCGCCAGGTCGGCGTGTCCGTTCAGCAGCGTCGCGTCGGAGCCGACCAGGTGCCCAGCGCCCTGCGGTCCGTCGGCGTCACCGTGCGGGAGTACGACGTCTTCCGGCTGTTGGTGGAGCGACTCGGCAACAAGGCCATCGCGAACCGCCTGCACATCTCTCCTCGTACCGTGGAGAAGCACGTCGCCAGCCTCATCGCCAAGACCCAGCAGCCCGACCGCGAGGCCCTCAGCACCTACGCCAGCGCGATCCTGGCACCCTGACTAGCCTGGGTCCCATGTCCGATGAGGTGTTGACCGAATTCTCCGACGGCGTCGCCGTGATCACCATCAACCGCCCTTCCGCGCGCAACGCCGTGGACCGGGCCGTCGCCGAGGGCCTCGCCGCCGCCGTCGACGAGCTCGACCGCCGTGACGACCTAGTCGTCGGCATCGTCACCGGCGCCGGTGGCACGTTCTGCGCCGGCATGGACCTCAAGGCCTTCGTGCGGGGTGAGTTCCCCACCGTCGAGGGCCGTGGTTTCGCCGGCATCACCCAGCGGCCTCCCGTGAAGCCCCTCATCGCCGCCGTCGAGGGCTACGCCTTGGCCGGTGGCCTGGAGATCGCCCTCGCCTGCGACCTCGTCGTCGCATCCACCGACGCCAAGTTCGGCATCCCCGAGGTCAAGCGCGGTCTCGTCGCCGCCGGCGGCGGTGTCCTCCGCCTGCCCTCTCGCCTCCCCTACCACGTGGCCATGGAGCTGGCGTTGACCGGCGGCTTCCTCGATGCGCCTCGCGGCCACCACTTCGGCTTCGTCAACCGGTTGGCTTCGCCCGGGGAAGCCCTTTCGGACGCCCGCTCCCTGGCCGCCGAGATCGCCGCCAACGGCCCCCTCGCCGTCCGTGCCACGAAGAAGGTCATCGTCGAGTCCCGCGACTGGCCCTCCGCCGAGGCCTTCTCCCGTCAGGAGGCCATCACCGCCCCCGTCTTCGCCTCCTCCGACGCCCGCGAAGGCGCCCAGGCCTTCGCCGAGAAGCGCCCGCCCCGTTGGACCGGGCAGTAGGTCCTGTGGTTCGGGGAGCTGCCGGCTGTTCTTGTGGCGCAGTTGGCAGCTCCCGGTCGTTCCGCCCCGCCGGCGTGGTGTCCAAGTCCCGCTGCTGAACCCGTCCCAGAGGCGGGCCTTACCGGCTGTCCCTGCCCTTCCAGCCGTCGGCCCCAGTACCACAACAACTCCCCCCGTTCGACCCGCCCCGGCAGCCATTGCCGGAGCCTGTCGGCTGTCTCTGTCCTTCCAGCCGTCGGTCTGTCCGCCGGGACGGCCCTCCGTCATCCAACCCAACAGGAGCACCAGGCTGTCTCACTCACAGCCACGTCCTCCACCAAGAAGCACCTTGGCCGCTTGGCAAGTAGCCCTGTGCCTGCCAGCCGCCCCCGCCACTCACCTTCACCCCGCACTCTCCCTGCTGGCCGATCAGCCCCTGCCAGCAGTCCCTGCCGTTACTCACATTCCAGCCACACCCGTTGCCTGCCAACACCACTACCCCACCCCCTTCATTGCCAGCTTTTGTCGCCACAAGTCGTTGCACCCCAACATCTTTCACCCATTCGTGATTCGAGTCGATCTTCTTTGGCGCGTAGAATTGCTGGTATGAACCACAAAGTCGCTCGCTTGCTCGAATGCGAGCGCCTCATCCGCCGGCTCAGCGCCGAACGAGCCCGCCTCATCGCCGAGCTGTACACCGACGAGTACGTCCCCACCGACATCGGCATGGCCCTCGGACTCTCGCCCGCCAACGCCGAGGACACCGTAAAATGGTGCGCCCGCGTAGAGTCCTTATTCCCCAACGTCTTCGACGCCATGGCCGCCGGCGCCATCTCCGAACGCTCCGCCCACGCCATCGTCGACCCCACCAAGGACTACCCCGACGACCTCGCCCAACGGGTCGTCGCCAAGACCTTGGAAACCGCCGAAGGCCGCTCCCCTCAACAACTCCGCCGCTCCTCCCAAGCCCGGTTGCAGCGCGCCGACCCCGCCGTACACCTGGAACGCCGCGAAAAAGCCCGCCGCGACCGGAAAGTCGTCCTCTACGACGACGAAGACAGCATGGCCACCCTCGCCTGCCAACAGCCCGCCGAGATCGCCCAGGCCATGTACGCCAAGATCGACCGCATCGCCAGCCAGGAAGCCAAGAACGGCCGCACCATCGACGCCGTCCGCGCCGACGTCATGGCCGGCCTGATTCTCGAAGATCCCAAGACCGCCGGGCTCAAACCGCTGATCCAGGTGACTGTGCCCATCACCGCCCTGCTGGGTGTCGACGAGCGGCCCGGGAGGATGGCGGCCGGGCAGTTGATTCCCGCCGCAGTGGTGCGAGAGTTGATGTCCCACCCCGGCACGCTGTTCCACCGGTTGTTGACCGACCCGGCCGGGCACCTGGTGGAGTACACGCCGAAGTTGTATCGGCCCAAGGTCGGCGTGGATCGGTTCGTCCGCGCCCGCCACCAGACGTGCGTGATGCCCTGTTGTTCGCATCCCTCGCGGTCGTGCGACATCGACCATGCGACGCCGTGGCCGTTGGGTGAGTCGACCGGCACCAATCTCGCGCCCTTGGATCGGCGGCATCATCGGTACAAGCACGCCACCAACGCCGAGGTGAGTATCGAGAAAGACGGCACCACGACGGTGAAGACGCGGTGGGGGCAGACGTACGTCATCAAGCCCGAACCGTTGGACGAGCCGCCGTTCTGAGGCTGACCGGGGGTCACGTCAGGTGTGCTACTCACGTCACGTCGTGGGTCGACGAGATACTTTGACATCTAACTCTTAGGCATCTAACCTTCTTGCCATGATCCTGGTGACTGGAGCTACGGGGCACGTGGGGGCCGAGGTGGTGACGGCGCTGGCGGCGCGAGGGCTGGCGGTGCGGGCGATGACGAGGAGGCCGGAAGGGGCGAGGTTTCCGGAAGGCGTGGAGGTGGTCAGAGGGGACTGCGAGGACGCGGAGAGCCTGAGGGAGGCGTTCGAAGGGGTGCGAAAGGCGTTCCTGATGACGGGGCAGGTGACGGGGAGCGAGAACCTGCACACGAAGGCCCAGGTCAGGGCGGCGAAAGAGGCGGGCGTGGAGTACCTGGTGAAGCTCTCGGTGGCGAAGGGAGGGGAAGACAGCCACCCGAAGGTGGCGGCATGGCACCGCGAAGACGAAAGGGCGGTGACGGGGAGCGGGATCGACTACACGATGCTCCGGCCGGGAAGGTTCATGTCGAACACGCTGCACTGGAAGCACATGCTGCGAAGGGGCGACGAAGTGACGGTGGCGTTCGCCAAGAAGCGGACGGCGCCGATCGCGCCGGAAGATATTGCGGCGGTGGCGGTGAAAGCGCTGACGGAGGGCGGCCTCGCGAACCAGACGCTAGAGCTGTCGGGGCCGGAAGCGATTACGCCGCAACAAGAACTGGACATCGTGGCGAAGATCCTGAATCGACGGCTGACGCTCAGGGAACCGACGGTGGAAGAGACGGTCGACGGGATCGTCCGGGGAGGCATGGAGCGTGGGCTGGCGGAAGCGCTGGTGGAGCACGTGCTCAGAGGGGACTACGGGGCGGAGATCTCCGACGCCACCGAAAAGATCCTCGAACGCAAGACGACGACATTCGAGCAGTGGGCGGAAAAGCACTTCAAGGAGGAGCAATGAGCACGATCGACGAGCTGGAAACGCAGTGGGCGCAAGCGGAAGTCAAAGGCGACGTGTCCACACTGGACGGGATGACGGCCGAGGACTTCCGGCTGGTGGGACCGTTCGGCTTCGTGCTGGACAAGACACAGTGGCTGGACCGGTACCGCAGCGGGGACCTGGTGACGACGCAGCTGGACTGGCAGGAGCGAGAGGTCCGCGAGATCGGCGACACGGCGCTGGTGATCGGGATCCACGCGCAGAAGGCGGCCTACCGAGGCACGCCGTCGGACGGAAGGTTCCGGTCGACGCACATCTGGGTGCGAAACGGCGACAACTGGCAGCTGGCGGGCACGCAGCTGAGCCCCATCGGACGCCCGGCCTAAGCTCGACGCCATGGGCCGTCCACAGCAACCACCGATCGGGCTCGCTGTCGCCCGAGTGGCACGCACCCTCAGCCGGGCCTTCGAAGACGCGCTCGCGGCGGCCGGCGGCTCGCAGTCGGTGTGGCTGGTGCTGCTGCAGCTCAAGATCAATCCCGGTGCGACGCAACGAGACCTGGCGGAGGCGCTGGAGCTGCGCGAGGCGACGATGACCCACCACCTGTCGGGCATGGAGCGGGACGGACTGATCACCCGAAGGAGGGACCCGGCCAATCGCAGGGTCCACCAGATCGAGCTCACCGACGACGGTGAGCAGGCATTTCACCGGCTCCGGAAGGCGGCGGGCGAGTTCGACGAACGGCTGCGACACGGCATCGAGCCGGAGCGGCTCACCGAACTGGGTGACACGCTCGCGCTGCTGGTGGCGAACGTGCGGCACGAGGCAAACCACTAGACAACTACTTTTCACCGGTGGGTCTGGCGAACACCCCGGCCTGGACCCGTACTCTCGCCCTCATGACGACCCTGGCCGACGCCAAGGACACCCGCCGGATGACCGCGCTGCACGAGGGCAAACGCAAGATGCCCGCGCAGGTCGCCGTGTACATCTTCGCCATCGTGCCGGCGATCGCGCTGGTCGCCGCCATCCCGGTGCTGTGGGGCTGGGGAGTCGGCTGGGCCGACCTGATCTCGGCCGCGGTCTTCTACACGGTCAGCTGCCTCGGCGTGACCGTCGGATTCCACCGCTACTTCACCCACGGCTCGTTCAAGACGGGCCGGGCCATGCGGATCGCGCTGGCGGTGGCCGGCAGCCTCTCCGTGCAGGGCCCCGTCCTGCACTGGGTAGCCGACCACCGCCGGCACCACGCCTTCTCGGACCGCGAGGGCGACCCGCACTCGCCGTGGAACTTCGGCACCTCGCCGGCGGCCCTGGTCCGCGGCTTCTGGCACGCCCACATGGGCTGGATCTTCGACCGCGACCTGACCAACCGCCAGCGATTCGCGCCGGACATGGAAGCGGACCCGGACATGCGTCTGGTGCATCGCCTGTTCGGCCCGCTGACCTTCGCCACGCTGCTCCTGCCGGCCCTGGTCGGCGGCCTGGTCACCTGGTCCTGGTGGGGCGCCGTGACCGGCTTCTTCTGGGCCGGCGTGGTCCGGGTGGCCTTCCTGCACCACGTCACCTGGTCGGTGAACTCGATCTGCCACATGATCGGCGACCGCCCGTTCGCCGCCCGCGACCGGTCGGCCAACTTCTGGCCGCTGGCCATCCTCAGCATGGGCGAGGCCTGGCACAACCTGCACCACGCCGACCCGACCTCGGCCCGCCACGGCGTGCTGCGGGGCCAGGTCGACGTGTCCGCCCGGCTGATCTGGATCTTCGAGAAGCTGGGCTGGGTGCGCGACGTGCGCTGGCCGAGCACCCGCCGCCTCAGCCGGCTCCGTGCTTGATCATCAGGGCTTGATCAGGACCTTCAGCGCCTCCCGGTCGTTCATCGCCCGGTAGGCCTCGGGGATGTCGGCCAACGCCATCGTGCGGTCGAAGACCCGACCCGGCTGCACGGCGCCCGACAGCACGTCGGGCAGCAGCTCCTCGATGTAGGCGCGGGCCGGCGCGACGCCGCCGGTCAGCGTGACGTTCCGGCCGAACAGGACCCGGCCGACCGGCCCGTCGGTGTACTGCGGCACGCCGACGCGGCTGATCGCGCCGCCGGGGCGCACCACGCCGAGGGCCGTCTCGTACGCGCCCAGGGTGCCGACGCACTCCAGCACGTGCGGCGCGCCGTCGCCGTTGGTCAGCTCCTTGGCCCGGGCGACGGCCTCCTCGCCGCGCTCCGGCACGACATCGGTCGCGCCGAACTCCCGGCCCAGGTCGGTACGGGCCTGGTGCCGGCCGAGCAGCACGATCTGCTCCGCGCCCAGCCGCTTGGCCGCCAGCACCGCGGACAGGCCCACCGCGCCGTCGCCGATCACGATGACCGTGGAGCCCTTCTCCACCCGGGCCGTGCGGGCCGCGTGGTGACCGGTGCTGAACACGTCGGACAGGGTCAGCAGCGACGGCATCAGCTCGTCGTCCTCCCCCACCGGCAGCTTCACCAGGGTGCCGTCGGCCTGCGGCGCGCGGACGTACTCGCCCTGGCCGCCGTCGACGCCCCCGAAGCCCCACCCGCCGCCGTTGCGGCACGAGGTCTGCAGGCCGGCCCGGCAGTAGTCGCACGTGTTGTCGGCCCACAGGAACGGCGCCACCACGACGTCGCCCTTGGCCAGCGTCGCCACGTCCGCACCGGTCTCCTCCACGACACCGATGAACTCGTGGCCGATCCGCCGGCCGGCCTCGACGTCCGGCGCGCTCTGGTACGGCCACAGGTCGCTGCCGCACACACAGGAGCGGGTCACCCGGACCAGGACGTCGGTCGGCTGCTGGATCTTCGGATCCGGCACCTCCTCGACGCGGATGTCGCCCTTTCCGTAGAGCAAGGTCGCTCGCATCGTCACCCCATGCGTCGAAAGTTCGGGAACCGGCCAACCCTAGCCGTTTTCCCGCGCGCCCGAGCTGGAGCGGGACCAGCTCCAGACCATGGTCACGGTTGCGCCGTGGGCCGCACCACGAGCTCGTTGACGTCCACAATGGACGGCTGGTCGACGGCAAAGCCGATCGCCTCGGCGATAGCGGACGCCGGGATGGCCAACTGCGCCGCCGCCGCGCGGGCGGCCGCCTGCGCGGCGGCGGAGCCACCGTGGTCACTCAGTTCGCTCTCGGTGAAGCCCGGACTGACGACGGTGACGCGAATGTCCGTGTTCTCCTGACGCAATCCCTCCGACACCGCCCGCACGGCGAACTTGGTGGCGCTGTAGACCGCCGCCGTCGGATCTACTCGATGCCCCGACACCGACGAGACGTTCACGATGTGCCCGCCGCCCTGGGCACGCATCAACGGCAGCACCGCCGCGATGCCGTGCAGGACCCCTCGCAGATTGACGTCGATCATCTGGTTCCACTCGTCGACCCGCAGATCCGCCAGCGGCGACAGCGGCATCACGCCGGCGTTGTTGATCAGCACATCGACCCGGCCATGGCGACCGACCGCGGCGTCGACGAAGGCCCGCATGCTGTCCAGGCTCGTGACGTCCAAGGGATGGACGTCGATGAACGGCCCGGCGAGCTCGGCCAGGCGTTCAGCGCGGCGGGCGCCGGCCACGACCCGGTGACCGGCGGCCGCGAGGTGGCGGGCAGTGGCCGCGCCGATACCCGAGGAAGCCCCGGTGACAAGAACGACTTTCGACATGCCGACAGTCCACGCCGGATCGCCGGGACCAGGAAGGCAGCGGTTACCTGGGCGCCACACACCCACCCGGCCGAACTCCCGGATAGTGAGATCATCATCGCCCGCTCGCGGTACCGCCGACCAGGCGAAACAGGTCCGTCCGCGCAACAATTGAGATGCAACTTGCTGTGGCGTGGAACACGGGTAGTGCGGATAACCCCACGTTCACACTATCGTCACAAGACCCCCGACCACCCCGGGGACCCCATCTCGGGGAGCACTGTGACCTGCCTCAAGAGGGCATTCGGTCAGCGCACAGCGTCGTGCGTGCCAATTTACCCGCCCGTTCCCGGGCCATTTCGAGCACCCCCGCGTCAGACGCACGCCCCCGCGACAGGGCGTCCCACCACGGGAGGGCCGTACAGCCGTGATCCACCACCACCCCCATGTCGGGGGCCTGTACGACGAGCAGTTCGAGCACGACGCGTGCGGCGTGGCCTTCGTGGCCGATCTCGCCGGCCGCCGCAGCCATGACATCGTGCGCAAGGCGCTGACCGCGCTGCGCAACCTGGAACACCGGGGCGCCCGCGGCGCCGAGCCGGAGACCGGCGACGGCGCCGGCGTCCTGATCCAGGTGCCGGACGCGTTCTTCCGCGAGGTGACCGACCTGCCGCTGCCGGCGGACGGCGGCTACCTCGTCGGCACGGCCTTCCTGCCGGTCGACACCGCCGAACGCGCGGCGGCCGTCACCGCCGTGGAGCGGATTGCCGCCGAGGAGGGCACGAGAGTGCTGGGGTGGCGGGACGTGCCCGTCGACACCGAGCACGTCGGGCCGACGGCCGCCAGCACGATGCCGCACTTCGCCCAGCTGTTCCTCGCCCCGGTGGACGACGCGGTCCACGGCCTCGCGCTGGAGCGGATCGCCTTCTGCGTCCGCAAGCGCGCCGAGCACGACGCCGACGTGTACTTCCCGAGCCTGTCCGGCCGCACCATCGTGTACAAGGGCATGCTGACCGAGCCGCAGCTGGCCCGGTTCTTCCCCGACCTCACCGACGAGCGGGTCGACAGCGCTGTCGGCCTCGTGCACAGCCGGTTCTCCACCAACACGTTCCCCTCGTGGCCGCTGGCCCACCCGTACCGGTACATCGCGCACAACGGTGAGATCAACACCTTGCGCGGCAACCGGAACTGGATGGACGCGCGGGAGGCCATGCTCGACTCGGACCTCATCCCGGGCGACCTGTCCCGGCTGTTCCCGGTGATCACCCGGGACGCCAGCGACTCCGCGTCCTTCGACGAGGTGCTGGAGCTGCTGCACCTGGGCGGCCGCTCGCTGCCGCACGCGGTGCTGATGATGATCCCGGAGGCGTGGGAGAACCACACCGAGATGGATCCGGCCCGGCGCGCGTTCTACGAGTTCCACTCGGCCCTGATGGAGCCGTGGGACGGCCCGGCGCTGGTGTCGTTCACCGACGGCAGCGTGATCGGCGCGGTGCTCGACCGCAACGGCCTGCGGCCGGCCCGCTACTGGGTCACCGACGACGGCCTGGTGGTGCTGGGCAGCGAGGCCGGCGTGCTGGAGATCGATCCGGCGCGCGTCGTCCGCAAGGGACGGCTGGAGCCGGGCCGCATGTTCCTGGTGGACACCGAGGCCGGCCGCATCGTGGACGACGAGGAGATCAAGTCCGCGCTGGCCGCCGAGCACCCGTACCAGGACTGGGTGGACGCCGGCATGGTCCGGCTGGCCGGCCTGCCGGAACGCGACCGCGAGATGCCCAAGCACGCCGCGCTGGTCACCCGCCAGCAGGTCTTCGGCTACTCCGAGGAGGAGCTGCAGCTGCTGCTGCGGCCGATGGCGCTGACCGGGGCCGAGCCGATCGGCTCGATGGGCAACGACGCCCCGTTCGCCGTGCTCTCGGACCGCTCCCGCAGCCTGTTCGACTACTTCACGCAGCTGTTCGCGCAGGTCACGAACCCGCCGCTGGACGCGATCCGGGAGGAGCTGGTCACCTCCCTGACCGCGACGGTCGGCCCGGAGACCAACCTGCTGGCCGCCACGCCCGCGTCCTGCCGCCGGATCTCGCTCGAGTTCCCGGTGCTGGACAACGACGAGCTGGCCAAGCTGGTGCACGTCAACGACGACGGCGACATGGCCGGCTACCAGGCGGTCACCGTGCTCGGCCGGTACCGGGTGGACGGCGGCGGCACCGCGCTGCGGGCCCGGCTGGACGAGATCCGCACCGAGGTGTCGGAGGCGATCGACGACGGCGCGCGGCTGATCGTGCTGTCCGACCGTGGCGCCGACGGCAAGTACGCGCCCATCCCGTCGCTGCTGCTGACCGGCGCGGTGCACCACCATCTCGTAAGGGAGAAGACGCGCACCAAGGTCGGCCTCATCGTGGAGGCCGGCGATGCCCGCGAGGTGCACCACATCGCGCTGCTCATCGGCTACGGGGCGGCCGCGGTCAACCCGTACCTGGCGATGGCCACGGTCGAGGAGCTGCCGGACGTCGACGCCCACAAGGCCACCAGCAACCTGATCAAGGCGCTGGGCAAGGGCGTGCGCAAGACCATGTCCAAGATGGGCGTGTCCACGGTGGCCTCCTACACCGGCGCGCAGATCTTCGAGGCGATCGGCGTCGGCTCCGAGGTGATCGACGACTGCTTCACCGGCACCACCTCGCGGCTGGGCGGCGTCGGCTTCGACGAGATCGCCGAGGAGGTGGCCCGCCGGCACCGCAAGGCGTTCCCCGCCGACGGCGTGCACGCCAGCCACCGCGAGCTGGAGGTGGGCGGCGAGTACCAGTGGCGCCGCGAGGGCGAGGCCCACCTGTTCAACCCGACCACGGTGTTCAAGCTCCAGCACTCCACCCGCACCCGTCAGTACGAGGTGTTCAAGGAGTACACCAAGGCGGTCGACGACCAGGCCGAGCGGCTGCTGACGCTGCGCGGGCTGTTCCGGTTCCGCGACGGCGTGCGGCCGCCGGTGCCGATCGAGGAGGTCGAGCCGGTCGCCGAGATCGTCAAGCGGTTCGCCACCGGCGCCATCTCCTACGGCTCGATCTCCAAGGAGATGCACGAGATCCTGGCGATCGCGATGAACCGGCTCGGCGCCAAGTCCAACACGGGCGAGGGCGGCGAGGACGCGGACCGGCTCGACGATCCCGAGCGCTGCTCGAAGATCAAGCAGGTGGCCAGCGGCCGGTTCGGCGTCACCAGCGAGTACCTGGTCAGCGCCGAGGACATCCAGATCAAGATGGCGCAGGGCGCCAAGCCCGGCGAGGGCGGGCAGCTGCCCGGCAACAAGGTCTACCCGTGGATCGCCAAGACCCGGCACTCCACGCCGGGCGTCGGGTTGATCTCCCCGCCGCCGCACCACGACATCTACTCGATCGAGGACCTGGCCCAGCTCATCCACGACCTCAAGAACGCCAACCCGGCCGCCCGCATCCACGTGAAGCTGGTGTCCGAGGTCGGCGTCGGCACGGTCGCGGCGGGCGTGTCCAAGGCCCACGCCGACGTGGTGCTGATCTCCGGTCACGACGGCGGCACCGGCGCGTCGCCGCTGTCGTCGATCAAGCACGCCGGCGCGCCGTGGGAGCTGGGCCTGGCCGAGACGCAGCAGACGCTGCTGGCCAACCGGCTGCGCGACCGCATCGTGGTGCAGACCGACGGCCAGCTCAAGACCGGCCGGGACGTGATCATCGCCGCGCTGCTGGGCGCGGAGGAGTTCGGCTTCGCCACGGCCCCGCTGGTGGTGTCCGGCTGCATCATGATGCGGGTCTGCCACCTGGACACGTGCCCGGTCGGCGTGGCCACGCAGAACCCGGTGCTGCGGGAGAAGTTCAGCGGCAAGGCCGAGTACGTGGTGAACTTCTTCGAGTTCATCGCCCAGGAGGTCCGGGAGCTGTTGGCGCAGCTGGGTTTCCGGTCCCTGGAGGAGGCGGTCGGGCACGCCGAGCTGCTGGACACCGCGGGCGCGGTCGAGCACTGGAAGGCGTCCGGTCTCGACCTGACGCCGATCTTCCACGTGCCCGAGCTGCCGCCGCGCGCGGCCCGACACCGCACCACCGCCCAGGACCACGGGCTGGAGAAGGCGTTGGACAACACGCTGATCCAGCTGGCCGAGGGCGCCCTGGGCTCGGGCGACCGGGTTCGGCTGGAATTGCCCGTGCGCAACGTGAACCGGACCGTGGGCACCATGCTCGGCTCGGAGCTCACGAAGCGGTGGGGCGGCGAGGGCCTGCCGGACGACACGATCGACGTGACGTTCACGGGCACCGCCGGGCAGTCGTTCGGCGCGTTCCTGCCCAGCGGCATCACGCTGCGGCTGGTCGGCGACGCCAACGACTATCTCGGCAAGGGCCTGTCCGGCGGGCGCGTCACCGTGCGCCCCGATCCGTCCGCGCCGTTCACGGCCGAGCAGAACATCATTGCCGGCAACGTGATCGCCTACGGCGCGACCCGCGGCGAGCTGTTCCTGCGGGGCAAGGTCGGCGAGCGGTTCTGCGTGCGCAACTCCGGCGCGCTGGCCGTCGTCGAGGGCGTCGGCGACCACGGCTGCGAGTACATGACCGGCGGGCGGGCGATCGTGCTCGGCGCCACCGGCCGCAACTTCGCGGCCGGCATGTCCGGCGGCGTGGCGTACGTGCTGGACCTCAACCCGGCTCGGGTCAACCAGGAGATGGTCGACCTGGACGAGCTGACCGAGGAGGACCAGGTCTTCCTGCACGAGGTGATCGACCGGCACCGGCGCGAGACCGAGTCGGCGGTGGCGGACCTGCTGCTGGCCGACTGGGAGCTGGCCGTCGGCCGCTTCACCAAGGTGATGCCCAAGGACTACAAGCGGGTGCTGGCCGCGCGAGCCCGTGCGGAGGCCGACGGCAGGGACGTGGACACCGCGATCATGGAGGCCTCCCATGGCTGACCCCAAGGGCTTTCTCACCACGCCGCGGGAGAACGCCAGCTACCGCCCGGTGGACCTGCGGCTGCAGGACTGGCGCGAGGTCTACGAGGACTTCGAGCACCACCGGCTGGAGAAGCAGGCCGGCCGGTGCATGGACTGCGGGATCCCGTTCTGCCATCAGGGATGTCCGCTGGGCAACCTGATCCCCGAGTGGAACACGTTGGTGTGGCGGCAGGACTGGCGTGACGCCATCGAGAGGCTGCACGCCACCAACAACTTCCCGGAGTTCACCGGGACGTTGTGCCCGGCGCCGTGCGAGGCGGCGTGCGTGCTCGGCATCAACTCCGATCCGGTGGCCATCAAGCGGGTCGAGGTGGAGATCATCGACCGGGCCTGGGACGAGGGGTGGGTCGTGCCGCAGCCGCCGGTTTCCTTGACCGGCAAGAAGGTCGCGGTGGTCGGCTCCGGCCCGGCCGGCCTGGCCGCCGCCCAGCAGCTGACCCGCGTCGGGCACTCGGTGGTCGTGTACGAGCGGGCCGACGCCGTTGGCGGGCTGCTGCGGTACGGGATTCCCGAGTTCAAGATGGAGAAGCGGCGGCTGGACCGCCGTCTCGACCAGATGCGGGCCGAGGGCACCGAGTTCCGCACCGGTGTGAACGTCGGCGAGGACCTTTCCGTTGCTGAGCTTCGGGATTCTCACGACGCGGTGGTGCTCGCCGGCGGCGCGACCGTGTGGCGGGACCTGCCCGTGCCGGGTCGGGAGTTCACCGGCGTGTACCAAGCCATGGAGTACCTGCCGCCGGCCAACAAGGCGTACGCGCACTCGCCGATCAGCGCCGCCGGCAAGCACGTCGTGGTCATCGGCGGCGGCGACACCGGCGCCGACTGCCTCGGCACCGCGCACCGTCAGGGCGCCGCTTCCGTGACGCAGCTGGAGATCATGCCCCAGCCACCTGTGTCGCGGGCGCCGCACCACCCGTGGCCGACCTATCCCATGCTGTACCGGGTGACGTCGGCCCACGAGGAGGGTGGCGAGCGGCTCTACTCCGTGTCCACGGCCGAGTTCCTCGGGGATGCCGACGGCAACCTGCGGGGGCTCAAGCTCGTCGAGGTGCGCATGGAGAACGGCCGGTTCACGCCGGTCGAGGGCAGCGAGCGAGAACTGGAGTGCCAGTTGGTGTTGCTGGCCATGGGCTTCGTCGGGCCGCAGCAGGAGGGCTTGGTCTCCGACCTCGGCGTGGACCTCGACCCTCGCGGCAACGTCGCCCGGGACCGCTCCTTCGCCACCAGCGTCGACGGCGTCTTCGTGGCCGGCGACATGGGCCGTGGCCAGTCGCTCATCGTGTGGGCCATCGCCGAGGGCCGCTCCGCCGCCGCCGCGGTGGACACCTACCTCACCGGCCGCGACGTCCTCCCGGCCCCCATCCGCCCCACCGACCGAGCCCTCGCCTGACACCCCCTGGTTATGCAGGGAAGGACGCCTTACCCTCGTTCAACGCGGGTAAGGCGTCCTTCCCTGCATGCGGATTGCTCCGAACGGC
>NZ_JBFBAM010000035.1:0-90098 GCF_040682195.1 Kutzneria sp. NPDC051319 | reverse complement strand
ACAGCCAGAGCAAGCAGTCCCTGCCCGACTAACCTTGATGCAGGGAAGGACGCCTTACCCTCGTTGAACGCGGGTAAGGCGTCCTTCCCTGCATCACAGGGTCCATTTCTCTGCGGCGGTGCGGAGGCAGCGCAGGAGGCTGGCGGTGGCCGGCTGGTCGGCGGTGAACTCGGGCACGGCGGCGTAGATGTGGCGGATGGGCTCGGGCCGGCGGACCGGGCGGACCACGGAGCCCGCGACGACGGTGCCCAGCCCGAGCCGGGGCACCATGCTGATGCCCAGGCCGGCCGCGACGAAGCCCTGCGCGGTCTGATAGTCGTTGCACTGCAAGGAGAAGCTCGGGCTGAAGCCGGCGCACGCGCAGGCGTCGAGCAGGATCTGCCGGCAGGTCCAGCTCTCCGAGTAGTACTCGTTGTCCACCCACGGCTCGCCGGCCAGGTCGGCCAGGTCGAGAACGTCCTTGTCGGCCAACGGATGCCCCTCGGGCAGCACCGCGGTGTACGGGTCGTCGAGCAGGTGCACGAGCTGGATTCCCGACAGCTGCGGCATCTTGCCCTCGGCCACAACCACAATGGACACATCGGCCCGGCCGGCCGCCGCCTCGTGGATCGGGTCGAGCGGCTCCACGTTGGCCAGGTCCAGCTGCACGGCCGGATGCTCCTTGCGGAACTCCGCAACCGCTTGCGGCACAAGGCCGGCGCCGGCGGTGTAGAAGTACCGCACGTGCAGCCGGCCGGTGCGTCCCTCGCGCAGGTCGGCCAGCGCCCGCTCGGCCTCGGCCAGGTTCTCGGCGATGGTGCCGGCGTGATCGGTGAGCAGTTTGCCGGCAGCGGTGGGCCGCACGCCCCGGCCGACCTTCTCCAGCAGCGGCAGCCCGGCCTCCCGCTCCAGCACGGTGATCTGCTGGCTGATCGCGGACGGCGTGTAGCCGAGATTGGTCGCGGCCGCGGTGATGGATCCGCTGGTCACCACGGCCCGCAGCACCTGCATCCTGCGCACGTCGAGCATGCCCCGACACTACAGGCTGGCTTAAACGTTCTGAAGTTTATTTCACTTGTCCTGATGCTTCACAGACCGCAAGCTTGGTGCTGTGACAACTCCGGGAAGCCTCTTTCGACTGGTCTCGCTCGCCCTGATCTGGGGCTCGAGCTTCCTGTGGATCAAGCTCGGCCTCGACGCGCTGTCGCCGGGCCAGATGGTGTTCGCCCGCGTCGCGCTGGGCGCGCTGGTGCTGGGCGCGATCGCGCTGTTCCGGCGCACCGCGCTGCCCAGCGGCGGCCGCATGTGGGGCCATCTCGTGGTGTACGTCTTCTTCGCCAACGTGCTGCCGTTCACGCTTTTCGCCATCGGCGAGCAGACCATCGACTCCGGCCTGACCGGCGTCATCAACTCGACCACGCCGCTGTGGGCCGTGCCGTGCACGCTGCTGTTCGGCGCCGGCGTGCGCCGGCTCGGCCTCAACACGATCCTCGGCGTGGTGATTGGCTTCGCCGGCGTGCTGGTGATCTTCTCGCCGTGGGAGGCCACCGGCGTCAACATCGGCGGCGCGGCCGTCTGCCTGGTCGCCGCGGCCAGCTACGGCGTCGGCGTCGTCTACGCCGGACGGTTCCTGGCCAACAAGGGCGTCGCCCCCGGCGGCCTGGCCGCCGCCCAGATGCTCGTCGCCACCGTGATGGCCGCCCTGGTCCTGCCCTTCGACGGCCTCCAGCCGATCCGCTGGGACGTGCCGGCGCTGCTGGCGGTCGTCGTGCTCGGCGTGTTCGGCACCGGCTTCGCGTTCCTCATCCAGCACGCGCAGATCGCCAAGGAGGGCCCGACCTCCGCCTCGATGGTCGCCTACCTGCTGCCGGTGGTGTCGGTGCTGCTCGGCGTGCTCTTCCTGCACGAGGCGCTGACCATCCGCGAGGTCGCCGGCATGGTGATCGTGCTGGCCGGCGTCGGCCTGACCAAGCGCAAGGCCAGGGTTGTCACCCCGGCGCCAACCAAGGAGCTGGCACCGCTACCCAGCACGGCCCGCTAACAACATGTAGTGCGGGTTCGCGCCGGTGCCTGGACCGCGGGCTGAGCTCGATCGAGTCTGTCCATCGATCGAGCTCAGCCAAGGGAAGGCACCGGCTTAGAGGCGAACCCGCCCCGCGCGGAACGCGCGGCAAAAACACTGAACCGGGCGCTCCCCGGATCCGTTGGCTGGTGTGGGACGGATTCGGGGAGCGTGGACATGCTGTGGGCAGTGGTCATCGGGGCATCGGTCGTCGCGGGACTAGCCATCTTCTGGCATCCCGGCAAGGGCGTGCACAGCGGCGGCGGGCCGGAGGGGACGCACACCGTGGCGCACGTGATCGACACGCTGGAGATGGAGCTGAAGCTGGAGGAGTACGGCCGTCACACCAAGCGGCGGTCGGTGGCCCAGCGGGACAGCTCGTACCTGTTCGACAGCTGAGTCTTGCGAAGCACGCTGGAGACGTGGGTCTCCACGGTCTTCACGGAGATGAACAGCTCCGACGCGATCTCCTTGTACGCGTAACCACGGGCCAGTAGACGCAGCACCTCGCGCTCGCGCGGGGTCAGCAGGTCCAGCTCCGGGTCGGCGATGGGGGCGGCGCCGGGCCGTTCGGAGAAGGCGTCCAGCACGAAGCCGGCCAGCCGTGGCGAGAAGACGGCGTCGCCCTCGGCCACCCGGCGCACCGACTTGGCCAGCTCCTGGCTGGAGATGGTCTTGGTGACGTAGCCCCGCGCGCCGCCGCGGATGACGGCGATGACGTCCTCGGCGGCGTCGGACACCGACAGCGCCAGGAACACCACCGACGGGTTGGCCGGGCGGACCCGGCGCAGCACCTCGGCGCCGCCGCCGTCGGGCATGTGCACGTCCAGCAGCACGACGTCGGGGTGGTGGTGCTCGATGCCGGCGACGGCCTCGCCGACCGAGCCGGCCTCGCCGACCACCTCCACGTCCTGGCCGTGGGTGGCCAGCTCGGCCCGCACCCCGGCCCGGAACAGCGCGTGGTCGTCAACGAGGAACACGCGCACCGGCTTGCGGTCCTGCTCGGGCGTGGTCATGCCTTGGCCTCCTTCTTGCGGGGCATCTCCAGCTGCACCTCGGCGCCCTCCCCGGGGGAGGTGCGCAGCCGGACCTTCCCGCCGTGCCGGTCCATTCTGCCCCGGATCGAGTCGGCCAGGCCGTGCCGATCGTCGGGCACCTGCTCGGGATCGAAGCCCTTGCCCCGGTCCCGCACGAACACGGTGACCGTGTCCGGCTCGATCTCGGCGTACACGCTGACCTCGCCGACCCCGGAGTGCTTGGCCGAGTTGACGATCGCCTCGCGGGCCGCCTGCACCAGCGCGGTCAGCCGGACGTTCATCGGGCAGTCGCCGACGACAACCTGCTCCACCGAAACGTCGAAGGTGTCCTCGACCTCGCCGCAGGCCACGGCGATGGCCTCGTGCAGGGTGCCGAAGGTGACCGGGGCGTCGGCCGCCTCGTTGGCCTCGGCCGCCGCGGCCCGGCCCCGGCCGTAGCCGGTCGGCCCGTACAGCCAGGTCCGCAGCTGCCGTTCCTGGCTGCGGGCCAGCTTGACCACCTCGCGCGGGCTCTCGGCCTGCTTCTGGATCAGCGCCAGCGTCTGCAGCACCGAGTCGTGCAGATGGGCGGCGATCTCCTCCCGCTCCTGGTCACGGATGCGGGCGCTGCGCTCGTCGTCCAGGTCGCGGACCAGGCGCAGCCACCACGGCACGGTGATGACGCCGACCCCGACCAGTGTGGCCAGGATGGCGATCAGCACCGGCGGCACCAGCCCCGGCGAGACCTGCTGGAACAGGAACAGCCCCACACCGCCGCACACCAGCAGCACACCGACGATCATCCGGAGCCGGGCCTTGGCGCTGCCCTCACCGAAGAAGCCGGTCACGCCGGTCCGCGCGCCGTCACGCCATTTGCGCCGCTGCGCCTCGTCGGCCTCACGCCAGACCAGCGCCGCCCCGCCGATGCCGACCGTGGTCGGCACGATGAACCACTGGGCCAGGGATCCGCTGAGCACCGTGATCACCATGAACAGGCCGATGCCCAGGGCCAGCAGCGCGATGCCCTGCTGGCGTTCCTTGGCGTCCATCTCCGAGGCCCGCTCCTCCGGCGGCGCCTGCGCGGCGAACATCCAGAGCAGCACGTAGGCCAGCGGCCCGACGAAACCGATCGCGGTCAGCACCGTGAACCCGGCGCGCACCCAGATCACCGGCACGTTCAGGTGCTCGGCCAGACCGCCCGCGACACCGCCGGCGATCTTGTGGGCGCCACTGCGGCGCAGCCTGCGGTCCGCGAACACCTCCGGTGTCGCGTTCTCTTCCTCGACCAGCTGCTGCGAACTCACCACAGAATGGTCACACGCACAGGTGCGGGTAGCCATCAGGGACGAGCCCCGGGGTTTGATTCAGGGGGCTCCCGGATGCCGCACGAGGTCGCCAGGCCGCATGCTCGTCACCGTGAACACGACCAAGCACTCCGGGATCAACATCGAGCACCTGGTCGCGGACTTCTGGGCCACCCGCCCGAGGCGTCCGCGGCAGGGTCGGATGGTGGCCGGTGTCGCGGCCGGCATCGGGCGGCGTTACGGCATCGACCCGGTGATCGTGCGAGTGGCACTGGTCGTCGCGACCGTGTGGGGCGGCGCCGGCGTCCTGTTCTACCTGCTGGCCTGGCTGACGCTGGCCGAGGAGAACGACGAGGCCTCAGGTCTGGAAGCCATGCTCGGCCAGGGCCGCAGCTCGATGTCGCGGGGGCTGACCATCCTGCTGGCCGTGCTGTGCATTCCCGCCGTCACCTGGCTGTGGAACGGGCAGTTCGGCTTCTTCAGCGGTGTGTTCAGCGCCGCCGCGCTGCTGGCCGGGCTGTTCCTGTTGCACCGCAACCGCGCCGGACTGGGTGTGCCGGGCGTGCCGACCACGACTTCAGGGGGAACGATGACCGCGCCCAGTTATGCGACTGGCGCCACCACCTCGGCCGAGTGGGACCCGCTGGGCGCGTCCCCGCTCCAGTGGGACCTGCACGACCCCGATGCGCCGGTGACCACGCAGCTCGCCACCGGCGACGACGAGGACAAGACCGTCGTGGTGCGGCCGCGCAAGCGCCACTCGCCGGTCGGCGGCGTGACCATGGGCCTGGCCGTGCTGACCGCCGCCGCCCTGCTCATCTTCCGGGCCGGTCTCGGCGCCAGCTGGCTGACCCTGCCGCACATCCTGGGCATCGTGGCCGGAGTGCTGGCCGGTGGCCTGGTGATCGGCGCGTTCGTCCGCGGCGGCCGCGGCCTGATCGTGCCGACGGTGCTGGTCGGGGTGGCCGCGGTGGCGCTGACCAACACGCCCAACGGAGGCGGCTCCGGCTTCGGTGATCTGCGGGCCAACCCGACCGACACGCTCGAAGCGAGCTACGCCCGGTCGTTCGGCGACGTGCGGTTGGATCTGACGGACTTCAAGTTCGACAAGGAAAAGCCGGCGCGGACCACCGTCAGCGTCGACGCCGGCCAGGCCCGGGTGATCGTGCCGGCCAACGTGAACGTGGACGTCACCTGCACCGCCGACGTCGGCGACGTGCGCTGCCTCAACCGCAGCCAGGACTGGCGCGACATCGACCTGCACGTGGTGGACAACGTGCCCAACGCGGTCGGCACCCTGCACCTCGACGTGCACGCGGGCGCCGGAGATGTGGAGGTCTACCGTGGCTGACATCGAGCGCCGGGGCGGTCCCCGGCTGGTGAGCCTGCTGTTCGGCATCGGCGGCCTGTTCGCCATGGCCTACGCGCTGTCCGACGGCAGCATGGCCGACCTGCCGTTCGGGGTGACCGGCCTGGTCGCCGGCGGGGCCATCCTGATCGGACTGCTGATTCTCATGTGGACGGTCAGACCATCCGCCCGGAAATGACGCGGCGTCGAATTCCTTCGGGCCCCCGCCTTTGCCGAGGCGGGGGCCTTCTCCATGCAGGGAAGGACGCCTTACCCTCGTTCAACGCGGGTAAGGCGTCCTTCCCTGCATCAGGTCATTCCCACTCGATGGTGCCGGGGGGCTTGCTCGTCACGTCGAGGACCACGCGGTTCACATCCGCCACCTCGTTGGTGATCCGGGTGGAGATCCGCTCCAGCACGTCGTAGGGCAGCCGCGTCCAGTCCGCCGTCATGGCGTCCTCACTGGACACCGGCCGCAGCACCACCGGGTGGCCGTAGGTGCGGCCGTCGCCCTGCACGCCAACGCTGCGCACGTCGGCCAGCAGCACCACCGGGCACTGCCAGATGTCGCGGTCGAGGCCGGCCGAGGTGAGCTCCTCGCGGGCGATCGCGTCGGCCGCGCGCAGGATCTCCAGGCGCTCGGCCGTCACCTCGCCGATGATGCGGATGCCCAGGCCCGGGCCGGGGAACGGCTGCCGGTGCACGATGGTCTCCGGCAGGCCCAGCTCCAGGCCGACCCGGCGCACCTCGTCCTTGAACAGCGCGCGCAGCGGCTCCACCAGCTTGAACTGGAGGTCCTCCGGCAGGCCGCCGACGTTGTGGTGGCTCTTGATGTTGGCCGTGCCCGCGCCGCCGCCGGACTCCACCACGTCCGGGTAGAGCGTGCCCTGGACCAGGAAGTCGTACTGCTCCTTGTCCTGGAGGTCCTGCGCGGCCTGCTCGAACACGCGGATGAACTCGCGGCCGATGATCTTGCGCTTCTGCTCCGGGTCACTGACGCCGGCCAGCGCCGAAAGGAAGCGCTCGCGGGCGTCCACGGTGACCAGGTTGACCCCGGTCGCCGCGACGAAGTCCCGCTCCACCTGCGTGCGCTCGCCGGCCCGCAATAGGCCGTGGTCGACGAACACGCAGGTCAGGCGGTCTCCGATGGCCCGCTGCACCAGCGCCGCCGCCACCGCCGAGTCCACGCCGCCGGACAGGCCGCAGATGGCGCGCCCGTCGCCGACCTGCTCGCGGATCCGGGTGACCTGCTCGTCCACGATGGACGCGGTTGTCCACTGCGGACGGATACCCGCGATGTCGTGCAGGAAACGGCGCAGCACCTCCTGGCCGTGCGGCGAATGCCCGACCTCGGGGTGGTACTGCACGCCGGCGAAACGCCGGTCCACGTTCTCGAAGCCCGCGACCGGAGCGCCTTCGCTGCTCGCCGTCACGGTGAAGCCCTCGGGAGCCTTGGTGACGCTGTCGCCGTGGCTCATCCAGACCGGGTGGTGGGCCGGCAGGTCCTCGTGCAGCACGCCGCCGTCGGCGGTCAGGTCGGTGCGGCCGTACTCACGGGCGCCCGTGTGGGCCACGACGCCGCCGAGGGCCTGGGCCATCGCCTGGAAGCCGTAGCAGATGCCGAAGACCGGAATGCCCAGCTCGAACAGGGCCGGGTCCACCTGCGGCGCGTTGTCGGCGTACACGCTGGACGGGCCGCCCGACAGCACGATGGCCACCGGGTCCTTGGCCACGAGTTCTGCGACGGTCGCGGTGTGCGGAACGACCTCGGAGTACACCTGCGCCTCGCGCACCCGGCGCGCGATCAGCTGGGCGTACTGCGCGCCGAAGTCGACGACGAGCACGGGTCGGCTCACGATCAGCGGACCTCCTGGTAGCGGGGATATTCGCTATCTTCCCAGTTCCGGCCCCGGCTAGCGTGCACCGGGTGGAGCTGCGCGGCGGTCTGAACACGGTGTGGTTGATCGACGGCCGCGTGCACCGGCCGGCCGGCCCGTGGTCGGTCGACGTGCATGCCTTGCTACGTCACGTTTCCGAGGCCGGCTTCGACGCCGCCCCGGTGCCTCACGGCTTCGACGGCGAGGGCCGCGAGGTGCTCTCTTTCGTCCCGGGTGAAGTTGGTCACCACTTCCCCATGACCGACGAGGCGGTGATCAGTTCCGCCCGGCTGCTGCGCCGCTATCACGACGCCACGGTCGGCTTCGTGGCCGGCGGTGACTGGCAGTGCCCGGCCATCGAGCCGGCCGAGGTCCTCTGCCACGGCGACTTCGCCCAGTACAACTTGGCCTTCGACGGCGACACGGCCGTCGGGATGATCGACTTCGATTGGGCCCGGCCGGCCCCGCGCTGGTACGACGTGGCCTACGGCGTGTACCGGTTCGCCCTGATGGACCTGGAGAAGCCCCTCGACCAGCAGCTGCGCGGCACGGCCCTGTTCTGCGACGCCTACGGTGCTTCGGCGGCGACCCGGCAGGGCGTGGCCGACAACCTGCCGGGCTATCTGGTCTGGATGGCCGAGGTGGTCGAGCAGGATCCCCGCTTCGTGACACAGCGTGCCGAGCGGCACGACAAGATGTACCGGGAGCACGCCGCTCGGGTGCCCAATCTTCACAGGACAATCTGTACCGGTTGACCTGGCGTGTTGTACCCACTGGCCACCGGCGTGACGGGCCGTGGTGGTCATATCGTGTGGTTATGGAAGACGCGATCGAGGCCAAGCCCCGCCCGAGCTGGATCGCCGGACACGCCGAGCAGGGCGCGACCGAGCTGCTGGTTCGCCACCCGTACGACGGCACCGAGGTGGCCTCCGTCGCCGTGCCCGGCCCCGAGCAGGTGGAACGGGCCGTGCAGGCCGCCGCCGACGTGGCCGTGAAGTTCCGGTCCTCGCCCGCCCACCTGCGGGCCGGGGCCCTGATGCACGTCTCGGAGCAGCTGGCCGCCCGGCGCGAGGAGATCGCCGAGGTGATCACCGCCGAGAACGGCAAGCCGCTGAAGTGGGCCGACGGCGAGGTCAACCGGGCCATCTCCACCTTCCGCTTCGCCGCCGAGGAGGCTCGGCGCTTCACCGGCGAGATGCAGCGGCTGGACACCGACCCCGCGGCCGACGGCCGGCTGGCCCTGGTCCGGCGGGTGTCCCGGGGTCCGGTGCTGGGCATCGCGCCGTTCAACTTCCCGCTCAACCTGGTGGCCCACAAGGTCGCGCCGGCGCTGGCGGTCGGCTCCCCGATCATCGTCAAGCCGGCGCCCCGCACGCCGCTGTCGGCGCTGATCCTGGGCGAGATCCTGGCCGAGACCGACCTGCCCGAGGGCGCGTTCTCCGTGCTGCCGGTGGGCAACGAGGAGACCATCGCGCTGGTCAAGGACCCGCGGCTGCCCGTTGTTTCCTTCACCGGCTCCGGGCCCGTCGGCTGGTCGATCATGGACTCGGTGCCGCGCAAGCACGTCGTGCTGGAGCTGGGCGGCAACGCCGCCGCCGTGGTCGCCGGGGACTGGAACTCCGAGGCCGACCTCGACTTCGCCGCCAAGCGCATCGCCCTGTTCGCCAACTACCAGGCCGGCCAGTCCTGTATCGCCGTGCAGCGGGTGATCGTGGACGCCTCGATCGCCGACGAGTTCGTGCCGCGCCTGGTGGCCAGCGTCCGTGACCTGATCACCGGCGACCCGCACGATCCCGACGTCGAGGTCGGGCCGCTCGTCGACGCCGCCGCCGCCGAGCGGGTCGCTTCCTGGGTCGACGAGGCCGTCTCCGCCGGCGCCGAGCTGTTGGCCGGCGGCCACCGGGCCGGCGCCACCATCGAGCCCACCGTGCTGGCCAATGTGCCGCACGACAGCAGGGTCTGGGCCGAGGAGGTGTTCGGTCCCGTGCTGACTGTGTCCGTTGTGGACGGTGACGACGCCGCCCTCGCCGCCGTCAACGACTCCGCCTACGGCCTCCAGGCCGGCCTGTTCACCCACAACCTCCAGCTGGCCTTCCGTGCCGCCTCCGAGCTCGAGGTCGGCGGCCTCATCGTCGGCGACGTGCCCTCCTACCGCGCCGACCAGATGCCTTACGGCGGCGTCAAGGGCTCCGGCTTCGGCCGCGAGGGCCTCCGCTCCGCGATGGCCGACTTCACCGAGGAACGCGTCATGGTGTTGACCAACGTCAAGTTCTAGGCGCTGCGGGGACCGGGCCACACCCGGTCCCCCAGCCGCTTGTCCCGGGCCATCAGCGCGGCCCGTGTGTCGATGACCGGGCCGGTCCAGTAGAGCCTCAGGGCGTTCACCAGGGCTCGACGGTCGGCACCCACCGCCGGTTGATCGCTGTACGGTCCGATGAAGCCGACCAGGCACAGACCGATGATTCCCTCGACGCCCAGCCCTAGTCGATCAAGACCTCGGGTTTTCAACAGCAGCGCGTGGACACCGTCCCTCGGCACCACCGCGACGAATTCGATTATTTGCCAAGGAAATTCTTCAATGTCGGAGCCCAGACACAGGAGAATGCCGTCCGGGCTGATGGACAGCTGCCCGCCAGTGGGTGGGCGGAATCTCCTCCGCACGCGACCGAAGGCTTGCCCGATCAAGGCGGCGACGCCGGCCGTGAGCATGACGAGCAGGACCACCACGAAGCCCGGCAGCGGCCGTGCGGCGTTCACCACGATCACCAGGTCCGCGAAGGCGGCGGGGATGGCGAACCTCGCCGGGTGGAGGGTGTAGCGCAGCTTGGACGGCAGCACCGCGGACTTGGCAGTTCGAGGCCGCACCCGTGAGGTCCGCAGCACCCGCATGTCCTCGGTTTCCGGCAGGTTGTGCCGGGTGGCGACCACGACCATCGCACCTTTGGCCCAGATCCGCCGTCCGATGCACTCGCGCACGTCGGCCAGGCTCGTCGCGTTCACCAACAGCACCAGGGTGCGATGCTCCGGCAACCTCTTGGCCTGGCGCCAGGATCCCTGCTCCATGTCGATCTCTGACGTCTTCCCCCGGAAATGCCCCTCGCCGGCACGACGGGCCCAGAACCGAACCACCGCGACCGCATCGGGCCCGACCACCACGAGCGGCTGGTCGCCCAGATCGTCCAGCGCATTCTCGATGGCGTAGTACAAGGACCGCATGTACTCCGACACCTTGGGCTTAGACGGCGCGGGTGGCCTGTGCGTGTTGTTGATATTCACAACGACGTGGTCGCCCTGGATGACGTGGCCGCCGACCGACCCGCTGACGTCGTTGTTCACGCTGCCGTTGTCGGTAGTCTCGTCCTCCACCCCGGGAAGGTCGTGGCCGGCGCACGCCCCGTTACTAAGCCTTGGTCACCGACTGGGCGAAGGCCAGGACGCCGTCGGGGTCGTACTGCTGGCCGACCTTGCGCAACTTGGCCAGGTTGGGGCCGTAGTACGCCGCGCCCCAGTTGGCGAGGCTGGCGTCGATGTAGTTGACATACGCCCCGTCGCCGATGACCGAGCCGAGGTTGTCGCGGACCTCGCCGACTGCGGTGCGGGCGGAGGCGGCGGTCGAGCCCTGGTAGATCTGGGCGGTGGCAAGGGCTCCGCGGTGCGGGAAGGCGGTGTCGGAGGGGCCGACCCGGCCGGCCGCGCCGCCGATGCTGTCCAGCAGGACGTCCATGCCGCTGCGACCGGCCATCACCTCGGCGAACTTTCCGGTGTCGGCCAACGGTTTGGCCAGCACGCGGGAGGTCGCCGTGAAGGACTCCCTTTTCAGCACGCCGTTTCCGTTCCAACTCGGCGAGCACTGGGCGGTGCTGTACGAGGAGCAGCCGCCGAAGTACTTCATGGCGTCCAAATAGGACTTGGACAGGGAGTACTGATTGTTCGGCTGGGTGCCGGTGGCCGAGATCAGCTTGTTCAGCAAGGGAGTCAGGCCGCCCGGCGTGCCGACGAAGCAGCCGGTGATGTGGCAGGTCGGCGGATTGCCGCCGGAGACGGCCAGCGTCGTCCACAGCTCGTCGGGAGCCGTCGGGATGAACTGCTGCCAGCCGCCGAGCACGTCGGCGACCGAGCCGCCCGGGAACTGGAGCTGGAACACCGTCAACTGCGGCGCTTCCTCGGTCTGGAAGGTGAAGGAGGTGACGATGCCGAAGTTGCCGCCGCCCCCGCCGCGCAGCGCCCAGAACAGGTCCGGCTCCTGCGAGGCCGACACCGTGCGCAGCTTGCCGTCCCCCGTGACGATCTGCGCCGACACCAGCTTGTCGCAGGTCAGGCCGTACTTCGTGGTCAGCACGCCGACGCCGCCGCCCAACGTGAGGCCGCCGATGCCGACCGTCGGGCACGACCCCGCCGGCAGGCACCGGCCCGCGTCCGCCAGCGCCGCGTACACGTCCATCAGCCGCGCGCCGGCGCCGATCGTCGCGGTGCCGTCCGGCTTCACCTGAACGTCTTTCATGGCACCGAGATCCACCACCAGGCCACTGTCCGGTGTGGAGTATCCGGTGTAGCTGTGGCCGCCGCTGCGGGCCGCGATGGGGATCCTCGACGCGTACACCTGGGCCACGCAGGCCTGCACGTCGCTCGGGTTCGCCACCTGGGCCACCGCTGCCGGCTTCCGGCTGTCGAACAGCGGGTTGTACGCCAGCTTCGCCGTCGCGTACGCCGCGTCCTCCGGCAGCACCAGCTTGCCCGCCAGCTGGCTGCGCAGCTTCGCCCAGTCCGGCGGCACTGCCGGCGGCCGGGTCGTGGTGGTCGGTGTCACCGTCGTCGACGACGACGCCACCGGGCCCGGCTGCCCGCCCGGCGCGCACGCCTCCAGCGCGACCGCCGTCGCCCCCAACCCGGCCGCCTGCATGAACGCCCGCCGACTGATCGCCATCTGGACACCTCCTGACCCGAGGACGCGTCGGAACCGCCCGCGTTGCCCAGTCTCGCAACGATCAGTCGTGGCCGCTGTATGAGGGATCGGACCACTCCCGACCGTTGCGTGGCGTCCTGCACCCATGAGACGACTTGTCGGCGCCGCCCTCGGAGTCGCCTTGCTCGCCCTCGCCCGCTGCTCGTCACCACCGGCTGCGACCCATCAGCGCCTGCGCCAAAGCTCACCGCTGTCGGCGGGCGCCAGGGCACCGTCACGTCGGCCAAGGCGGGCCGCTCGGCCGCGCTGCGGATCACCCCGGCGCGCTGAGCACTAGGCGAATGGATCAGGTGGCTCTGGCCAGCCGAGTGCCGCCGCGTACGCCTCTCGCACTCGGTACAGGCACTCCTGGGCCGACGGCAGGTTTCTGGTCTGGTGGGCCAGCTGAACCTCCCAGTCGAGCGAGGAGGGCAAAGACCTGAATTCGTACGGTGCCACCGTCCCACCGGTGATCCGTCGGACATGGTCGGCCGCCTCTACTGTGAGCGCGCCGAGCAACGCGAGCCCCCACAGGTCGTACAGGTCACGCGCCGCGTGCCGATCCATCCAGGCGGCCGTCTTCATGCCGGCGAAGGACATCAGCGTGGGCACTGCGAGATCGATTCGCCCGCTGACATCCCGGTACCTCGGGTCGACCGGGCGGACCGCCGTCGGCCATTGGGCGAAGGCGCCATGCTTGGTGGCGTCGAGCACTTGGACACGGACTCGGAGCCCCTCAGCGGTGACCAGTTGTCCCGGCTCGACCGCCCGCCCTGACCGCAGCGGCGGATCCCACGTCGTGCCGGGGAACTCTCGGCGCAGCAGCCTCGGTAGCCGTTCGTCGAGTTCGGCCGCGACCTCGGCCCGCTTCTCGGTGCACAGATCGATGTCCTCCGACAATCGAGCACCGATCTCTGGATCGGTGAGAAATGTGCGGGCCAGCGCGGTGCCGCCGAAGAAGATTACCGGCACGTTCGCGGTCGACAACGCCAGCAGCACGTGGCTGATCAGATGGTCTCTTCGCACCTGGCTTTCCGCTACGCCGTAAGCGGAGGCCATCGTGGCGAGGTCGGCGGCATCAAGCACTGTTCACGTCCAGCGAGGCTCGTATCCGGCGCAGCGCCGCCGGCCGATGCTGCTGCGCGGCCAACTCCGCCACCAACGCGAGGTCCGCGCGCCGCCCCAGTGCCGCCATGACCTCGGCGCGGTCGCCCAGATGCAGGTCGAAACGGCCAGGAGGCGCAGCGATGTCCAGCAACGTCTGTTCGACGGTCGTCACCCAGCCGCTGACCAGCTCGGTCTGCACTCGTTCGACATCCAATCGAGTCACATCCCGCTTGGCGAAACTGATCGCGCCGTTCTCCATCACCATGACGGGACGCTGTTTGGGAACGGCGACCGTGGCGACCGCGACGGCGCGGGGCAGCGCGCCGTGATGACGGGCAGCGCTGGCCCCGATCAGCGCAACGACATCGGGGCCGTAGTCGGCGATCGCGACGCCCAGGGCGGCAGCTTCCAGCTCGGGCCGCCAGGCGTCGCCGAGCCGGTCCAGCGGCGTCATCGCGTAGTACCCGGTGGCGAGCCGACGAATCACTCCGGTCCCGGACAGTCGGGCGAGCTCCGCGCGGGGGTGCGCATAGACGTCAGCCACGTCCTGCGGCCTGAAGACCCGGTTGGGTCGACGGGCCAGCGCAGCGGGAACGCCAGCGGCTCGACCGGCCATGAGTATCACCTCCGTAGGCTTGAAGCCTACGCTCATGATACTGAATCGCGAAAGAACCTAGCCCAGGTGCAAAGCCCCCGGGGCGTCGGCCGGGACGACGGGCTGTTTGGGGGCGACGGGGGTCAGCCGGCGGTACTGGGAACCGGCAGCCGGGCGCTGGTCCGGCTCGCCCTTGTTGGGCCAGAGGGAGAAGGCGCGCTCGGCCTGGGCGGTGATGGTCAGGGAGGGGTTGACGCCGAGGTTGGCGGAGATGGCGGCGCCGTCCACGACGGACAGGCCGGGGTGGCCGAAGACGCGGTGGTAGGGGTCGATGACGCCGTCGGAGGCGGAGGTGCCGATGGCGCAGCCGCCGATGAAGTGGGCGGTGAGGGGGATGTTGGCCAGCTCGCCCCAGGTGCCGCCGGGGACGCCGCCGATGTGCTTGGCGGCCAGCTGGTTGGCGAGGTGGCCGGCGGGGATGAAGGCGGGATTGGGCTCGCCGTGCCCCTGCTTGGAGGTGAGCTTGCCCCGCCGGGTGTAGGTGGTGATGGAGTTGTCGAGGCTCTGCATCACCAACAGGATCACGGTCCGCTCGCTCCACCGGTGCACGGAGAGCATGCGGGCGGTGATCACGGGGTGCCGCACGGCGTAGCGGAGGAACTGACGCCAGCGGGGAGTGGGCAGTGAGCCGTCGGTGGCGATGGTTTGCAGCAGCCCCATGGCATTGCTGCCCTTGCCGTAGCGAACGGGCTCGATGTGGGTGGTGGCGTCGGGGTGGATGGACGACGTGATGGCCACGCCCCGGCTGAAGTCCTGCGAGGCGTCGAAGCTGAGCCGGCCGGCGCCGATGATGGCCTCGGAGTTGGTACGGGTCAGTTCGCCGAGACGCGAAGACAACCGGGGCAGGGCGCCGGAATCACGCATCTGGTGCAGGAGGTTCTGGGTGCCCCAGGTCCCGGCGGCCAGCACGACCTGGCCGGCGGTGATCGAGGAGCGGCCGCCGAAGTGGGCGCCGGTGCGGCGGGTGTCGACTCGCCAGGTGCCGTCGGAGAGCTCACGGAGCCCGGTCACGGTGGTCATGGGCAGCACCTGCGCCCCGGCCCGCTCGGCCAGGTACAGGTAGTTCTTGACGAGGGTGTTCTTGGCCCCGACCCGGCAGCCGGTCATGCACGAGCCGCACTCGGTGCAGCCGGTGCGCGAAGGGCCGACGCCGCCGAAGAAGGGGTCGGGCACGGTCTTGCCGGGCTCGCCGAAGTGCACGCCGACCGGGGTCGGGTGGTACGAGTCGGAGATGCCCATGTCGGCGGCGACCTGCCGCATGACCCGGTCGGACGGCGTGGTGGTGGGGTTGGTGACGACGCCGAGCATGCGGCTGGCCTGGTCGTAGAACGGGGAGAGCTCGGCCTCCCAGTCGGTGATGTGGGCCCACTGGGGATCGGCGAAGAACGGCTTGAGCGGCCGGTACAGGGTGTTGGCGTACACCAACGACCCGCCGCCGACGCCGGCCCCGGCCAGCACCATGACGTTGCGCAGGGTGTGGATGCGCTGGATGCCGTAGCAGCCGATCTGCGGGGCCCACAGGAACTTGCGCAGGTCCCAGGAGGTCTTGGCGAACTCGTCGTCGCTGAACCGCCGCCCCGCCTCCAGCACGGCGACCTTGTAGCCCTTCTCGGTCAGCCGCAACGCGGCGACGCTGCCGCCGAAGCCGGAGCCGACCACCACGACGTCGTAGTCGACAGCAGCACCGTTGCTACTCGTCAGTAGGCCCATGCAGCGAGGCTAAGTGGAACCGGCCGGTTCCACCAGCCCTTCAGTGCCGGCGGGCCACCAGCCTGCGCACCCCGCCGCCCAGCTGAGCAGCGACAACCGCCGGCACCACGAGCACGAACAGCCACGGGTCACCACCCAGGTGGGCAACGCCGACGGCCGCGCCGACCACCAGGCCGGTCAGCCACGCCAGCCTGGGCGCAGCGACGCCCATCAGCGTGGCCACGAGCAGCAGCACCGCCAGGACGACCTGTCCGGCGTCGTCGGACGTGCCGATCCGGTCGACGGTCGCCACCACGGCCGCGGCGACGACCACACCGGCGAGGTAGCCGCCGACACGGAGCCAACTCTGGCTGAGCACGAACCACACACCGCCGGCGATCCAGGCGGCACGGCGTTCGGCCGGCACCGTGTGCAACTCGGCGAGCAGCGCCTGGCCCAGCTCCCGGCGATTCGGCGGCAGCAGCCGGAGGACGACCGCCAGCAGCCTCATGACGCACCCTCGATCGCCGGTCGCGGCACGGCCGCCCGCACGGGTTCGCGGCCGACGTCGGCCGCCCGCTGCACACCCGAGGCGGTCAGCCGGTAGAGGTGCCGGCGCGGCCGTCCCTCCGGCGGATCGGGCTCCCACCGGGTCTCCAGCAGCCCACGGTCGGCCAGTCGGCCCAGGATCGGGTACAGCGTGCCGGAGGCCAGCTCGGTCTCCTTGGCGATGTCGTAGCCGTGCCGCCAGGTCGACGGGTCACGGTGCAGCGCGGCCAGCACGGCGCGGGTCTGCGGAGATGCGTCAGGACGGGCGGGCATGCCCCAGAGCCTACCTATGTAGACCTTGAAGGTCTACATAGGTAGCCGAACCCGTCGGCGCGAAATTTCAGAGATCGGTCCGCAGCACGCCGTACATGACCATGTCCTTGCGGACGCCGCCCCGGACGTGAGCCCCACGGATCAGGCCCTCGCGGAGCAGGCCGGCCTTCTCCAGCGCCCGCTGCTCGGCGATGTTCTCCACGTCGGTGCCGGCCTCGATCCGACCGTACGGCGTGGTGGCGAACAGGTGCTCGACCAGCAGCCGCTGCGAGAGCGAGCCGACGCCACGACCACGGGCGGACGGCAGCAGCCCGATGCCGATGTTCCAGGCCACGCAGCCGACGGTCGGCCCGTACATCACGGCATGCCAGCTGACCAGGCCCAGCCGGTCGCGGGTGGCGGTGTCCACCACCAGCAGCCGGTGGATCTGCACCTTGACCAGGTCGTGCACCCGCTCACCGTCGTCGGGCTCGAAGTCGCCGTTGTACCGCTCCCGGACGTAGTCCACGTCCTCCTGGGTCGGCTCGACCAGCGCGACGCCGTCCCGCTCCACGAGGGTCACCCGCGCACCGTGAGGCCGACCTTCTGGAACTCCTTCAGGTCGGAGTAGCCGGTCTTGGCCATCGCCCGCTTGAGCGCGCCGAACAGGTTCACGGCGCCGTCCGGGTCGGCCGACGGCCCGAACAGCAGGGTCCGCAGGTCCACCTCGGCCTCGGCGCCGACGGTGACCCGCGACCGCGGCACCGACGGGTGCGCGGCGGCCGAGGTCCAGTACAGGCCCTGGCCGGGCGCCTCGGTGGCGGCCGACAGCGACTCGCCCAGCATCACGGCGTCGGCGCCGCAGGCGATGGACTTGGCGATGTCGCCGCTGGAGTGCACGCCGCCGTCGGCGATCACGTGCACGTACCGGCCGCCGGTCTCGTCGAGGTAGTCACGGCGGGCCGCCGCCGCGTCGGCGATGGCCGTGGCCATCGGCACGCCGATGCCCAGCACGGCGTCGGTGGTGGTGACGCCGCTGGAGTGCCCGTAGCCGACGATCACGCCGGCCGCGCCGGTGCGCATCAGGTGCATGGCGGTGCGGTAGTCGCCGACACCGCCGGCGATCACCGGCACGTCCAGGTCGGCGATGAACTGCTTGAGGTTGATCGGCTCGCCGTCGCGGGCCACGTGCTCGGCCGACACGATCGTGCCCTGCAGCACCAGGATCTCCACGCCCGCGGCCAGCAGGTCCGGCGTGAGCTCGGCGGCCCGCTGCGGGCTGACCCGCACCGCGACGGTGACGCCGGAGTCCCGCACCTGCTTGATCGCCTCGGCGAGCAGGTCGGCCTGGATCGGCGCCGAGTGCAGCTCCTGCAGCAGCCGGGTGACGGCCAGCGGGTCGTCCTCCTCGGCCGCCCGGGTCAGCCGGAACATGGCGTCCTCGACGTCGCTGTGCCGGGCCCAAAGCCCCTCGGCGTTGAGCACGCCCATGCCGCCCAGCTCGCCGATCGCCACCGCCGTGCGCGGCGAGACCACCGCGTCCGACGGGTGCGTGATCAGCGGGATGTCGAAGCGGTAGGCGTCGATCTGCCACGCCGTCGACACGTCCTTGGACGACCGTGTCCGGCGCGACGGGATGATCTCGACGTCGTCCAGCTCATAAGCCCGCCGCGCGGAGCGACCCATCCCGATCTCGACCAGATCCCGCACGGCCAGTCCCCTCTCCACACAGTGGTCGTGCCGCCCGGACCGAGCGGCACGACCTGACACGCAAACCCGACGAGATTAGACCAACTCACCGAGTGGTGTAGTTCGGAGCCTCCACGGTCATGGTGATGTCGTGCGGGTGCGACTCCTTCAGACCGGCGGCGGTGATGCGCACCAGCTGCTTGGTCTGGAGCTCGGCGACGGAGCTGGAGCCGGTGTAGCCCATGCCGGCCCGCAGGCCGCCGATGAGCTGGTGGGTGACCTGGGACAACGGGCCGCGGAACGGGACCCGGCCCTCGATGCCCTCGGGGACCAGCTTGTCCTCGTTGAGCACGTCGTCCTGGAAGTAGCGGTCCTTGGAGTAGGACTTGGCCTCGCCGCGGGACTGCATGGCGCCCAGCGAGCCCATGCCGCGGTAGATCTTGAACTGCTTGCCGTTGACCAGGATCAGGTCGCCGGGGGCCTCGGCGGTGCCGCCGAGCAGGCCGCCGATCATCACCGCGCTGGCGCCGGCGGCGATGGCCTTGGCGATGTCGCCGGAGTACTGGATGCCGCCGTCGGCGATCACCGGCACGCCGGCCGGGCGGCAGGCCTGGTCGGCCTCGTAGACGGCGCTGATCTGCGGCACGCCGACGCCGGCGACGACGCGGGTGGTGCAGATCGAGCCGGGGCCGACGCCGACCTTCACGCCGTCCGCGCCCGCGTCCACCATGGCCTGCGCGCCGACCCGGGTCGCCACGTTGCCGCCGACGATGTCGACGGTCTCGCCGAGGTCCTTCTTCAGCCGCGCGACCATCTCCAGCACGCTGCGGGAGTGGCCGTGCGCGGTGTCCACCATCAGCACGTCCACGCCGGCCTCGGCCAGGCTCATGGCCCGGCTGTAGGAGTCCTCGCCGACGCCGACCGCGGCGCCGCAGATGAGGCGGCCGTCCGGGTCCTTGGTGGCGTTCGGGTACTGCTCCGTCTTGACGAAGTCCTTGACGGTGATCAGACCGCGCAGCTTGCCGTTGCCGTCCACGATGGGCAGCTTCTCGATCTTGTGCCGCCGCAGCAGGCCCAGCGCGGCCTCCGCGGACACGCCGACCTGGGCGGTCACCAGCGGGCCCTTGGTCATGACCTCGCTCACCGGCCGGCTGTGGTCCACCTCGAACCGCATGTCCCGGTTGGTGATGATGCCGATCAGCTTGCCGTCGGGGTCGGTCACCGGCACGCCGGAGATGCGGAACTTGGCGCACAGCCGGTCGACCTCGGCCAGCGTGGCGTCGGGGGCGCAGGTCACCGGGTCGGTGACCATGCCGGCCTCGGACCGCTTGACCACCTCGGCCTGCGCGGTCTGGTCCTCGATCGACAGGTTGCGGTGCAGCACGCCGATGCCGCCCTGGCGGGCCATGGCGATGGCCATCCTGGCCTCGGTCACGGTGTCCATGGCCGCGGACACCAGCGGAATGCGCAGCGTCACGTTGCGGGAAAGCTTGGTCGAGGTGTCGACCTGGCTCGGGATGACGTCGGACTCGGCGGGCAGCAGCAGCACGTCGTCGAAGGTCAGTCCGAGCAGGGCGAACTTCGACGGCGTTTCCTGAGCGGGGAGCTCGGTCATGATTCGGGCCTCTGGCCTTCCTGCACTGACTACAAAGGGTGGATTTTCGCAGGCGGAGCGCCTCTGACCATGGTATCGGGAGCCAGGGGTGGACCGGCGCGGTACCGTGCGGGGTCGTGCCGCACGACGCGTTGCCTCCAGACCCCTTCGCGGGCGACCCCGACGACCCCGCTCGGGCGCTGCGCGATGCCGACGACCACGACCATGAGCACGATCCGATCGGCGAGGAGGAACGCGCCGAGCTGATCAACGACCTCAGCGACCTGGCCGTCTACCAGGCCCTTCTCCAGCCGCGTGGGGTCCGCGGCGTGGTGGTGGACTGCGGCGACTGCGACGAGCCGCACTACCACGACTGGGCCCTGTTGCAGGCCAGCCTCGAACAGCTGCTGCACGACGGCCACATGCGGCCGCACGAGCCGGCCTTCGATCCCGACCCGGCCTGCTACGTGAGCTGGGAGTACTGCCGGGGCTACGCCGACGGCGTCAACGAGCGGGAGAGCGCCCGCTGAACTGCGACCAAGCTCACAGTGTGACGTGAAAGGGCGGTTCCCGAGGGAACCGCCCTTTTCGCCGAAATCGGTCAGCTGGTCGGCGTGCTGTTGGCCGACGAGTTGCCGCTGCCGGGCGGATCGTCGCTCGGCACGGGCGGGTCGTTCTTGCCGCTGCCGGCGCTGTTCGACGCGCTGTTCGACGTGGTCGTCGTCGTGGTGGTGGTCGTGGTTGTCGTCGTGGTCGTGGTCGGCGTCGGCGAGGTCGTGGTGGTCGTCGGCACCGTCGTCGTGGTGGTGGTGACCGAGGTCAGCGACGGCGACGTGGGCTGCTGCGGCGAGGACGGAGGCGTCGACGTGCTGGTGTTCAGCTCGTTGACCAGGCTCTCGTGCGTCTTCGACAGCTGCGTGCGGCCGTCCTCGTTGGACACCAGCGGCAGCGAGCTCCCGGCGTTGGCCAGCGCCGTGCGGGCGTCGCCGATGCGGCCCTGGTTGAGCGCCGAGCGGGCGGCGTTCAGGTCGGACTCGACGGCGACCGCGGCCTCGACGGAGTGCGCGTGGTCGGTGTAGAGCATCTGCGTCAGCCCCCAGAGGGCGTCACCGGGCCTGGCGTCGCGCGCGGCCAGGCTGACGCCGGTGAAGGCGATCGCCAGGACCGCGGCCGCGGTGGCCAGCGGGACCAGGAGGGGACGTCGGCGGCGCGCGGACCGCCGCGCGGCGAGCACTGTCTCGGCCGCGGTCTCGGTGTCCACCAGCTCACCGAAGGGCTCGCCGTCGACATCGCGGCGCCAGGACAGCAGCAGCGCGCTCAGCTCGTGGCCGGCGAGCGTGGAGTTCAGTTCGGGATTGCCCCCGCCCAGTGCGTCCAGCAGCGCGTCGTCGGCACGCACCGCCCCCAGGTCGACCGGCACCTCGGCGGCGCCGAACTCGAACCCGTTGATCGATTCGGGGTACAGCGGGTCCTCACCGGTGAGCACCGGTCTGCTCCCGCCAAGACTGCCCGAGAAATGGCCTCTCATCGGCCACTCTCTCTTGGCGGCATCCTCATCGCCGGGCCCGTGCTGCTCGGCCATTCAGACCACCTCCTCCGCTGCCAGCGTCTTGCGTAGTCGTGCCAACGCGCGGTGCTGCGCGACGCGCACCGCGCCCGGGGTCGAGCCAACCGCGTCCGCCGTCTCCTCGGCCGAGAGCCCGACGACCACCCGGAGCAACAGGATCTCCCGCTGCTTGGCGGGCAGGATGCGCAACAGCTGCGCCATCCGCTCGGACAGCTCGCCGTGCATGGCGCGCTGCTCGGGCCCGGCGTCGGTCTCCGGGGCGTCCGGGACCTCGGGCACGGGCTCGGCGCGGTTGCGGGCGGCCGCCCGATGGGCGTCGGCGACCTTGTGCGCGGCGATGCCGTACACAAAGGCGAGAAAGGGTCGGCCTTGGTCGCGGTAACCGGGCAGAGCCGTGAGCACCGCGAGACACACCTCCTGGGCGACGTCGTCCGCCGAGGCGAAAGACCTCTCCTGTCTGCCGACACGGGCGCGGCAGTACCGCACCACCAACGGGCGGACAGACGCCAGGACACGCTCGATGGCCTGGCGGTCGCCATCAACGGCAGCGCTCACTGCGGCGTCCAGTCCGTCCCCCGTAGTGCTCATCGCAGACAACAGCCCTGGTGTTACTTCTGGGCACACCGACGCGGTCGGCGTGCGAGACGTTGGTCGCTCAACCCGGTCGGGACTCACCGTACCGGGCGACACCGACGGATGTAACGCTGCGACGGGTCACCCTTGGTCACGGAAAGTCGCGTCCGACCGTAGACACGGACCAGTCCAGCCCAACGGATCGCTGAGCTGGACCAATGGGGGTGGCATGAGTGACGGCGTGAGTAGCGGGGAGCACGGTCCCCGCCCTCCGCCCGGGGACGCCCGGTGTGACTGTGGCGTCCCCGACACTGGCGGCGGTGCTGACGAGAAAGACGAACCTACGAGACAAGACCGCGACGGAAGCCGTGCGCGACGGCCTGGGCGCGGTCACGGACGCCGAGCTTGCGGAACAGCCGGCGGGCGTGCGTCTTGACGGTGTCCTCGGACAGGTACAGCTCGCGGCCGATCTGTCCGTTGCTCTTGCCCTGGCTCATGCCCCGCAGCACCTGAAGCTCGCGCTCCGTGAGCTGCACGCCCGGGTCGGACGGCTGGCGGGGCGCCGGCACCGAGGTGCTGGCCAGCGTGTGCGCGAGGGCGGCGACCAGCTCCGGCCGGGACGCGTCCCAGCGCAGGTAGCCGCGGGCTCCGCCGGCGATGGCGGCGGCGATGCTGCCGGCGTCGTCCGGCGCTCCGAATACGATGACGTTGGCCTGGGGGTTGGCCGAGACCAGCCGGCGGGTCGCCTCGACACCGGTCGGCACGGCGCGCTGGGTTCCCACCAGTACGACATCCACCGGCTGCCGGGAGAACCGCGCCAACAACTCGTCACCGTGTGCGACACAGTCGATGCGACTGACCCCAGGGACTGCCGACATGACACGCGTCAGCCCCTCCCGCACGCTGCGGCGGTCATCGCAGATCAAGACCGTAGTCACGGGGACTCCTTTCCGACAGCCGAGTGACGTTCCACTTCCCCTATCGGACGCCGGGCCGGGAACCTTGACACGATCCGGTGCTTAATCCGTCAAGTAGTTCGCCCGGATGTCCGCCAGGCCGGGTTCCCCGGAACGGAGCAGCGGGCTCACGGCACCCAGACGGAGGCCGCCGCGAGCGTTCGGGCGGCCGGATCGGCTCGGAGCAACACGCAGCTCAGCACCCCTTTAGCCCGTTCGAGCCAGGCATCGGCCCCATCGGGTCGCAGGTGGGCCAGCAGCAGTGCGCAGGGCCACACCAGGGGGTGTAGTCCCAGTACCTCGTTGTGACGCACATCACACTCCAACAGGGCTTCAGCCCGCTCTTTCGAGACCCCGTCGTGCAGATTAGTGAGCGTCGCGGCCAGCACCATCCGGGACTTGACGCGGTGCCGGATCGCCCCTGCGGCGGTCGCGGTGTCCACCGCCCGCTGGGCCGGCTCCAAGGCCTCTTCCGGCCGGCCGGAGGCCAACTCGATCTCCGCGCGGACCCAGTCCAGCCGCACCCCCGACCGCCAGCGGTGACCGCCGAATCGCTCGACCGTGTCGGCCGCCACCACATGCAGGCGACGGGCGGGCCCGCCGACACCGATCGCATCCGCCGCGAGCCCCGTGAGCGCGTCCGCGAGGGCCCCGGCGGCGTCCACGCAGTCGGGGTCGTCGGCGACCGGTTCCACGCCGGCCAGCCGGGCCAGGGCCTCCCCGTCCAGCCGCCGGGCGGCGGCGTGACCACCCACCTGGCGGCGTTGGGAGGCCAGCGTGCTCGCGGCCAGTGACGCCAGCACCGGATCGGAGGTGTGCCGCAGCTCCGTCAGCAACGCCGTGGCGGCGGCGTAGCGACCCTGGCCGCCGAGCACCACGGCGGCCAGCCAGCGCTGCCGTGGCGTGCCCAGGGCGGCCTTGCTGACGTCCGCGCCGGGACTGCCGCCGAAGGCCGCGTCCCTCAGGTACTCATCCATCGGCGCCCAGCAGCACGTAGGAAATGCGGTCCACGGCGGCGGACAGCGAGTCCAGCGGCTCCGCGTGCGGCGGCAGCTTGCTCTGCTGCCAGCCGGGGCCGCCGACGAACAGCCGGATCCGCTGCCGGGTGCGCGGCAGCTCCGTCAACAAGGTGCAGTGGGCGTACCTAGGTAGCTGGGCCCAGAGCAAGACCGCCGCGGGCGCGATCCGCCGGATGGCCGCTCCCAATGCGTCGGCCGGCAGCGCCGCCCCGAGCATCATCGTGCCGACGCCCTTCTGCGCCAGCGCGGCGGCCAGGGCCTGCAGCGGGAGGCTGTGTTGCTCCTCCGGCACGCACGCGAGCAGCACCGGCCGCGGATTCACCGGCACCGGGGCCCCGATCTGGGCCGCCGACAGCGCTGCGGTGACACATTGCGTGAACAGGTGCTCGACCTCGACGCCCTCGCCCGAGTGACGCCAGCGCTGGGCGATGCCCGTGAGCACGGGCCGGATCATGGTGTTCCAGGTGACGAGCACGCCGAACTCGGCCAGGGCGTCCCGCAGCAGCTGCTGCACGGCTGCGGCGTCCATGGCCATCACGGCCCGGCCGAGGCCGCGGGCCTGCCGGCTCACGCCGGGCAGGCGTAGCACGCGGCCACCGGTGCTGACCTGCTCGCCGTCGTCCGCGTCGCCGCCGACGATGAGCTCCGGCAACTCGGCCGGCGGGGGCTGCACGGTCAGCCTTTGCTCGGGCAACGTGCTGCTCAACGCGTAGCGGGCGGCCTCGGCCGGTGACGCTCCGCGCAGCAACGCCCGCTGCATGAGTTCCAACCGGGCGATGTCCCGATCTCCGTACCGGCGGTGCCGACCGGTCGTGTGATCGGTCGGGCCGAGGCCGTAGCGGCGGTCCCAGGTGCGCAGCGTCGCCGGCGCTACGCCGAGCCGCCTGGCAACTGCCGCAACGGAGAGCATCGGTTCGCCGGTGGCGCGCTCCCGTGGAACGGGCTCCGGCTGAGTCGTCACGGTGGACATGGTCCGGGCACCTTCTCACAGCGGCAACTCACGTCACTCGGTGTGACCTGCGCCACCAGACGTGGAAGGCGTTGATCACTCGTCGGCAGGAATGAACAACTTCCCGCCCGAACACTCTTGAACAAGTTTTGGCGCGGTTCTACGGTGATCACAGTTAAGCCATACGGAGCAACCACGATGGGCACCGACCCGGCGAGGAGGCGGTTCTCGATGGCAGACACCCGGAGGCTCCCCGGTCCGAACGCGGACGTGTGGGACTGGCAGTTGGACGGCAACTGCCGGGGCATGGACAGCGCCTTCTTTTTTCATCCGGACGGCGAGCGCGGACCGGCCCGGTCCCGGCGTGAAGCCCGGGCGAAGGCCGTCTGCCAGAGCTGCCCGGTGCTGGACATGTGCCGCCGGCACGCACTGGCCGTCCAGGAGCCGTACGGCATCTGGGGCGGCATGTCCGAGTCCGAGCGGGACACCATCCTGAAGTCGAGGCGTCGTCAGCTCGTTCTCACGTCGTAGGCCTGAGGTATGACCCGACGACCATCTCCGCGGTGGACGCCCGATGACGGCCGCCCGCCCTAACTTCGTTCCTATCGACGGGGACGTAAGGGGATGGTCGGGATGCCCAGCACGGCGGTAGTGCAGTTCGGACAGATGTTCGCCGGGGTGGCGCTGGTCGGGCTGGCCGCGCTGGCCATCGCCCATGTGCTGATCGCCGTGCTGGCGGTGGTGGGCGTGATCGGGTCACGCCAGAACGCCGGCATGAAGATCGTGTGGTTCCTGCTGATCTGGGCCATGCCGCTGATCGGCAGCGTGATGTGGTTCCTCGTCGGCCGCCGCGAGCAGCGCTCCCAATGGGATCCCGGTGCGTCGCAGCGCCACCCGGTGATGCAGTAACCCCATACAAGGCAACAAAAGAGGGCCCCTTCCGTTCTCGGGAAGGGGCCCTCTTTGTCGTCAGCTGCCGAGTTCCGCCAGGCCAGCGGTCGCGAGTTCGCGCCGGTGCCTGGACCGCGGGCTCACGTCGATCGAGTCTGTCCATCGATCGACGTGAGCCAAGGGAAGGCACCGGATCAGAGCGCACTCGCGCCCGCGCGGAACGCGCGGCAAGAACTCAGTGGCCGTGACCGTGGCCGTGGCCCGCGTCGGCCGGCTCG
Organism: Kutzneria sp. NPDC051319; assembly: GCF_040682195.1. Taxonomy (NCBI): domain Bacteria; kingdom Bacillati; phylum Actinomycetota; class Actinomycetes; order Pseudonocardiales; family Pseudonocardiaceae; genus Kutzneria; species Kutzneria sp. NPDC051319. Next base: position 63,802 of record NZ_JBFBAM010000035.1, on the reverse strand, counting down.
TCTTCCTTCTTCTCCACGACGGCGCTCTCCGTGGTGAGCACCATGCGGGCGATGGAGGCGGCGTTGGCGATCGCGGAGCGGGTCACCTTTACCGGGTCGATGACGCCGGCGCCCAGCAGGTCGCCGTACTCCAGGGTGGCGGCGTTGAAGCCGGAGCCCCACTCCAGGTCCGCGACCTTGGACGTGACGACCGCGCCCTCAAGGCCGGCGTTGCTGGCGATCCAGTACAGCGGCGCGGACAGGGCGTCACGCACGATGCGCACGCCGGTGGCCTCGTCGCCGGTCAGGCCCAGGTTGTCGGCCAGCTCCTTGGCCGCGTGCACCAGGGCGGAACCGCCGCCGGGCACGATGCCCTCCTCGACCGCGGCCTTGGTGGCGGCGACCGCGTCCTCGATGCGGTGCTTGCGCTCCTTCATCTCGGTCTCGGTGGCGGCGCCGACCTTGATCACCGCGACGCCGCCGGACAGCTTGGCCAGCCGCTCCTGCAGCTTCTCGCGGTCCCAGTCGGAGTCGGTGGCCTCGATCTCCTTGCGGAGCTGCTCCACCCGGCCCGCGACGTCGTCGGACTTGCCGCCGCCGTCGACGATCGTGGTGTTGTCCTTGGTGACGTGCACGCGCCGGACGGTGCCCAGCACCTCCAGGCCCACCTCGGACAGCTTCAGGCCGACCTCGGCCGCCACGACCTGGGCGCCGGTGACGGTGGCCAGGTCGTCCAGGAACGCCTTGCGGCGGTCGCCGAAGTAGGGGGCCTTCACCGCGACGACCTTGATGGTCTTGCGGATCGAGTTGACCACCAGCGTGGACAGGGCCTCGCCCTCGAGGTCCTCGGCCACGATCAGCAGCGGCTTGCCCGACTGCGCGACCTTCTCCAGCACCGGCAGCAGGTCGGCCAGGGCCGAGATCTTCTCGCGGTGCAGCAGGACGTAGGCGTCGTCGTAGACGGCCTCCTGCGTCTCCGGGTCGGTGGCGAAGTAGGCGGAGATGTAGCCCTTGTCGAACTGGACACCCTCGGTGATCTCCAGCTCGGTGGCCAGCGTCGAGGACTCCTCGATCGTGATGACGCCGTCCTCGCCGACCTTCTCGATGGCCTCGCCGAGCAGCGCGCCGATCGAGGAGTCGCGGGAGGAGACCGTGCCGACCTGGGCGACGTTGTCGCGGCCCTTGATCGGGGTGGCCTTGTTCTTCAGGAACTCCACCACGTGGTCGACGGCGGCCTGCATGCCGCGGCCGAGCGAGGTGGGGTTGGCGCCGGCGGCCACGTTGCGCAGGCCGACCCGGACCAGGGCCTGGGCCAGCACCGTCGCGGTGGTGGTGCCGTCGCCGGCGATGTCGTTGGTCTTGGTGGCGACGCTCTTGGCCAGCTGGGCGCCGAGGTTCTCGAACGAGTCCTCGAGCTCGATCTCGCGGGCCACGGTCACGCCGTCGAGGGTGACGGTCGGGCCGCCGAACTTCTTGTCCAGCACCACGTGCCGGCCGCGCGGGCCGAGGGTGACCTTGACGGCGTCGGCCAGCTTGTTGACGCCGCGCTCCAGAGCCCGACGAGCGTCCTCGTCGAAGCTGATCTGCTTGGGCATTACGAGCCTTTCTCAGGTTTTAAGCACACAGGCGCCCCAGCGGCCCGGAGTGGGCTGCCGGGGCGCCTGAGCGGAGAAAGCAGCGTCAGTTGATGACGGCCAGCACGTCGCGCGCGGAGAGGATGAGGTACTCCTCGCCGTTGTGCTTGAGCTCCGTGCCGCCGTACTTCGAGTAGACGACGACGTCGCCGACCGCGACGTCCAGCGGGACACGGTTGCCCTTGTCGTCAATGCGACCCGGGCCCACGGCCAGGACCTTGCCCTCCTGGGGCTTCTCCTTGGCGGTGTCCGGGATGACAAGACCGGAAGCGGTCGTCGTCTCGGCCTCGTTGGCCTGGACGAGGATCTTGTCCTCGAGCGGCTTGATGTTCACGCTCACCGGGTTGACCTCCACGGTCGTCGAAAGCGTTGGCAGGTACCGACGGCGCCTGCCACCCCGCCGTCGCGGGGGCCGGGGCGGTAGTTGGTGCCGTGCGACTAGCACTCTACCCACGCGAGTGCCAACGCTTCAACCGGCCCCTTGGCGCCGCTTCCGGCGTCGCGGCTCGGCCGCTCCGATCCGGTGCCTCGCCCTGTGCCCCGAACCACCGTATCGAGGCAATCGAGCTCGGTGGAACTTGCCAACTTTCATCCGTTATCGCGACTCTCCGACTGTTGGAAGCACGGAAAGTAAGCCGCACAATGGAGGGGACGAGGTGACAGCACTACTGACGGAGGCGCCGGAGATGGACATCACGGCACGAGCCAAGCTCCGGGACAAGAACCAGGTGACGCTGCCGGCGGAGATCCGCGAGGCGCTGCACATCCGGGAGGGTGACGAGATCGAGTTCACCGTCACCGAAACCGGGGACGTGACGGTCCGCGGCTACATGAGCATCCCAACGGACCAGCGGTGGTTCTGGACGCCGGAGTGGCAACTCGGCGAGCGGGAGGTCGACGAACAGATCGCGGCCGGCGAGGGAGAGGTCTTCGACAACGCCGAGGAGTTCCTCGCCTATCTCGAGAACGGTGCGTCCTGACCTGTGCCGACCTACCAGCTCATGCCGCGATTCATCCGCGATCTTGAAAAGTTGTCGGCCGACCAGCGGGCTCGGTTCACTAAGGTCGTGCAGGAGCAGTTCGTTCCCGACCTCGCGACGGGTCAGTTCCGACCAGGACTGCGGGTCAAGCGGGTGCAGTCGAGGCCCGGCGTCTACGAGATGAGCTGGGCTCCGGACGGCCGCGCCACCTGGCAGTACGGCCAGAAGCAACGGCCCGGAACGGCACATGTGATCTGGCGGCGGGTCGGGACCCACGCCGTGTTGGATCCCGGTCCCGCCTGACGATCAGAGAATCTGAACCTGGGACACCGGCAGGCCGGGATCGGTGGCCAGACCCAGCCCCGACGGCTCCGCGCCGGCGGCCACCAGGTGGGCGCCGACGGCGGCGATCATGGCGCCGTTGTCGGTGCAGAGGCGGGGGCGGGGCACGCGCAGGGTGATGCCGGCGGCGGCGCAGCGCTCGGCGGCCAGGCCCGAGAGGCGGGAGTTGGCGGCGACGCCGCCGGAGATGACGAGGGTGTCGAGGCCGAGGTCCTTGACGGCCCGGATGGCCTTGCCGGTGAGCACGTCGGCGACGGCCTCCTGGAACGAGGCGGCGACGTCGGCCAACGGCACCTCGAGGCCGTCCCGCTCCCGGTTCTCGACCCAGCGGGCCACGGCGGTCTTGAGGCCCGAGAAGGAGAAGTCGTACTTGGCGTCGCGCTGGCCGGTCAGGCCGCGCGGGAAGGCGATGGCGCAGCCGTTGCCGGTCTTGGCCAGCTTGTCGATGGGCGGACCGCCGGGATAGGGCAGGTCGAGCACGCGGGCGACCTTGTCGTAGGCCTCGCCGGCGGCGTCGTCGATGGTGGAGCCGATCTCGGTGATCTTGCCGGCCAGGTCCTCGATCAGCAGCAGCTGCGAGTGCCCGCCGGAGACCAGCAGCGCGACGCAGGGCGACGGCAGCGGGCCGTGCTCCAGGGTGTCGGCGGCGACGTGCCCGGCCAGGTGGTTGACGCCGTAGAGCGGCTTGTCGAGCGCGGCGGCGTAGGCCTTGGCGGCGGAGACGCCGACCAGCAGCGCGCCGGCCAGGCCGGGCCCGGCGGTGACGGCGATGGAGTGCACGTCGGCCAGGGTCAGTCCGGACTTCTCCAGTGCCCGACCCATGGTCGGGATCATGGCCTCCAGGTGCGCGCGGCTGGCCACCTCGGGCACCACGCCGCCGAAGCGGACGTGCTGCTCGACGCTGGAGGCCACCTCGTCGGCCAGCAGCTGCATGGAGCCGTCCGCGCCGAGCCGGACGATGCCCACCCCGGTCTCGTCGCACGAGGACTCAATGCCCAGCACGATGCGGTCGCCGGTCACGACTTCTCCTCCTGTCGGACCGCCGCGGGGCGGCCCATGGTGTACGCGTCCGCCCCGGACGGTTGGTAGTACCTGCGGCGCAGCCCCAGCTGCTCGAAGCCGCGCGACCGGTACAACGCCATGGCGACGTCGTTGTCGGTGCGAACCTCGAGGAACACCGGCGCCGCGACCTCGTCGGCCCGGGCCAGCAGCGCCTCCAACAGCGCCTTGCCCACGCCACGGCCCTGCCAGTCGGTGTCCACGGCGATGGTCTGCACGCTGCCCTCGTAGTCGGGCGCGCGGCCGTTGAGCGCGAGCCCGGCGTAGCCGACGAGCTGCCCGCTCTCGTCGTACGCGCCGAGGTAGTAGTGGCCGTTGTCCAGTTCGGACCGGAAGGCGCGCTCGCGCCACGGGTCGTCCCTGGGGAACAGCTTGCGTTCCAGCTCCGCGCAGCGCGCCGCGTCCTGGTGCCGCAGCGCGGCCAGGATGAAGCCGGTCACGGCCGCGTCACCCGCTTGCGCCCGACGGACGCGACGGCGTCGGGGCGGCGCAGGTAGAGCGGGGTCATCGGGCCGGGCTCGGCCCCGGCCAGCAGGTCCTTCGCCGCCACCGCGACCAGGCCGTGCGGCGACGGGAACGGGGCCAACACGATCGGCAGGTCCAGCACGTCGGCGTACATCTCGGCGCCCTGCCCGGCGGCGCTGGCCACACCCAGCGACGGCAGCTTCTCGACCAGGTCGGCCGGCTTCTCCACGTGCGGGCCCTCGGTGCGGCGGCCCTCGGCGTCGTAGGCCGCCCAGTAGACCTCGCGGCGGCGGGCGTCGGTGGCGACGAGCAGGCCGTGGCCGGTTCGCGCCTCGATGGCGATGGCGTCGACCGTGGGCACCGGGTACACCGGCTTGCCCAGGGCCTGCCCCAGGGCGGCCGCTGTGACCATGCCGACACGGAGGCCGGTGAACGGGCCGGGGCCGCTGCCGCAGACGAGGGCGTCGACGTCGGCCATGGTCCTGCCGGCCTCGGCCAGGGCCTCGCGCAGATGGGGAATCAGCAGCTCACCATGGGCTTTGGCGTCGACGGTGATGCGCTGCGCCAGCGTGCGCGGCGTCGCGTCGGCGTCGAGCTGCACCACTCCGGCGGTGACGGCGGGGGTCGCGGTGTCGATCGCAAGCACTAGCACGGTCGTCAAGGGTACGACCATCATCGGAAGGCACTTCGACGCGAGGGGTTGATGGGATGTTGCTGCCGGCTCTGGCCGACCCGACGGACGCCGACGCACTGGTCTTCGGCGACCGGAAACTGACCTACCGCGAGCTCGCCGGCGTGGCCGCGGCGATCGCGAAACGGCTGGTCGGGGCCAGGGTGGCGGTGTGGGCGACGCCGACGCTGGAGACCTGCGCGGCGGTGGTCGGGGCGCTGGCGGCCGGCGCCGCGGTGGTGCCGATCAACCCCAAGGTCGGCGAACGCGAGCTTGAGCACATCCTCGGCGACAGCGCGCCGGCCCAGGTGCTGGCGGCCCCCGGCGTGGAGCTGCCCGGCGGCCTGGCCGCGCTGCCGCGGCTGGATGTCGACCTCTCCGTACGTTCCGACGGCCTGCCGCCCGAGCCGGACGAGGAGGCGCCGGCGTTCATCGTCTACACCTCGGGCACCACCGGCCCGCCCAAGGGCGTGGTCCTGCCGCGCCGGGCGATCGCGTCCAACCTGGATTCGCTGGCGGCGGCGTGGGAGTGGACGGCCGCCGATGCCGTCACACACGCGTTGCCGATCTTCCACGTGCACGGGCTTGTGGTCGGTGTGCTCGGGCCGCTGCGGCGCGGCGGATCTTCGCACCACATGGGCAAGTTCAGCGCGGCGGCGGCCGGGGCCAAGCTGGCCGGCCCGGCGACGATGATGTTCGGCGTCCCCACCATGTACAGCCGGCTCGCCGCCGACGTGGAGGCCGATCCGGGGCTGGCCAAGCAGATCTCGCAGGCCCGGCTGCTGGTGTCGGGTTCCGCCCCGCTGCCGGCCAGCCTGCACGAGCGCATCTCCCAGGCCACCGGGCAGCGGATCGTCGAGCGCTACGGCATGACCGAGACGCTGATGAACTGCAGCGTCCGGGCCTGGGGCGAGCGTCGGCCGGGCACCGTCGGTCTGCCGGTGGACGGGGTGGAGGTGCGGCTCGTGGACGACGCCGGCTCGGTCATCGAGGTGAGCGACGACGCCACCATCGGCGAGATCGAGGTGCGCGGGCCCAACCTGTTCCTGGAGTACCTCAACCGTCCCGAGGCGACCGCCGAGGCCATGCACGACGGCTGGTTCCGCACCGGCGACATGGCCACCCGCGCCGCCGACGGCTACATCCGCATCGTCGGCCGCCGGGCCACCGACATCATCAAAAGCGGCGGCTTCAAGATCGGCGCCGGCGAGATCGAGAACGCGCTTTTGGAGCACCCGGGCGTGGCCGAGGTCGCTGTGGCCGGTCGGCCGGACGACGACCTCGGCGAGCGGATCGTGGCTTGGGTGGTGCCTTCGGACGTTGCCCCGACGGCCGAGGAGCTGGTCGAGCACGTGGCTCGACTGCTCACCCCGCACAAGCGGCCGCGAGCGGTGAATTTTGTGGATTCCTTGCCCCGCAACGAACTCGGCAAGGTCACCAAGCGAGCACTGCCCTAGCCACCGCTGCTTCCGCTACGTGAGTGGCTCATTTTCCATTTTCGGCCACCTGAGTGGCTCAGGTGGCCGCTGAGCGAAAATGAGCCACTCACGTAGCAAAAAAAGCTAGGGGAGCTCGCGGGTGGTCCAGGTGCCCTGCGGGTGCAGCTCCGCCAGCCGGACGTCGTCGTCGAGGCGGGTGAGGCGGATCAGCAGGTGGTCGTCGGAGAGGCGTTCGGCGACGCCCTCGCCCCACTCCACGACCACGGCCGCGTCGACCAGCTCGGTGTCCAGGTCCAGGTCGTCCAGCTCGTCGAGGTGCCCGCCCAGGCGGTAGGCGTCGACGTGCACGAGGGCGACGCCGCGCTCGCCGGCCCGGTGCTCACGGGCGATCACGAACGTCGGCGAACTGACCCGGCCCCGCACGCCGAGGCCTTCGGCGATGCCCCTGGTCATGGCCGTCTTGCCCGCGCCGAGTGGGCCGGACAGCAGCACCAGGTCGCCCGCCCGTAGTAGACCGCCCAACCGCCGGCCGAACTCGACCGTGTCCGCCTCCACCGGCAGCCGGAGTTCCTTCACGCCCGTTTCCACCATCGCCGTCCAGTCGTCTCGCCGTCCGCGCAGCTGCGCACCAGGTCCACCAGGTGACCGGTGACCAGGTCGGCCTGCTCCAGCATCACCATGTGCCCCGCGCCGTCGGCCCTGACCAGCTCGGCGTCCGGCAGCTCGGCGGCGATCGCCTCGGCATGCCGGAACGGCGTGAGCTTGTCGGCGTCCCCGCTGAGCACCAGCACCTTGCAGTGCCGCAGCCCGGCCAGCGCCGCGTAGCGGTTGTGGGATCCCAGGGTACGGACGAAGTCGGTGATGGCCGCCAGGGAGGTCCCGTCGATCATCGTCTCCATGAGGTCGACCAGCGCCGGGCTGACCTTGCGGTCGCCGAAGGCCAGGCCGCGGATGGCGCTCCAGGTGATGTGGCCGCCGGCCCGGCGGGCCCACTCGACCAGGCTGGGCTGCCAGTTGGCCAGCAGGCCGAGGCCGCGCGTCGCCGGGTTGTGCCGGGACAGCAGCGGGCGGGGCAGGCCGGACGCGCCGACGTCGCCGGCCGAGGTGCCGATCAGGGCCACGCCGCGGACCCGGTCCACGAACAGCTCGGGCTGCTGCTCGGCCAGGGCCATGATCGTCATGCCGCCCATGGAATGGCCCACCAGCACGAGCGGGCCCTTCGGCACCAGCGCGCGGAGCACGGAGTCCAGGTCGTGGCCGAGCTGCTCGATGGTGCTGGACTCGGCGGTGGCCCGGCCCGAGCGGCCGTGGCTGCGCTGGTCGTACAGCACCAGGCGAACCCGAGGATCGATCATCTTAGCCAGGTCGCGGCGCTGGAAGTGCCAGCAGCGGCGGTCAAGCACGAAGCCGTGCACCAGCACCACGGTCATCACCGGCGCGCCGCCGTCTTCGGGGTCCACCTCTTCGCACGCGATCGGCACGCCGTCGTCGGCGGCGACCGTGCACTCACGGCTCGCGCGTAACTGGCCTAACGGCTCGTCCTCGTGCGGATCGTCGGTGTCACGGCGCTGCCGGGCGATGCGGGCGTTCTGCGCCGCCGCGCCCAGGACCAGGCCCGTCGCCGCCGCCCCCACCACGCCGCCGGTCACCCCGGCGGCCTTCATCCACGGCCTCATCGACGGCCGCCGACGTAGGTCCGCCGCACTCTCGGTCGGTACATGCCGGTCACGATCTCGTAGTCGATCGTGCCGGTCTTGTCGGCCCACTCCCGGGCCGTCGGCTCGCCCTCGTCACCCGGGCCGAACAGGACGACCTCGTCCCCGTCGGTGATCGGGTCGTCGCCGCAGTCCACCACGATCTGGTCCATGCAGACCCGGCCCACCACCGGCCGGCGGGCGCCGCCCAGCCAGACGTCCATGTTCCCGGACAACGCCCTCGGCACACCGTCCGCGTAGCCCACCGGGACCAGCGCCAGGTTCGTGTCCCGTTCCGCCGTCCAGGTGTGGCCGTACGAGACGGATTCGCCGGCCGGCACCCGGCGGGCCAGCGACACCGAGGAGCGGAACGTCATCACCGGCTTCAGGTCCGAGTCGCCGGGCAGCGGATTCAGGCCGTACACGGCGATGCCCGGGCGGACCAGGTCGAAGTGCAGGTCCGGGCGGCTCAACGTGGCGGCCGAGTTGGCCAGGTGGCGGATCGGGTGCAGGCCCGCCTCCAGCGCCACCTTGTAGGCCTCGTCCAGGCGGGCGGCCTGGAGGTCCATCGACGGGTGGCCGGGCTCGTCGGCGTTGGCCAGGTGCGACCACACCGCCGCGATCTCCACGGTCCCCTCGTCGTGGGCGCTCGCCGCCGCCTCCACCAGCGTCGGCCAGTCCGCCGGCTGGCAGCCGCCCCGGGTCAGGCCGGTGTCGATCTTGAGGTGGATCCTCGCCTCCGTGCCCACCGCCCTGGCCGCCGAGTTCACGGCCCACAGCTGGCGCAGCGAGGACACCGACAGGTGGATCCCCGCCTCGACCGCCGGGCCGAAGTTGTCGTCGACCGTGTGCAGCCAACAGAAGATGCGCCCCTGGATGCCGGCCGCCCGCAGCGCGAGGGCCTCGTCCACCGAGGCCACCCCCAGCCACGACGCCCCCGCCGCCAGCGCCGCGTTGCCCACCGCGACCGCGCCGTGCCCGTATCCGTCCGCCTTCACCACGGCCATCGTCTGCGCGCCGGAGGACCCCGCCAGCCGCGTCAGCAGCTCGACGTTGTGCTTCACGGCGTCGAGGTCGATCCGGACCTCGGCTCGCGGGAGGGGATTGTGCTGATCAGCCATAACAACATCCATGGTGACACACGGCCCTGACACCCGGCCGGGGTAGCTACCGCCGAACGGGTTACAGGGCCCGGATGTGACGGATGGCGTCGGAGATGGCGGCCTGGATGTGGGAGGCGGGGGCGGGGGCGCCGTCGGCGGCGAGGTCGGCGGCGAGCTCGTGGACGTAGGCGGCACAGCCGGCGGCCAGCCAGGGGTCCTCGCCGGCGGCCAGCAGGGCGCCGATGAGGCCGGACAGGACGTCGCCGGAGCCGGCGGTGGCGGGCCAGGAGGATCGGGACTGGCTGACCAGCACGCGGCCGTCGGGGGCGGCGACGACGGTGGAATGGCCCTTGAGCAGCACCACGGCGTGGAAGCGGGCGGCGGCGCGGCGGGCGGCGGAGATGCGGTCGGGGCCGACCTCGCCGGCGAGGCGGGCGAACTCACGGTCGTGCGGGGTGAGCACGAGGGGGGTCTCGGGATCCCGGGCGTCCCACAGGGTGGGGTCGCCGGCCAGGAGGGTGATGGCGTCGGCGTCGGCGCAGACGGGGACGTCGGCGGCGAGGACGTCCACGAGGACCTCACGGCCGGCCTTGCCGGTGCCGAGGCCAGGCCCGACGACCCAGGCCTGCACGCGGCCGGAGTCGCCGACGTGGCCGGTGGCGACGACCTCGGGCCACCGGGAGCGCACGACGTCGGCGGCGGTGCCGGCGTAGCGGACCATGCCGGAGGTGGCCAGCACGGCGGCACCGGTGGACAGCACGGCGGCCCCGGGATAGGTGGCGGAGCCGGCGGCGATGCCGGTGACGCCCTGGCTGTACTTGTCGTCGGAGGGCCCGGGGATGGGCCACGCGTCGGCGACGTCGTCGGCGTCGAGGATCACGGCGTGCGGTTCGTCGAGGTCGTCGGCGATGCCGATGTCGACGACCCGCACGTGACCGCAGGCGACGGCGCCGGGACCGACGACGTGGCAGGGCTTGCGACCGCCGAAGGTGACCGTGACGGTGGCCCGGACGTGCGGCCCGTCGACGGCCCCGGTGTCGGGGTCGACACCGCTGGGCAGGTCGACGGCGACGATGGGCGCAGTGACGGACTCGACCAGTGCGGCGGCGTCCGGGCGAAGGGATCCCTTGGCCGACAGGCCGACAATGCCGTCGACGACGACATCGACCCCCGCCACCGATGAGCCGACACGGCCGCCGGCCCGGCGGAACGCGGCCAGCCCAGCGGCGTGGGCCCGCTCGGGCGCCAACAGCACGGCGGTCACGGAAACCCCGCGCCGGCACAGGAAAGCACCGGCCCACAGGGCGTCGCCGCCGTTGTTGCCGGCCCCGACGAGCAGCCCGACCCGGCGCCCGGACGTGCCGCCGGTCCGCGCGGCCAGCAGCGCGAGCACCTCGTTGGCCACGGCGTACGCGGCGATCCGCATCAGCCGGCTCTCCGGCACCCTGGTGAAGACCCGCTGCTCAGCCGCCCGCACCTGGTCGGCAGTCCACACGCCCCGCATCACACAGCCCCGATTACTCGACGGTCACCGACTTCGCGAGGTTACGCGGCTTGTCGACGTCGTACCCGCGACTGCGGGCGATCTCGGCCGCCAGCACCTGCAGCGGCACGCTGGACACCAAGGGCTGCAACAGGGTCGGCACGGCCGGTACCTCGATCAGGTGGTCCGCGAAGGGCTTCACCGTGTCGTCGCCCTCCTCGGCGATGACGATGGTGCGCGCGCCACGGGCCTGGATCTCGCTGATGTTGGACAGCAACTTGCTGTGCAGGACCGCCCGGCCCTTCGGGGACGGCATCACGACGACGACCGGCAGCTGGTCCTCGATCAGCGCGATGGGGCCGTGCTTGAGCTCGCCGGCGGCGAAGCCCTCGGCGTGCATGTACGCCAGCTCCTTCAGCTTCAACGCGCCTTCGAGGGCGACGGGGAAGCCGACGTGCCGGCCCAGGAACAGGATCGCCTTGGAGTCGGACAGCTCGTGGGCGAGCTCCCGGACCTGGCCGACGGTGCCCAGCGCCTGCTGCACGGCCGCCGGCATGGCCTCCAGCTCGTGGAACTCGCGCGCCACCTCGTCCGGGTACTTGGTGCCGCGGGCCTGGGCCAGTGCGAGACCGACCAGGTAGTTGGCGGCGATCTGGGCCAGGAACGTCTTGGTGGCGGCGACGCCGATCTCCGGGCCGGCGTGGGTGTACAGCACGGCGTCGGACTCGCGCGGGATCTGAGCGCCGTTGGTGTTGCAGATGGCCAGCACGCGGGCCTTCTGCTCACGGGCGTGCCGCACGGCCTCCAGGGTGTCGGCGGTCTCGCCGGACTGCGAGATGGCCACCACCAGGGTGTCGCGGTCCAGCACCGGGTCGCGGTAGCGGAACTCGCTGGCCAGCTCGCACTCGACGGGCAGCCGGGTCCAGTGCTCGATGGCGTACTTGGCGACCAGCCCCGAGTGGTACGCGGTGCCGCAGGCCACCACGAAGACCTTGTCCACGTCACGGAGGTCCTGGTCGGCCAGCCGCTGCTCGTCGAGCACGATGCGGCCGTCGGTGAAGTGGCCGCGCAGCGTGTTGGCCAGCGCCTCGGGCTGCTCCTCGATCTCCTTGAGCATGAAGTAGTCGTGGCCGCCCTTCTCGGCGGCCGACAGGTCCCAGTTCACCTCGAACGGCTTGGCCTGCACCGGCTCCCCGTGGAAGTCGGTGACCTCGTAGCCGTCCTTGGTGATCACGACGACCTGGTCCTGGCCCAGCTCGACGGCGTTGCGGGTGTGCTCGATGAACGCGGCCACGTCGGAGGCGAGGAAGGTCTCGCCCTCGCCGACGCCGACGACCAGCGGCGAGGAGCGCCGGGCCGCGACGACCTTGTCGGGCTCGTCGGCGTGGGTGACCACCAGCGTGAACGCGCCCTCCAGGCGCCGGCACACGGTCCGCACGGCGGCAGCCAGGTCGCCGTCGTAGATCCGGGAGACGAGGTGGGCCGCGGTCTCGCTGTCGGTGTCGCTGGCCAGCTCGACGCCGTCGGCCTCCAGCTCGGCCCGCAGCTGCGCGAAGTTCTCGATGATCCCGTTGTGCACCACGGCGATCCGGCCGGTGGTGTCCCGGTGCGGGTGCGAGTTGCGGTCCACCGGCGCGCCGTGGGTGGCCCACCGGGTGTGTCCCATGCCGGTGCCGCCGGTCAGAGTGTCGCGGCCGACCTCGTCCAGCCGCGCCTCCAGGTTGGCCAGCCGGCCGGCCTTGCGCTCGACCGCCAGCCCGCCGTCGCCGTCCAGAACGGCGACGCCCGCCGAGTCGTATCCCCGATACTCCAACCGGCGCAATCCGTCCAGTACGACGTCCAGTGCCGGGCGATGGCCGGTGTAACCCACGATTCCACACACGACGGTACAGGGTAGCTAGACCATCATCCGGTTGCGACCAGCCCGGTTGTTTCCCGTCACACCTGGTCAGAGGCATGATCGGAATCGATTTGGTGTAGACCAATATGGATCATTGGGGTAAGGCGAGGGCCGGGCACAGACGGAGCGAAGTGAGCGGACGGCGCGGGCGAGGCAGTGTGGGTGGAGGTGAGCACGAGCCGGACAGCGTGCGTGGTCCGGCCGTGAGCTTGATGGGCGGCGAAAACCCGTGATCCGGTACGGTCCCGGGTATGGCGCGACGCAAGCCGTTGACCGCGAAGCAGGCGCTCACCGAGCTCAGCCGGCCCGGTCCGCACGGCGTGCGGCGCGGTGACCTGGCCCTGGTCGGGCTGCCCGGCACGCTGTTCACCCCGCGCGGCGGGCACGGCCTGCCGGCGGTGGCCTTCGGGCACGGCTGGCTGCAGCCGCCGCAGCGCTATCTCGGCCTGTTCCGGCACCTCGCCTCGTGGGGCGTCGTCGTCGCGGCCCCGGCCACCCATCGCGGCCCGCTGGCCTCGGCCCGGCTGTTCGCCGCCGACCTGCGCACGGCGCTGGACGTGGTGTCCGGCGTGCGGCTCGGCGACGGCGACATCGGCGTGGACGCCGGCAAGTTGGCCGTCGGCGGGCACGGTGCCGGCGGCGGCGCGGCGGTGCTGGCGGCGGCCGAGGACGAGCGGATCCGCGGCGTTTTCACTGTCGCCGCCTCGGAAACGATGCCGTCCGCTGTGGACGGTGCGCGGCTGTGCCTGATGCCGGCCGTGCATCTGGCGGCCGAGGAAGACCTTGTCGCGCCGCCGGTCGGCCACGCCGAAGCCATCGCGCAGAGCTGGGGCGGGCCGGTCCAGCTGCGGACCATCGCCGGTGCCAACCACCTCGGCTTCGCCGAAGGGCGGCACTGGAGCGAACTGCTGCTGCCGGGCCGGGGCGAGCCCAGGACGCAGACCGTCGCCAAGGCCGTGATCACCGCGTTTCTGTTGCGGCAGTTGAACGGCGACCGCGCCTACGATTCGCTGCTGTACAGCGACGTGAAGCGAGCACCCGTCACGTACCAGCGTGCGGGCCGTCCGACGACGGCCCGCACGAAGAGCTAGCTATTCCATCCAGCTCTGGTTCGAGTAGTCGTCGTCATCGTCATAGGCGGGACGAGCGGTCCGCCGGGGCGTCGGTCGCGGCGGCGGGGTGACGTCGGGCATCTGGAACGACGGGGCGGCCGGCGGGTTGTACTCGTCCTCGCTGTCGAAGAACGTGTACTTCTCCTCCCGGACCTCCTGCGCGGGCCGGGCGACGGGGCGGCCGCTCTCGGCGGCCTCCCGCTTGGCCTTGGCCTCGGCCATCGCCTTCTGGGAGGCTTCCTTGTTCTCCTTGACGGCGTCCGCGAACTTCTTCTCGGTCGCCGCGCGCTGCCGCTGGACGTCGTCCCGGAGCTCCCGCATCTGCGCGACGGCAGTGTTCACGGCGACGGTCGCCTGATAGCTCACTGGCGCTGGCTCCCTTCGTCCTCACCGAGCACGCCGTTCATCCGGCTCACCGAGGCCGAGCCGTTGTCGTCGAAGACGGCGCTCGGCGTGCGCCACGCCGCGTTCGTGCTGCGCTCCTGGTCCTCGCCGCCGCCACCGTGGCCGCCGCCGCCCATGCCACCCATCATCGGCATGCCGCCGCCCATGGGCGAACCGCCCTGACCGGCCGCCGCCGCATGCGCGCCGCCGAGCTGGGCCAGGCCGGCGTCGCCGGGCGCACTGGCCTGGTTGGTCGATGCCTGCCCGCCCAGACCCGGGTCCGCGGCGCTGTGCGCGGTGTCCCAGGCGCCGGCGTGGTGCATGCCGCCCTGGCTGCCGACCATGCCGTGCCCGCTGTCATCGCCGAGCGTCCACGCCGACGAGCCGCCGGTGTCGGCCGAGGCCGGCGTGAACGAGGCGGCGGCGACGCTGGTGGAGGCCGGGGAGTCGAACAGGCTCCCGGAGAAGCTGCCCTGGTCGTGCTCGCCGGTCGGGGCGTAGGTGAAGCCCGGGTCGGCCGCGGCCGGCGCAGTCCAGGCCGGCTCCGGCATCGGCACGTCGTCCGGCAGCGCGTGGGCCGGGCCGGTGGACGCCGGGGTGTCGTCCGGCATCGTCCAGGCCCCGGCCGGGTCGGTCGACACCGCCGAGGCGGCCGGGTCCTCGCCGAGCTGGGCCGGGTCGTGATGCAGCTGCTGGCCCGGGTCGGCGGGCTCGTCGATCGCGTGTGCGCCGCTGGCGGTGCCGGTGGTGCCGACAACATGGTCCGGCGTCATGTGCGTGCCGCCGCCGGGCTGGCCCGGGTCCGCGCCGGCGGGGTGCGTGCCGGTCGGGGACGCCGACGGGCCGGCGGCGTCGTTGTAGTCGATGGTGTACGTGTGCGGCGCCTTGCCGGTGCCGTCGTCGATGGAGACCTGGACCTCGCCCGGCACCTTGCCCTGCTGCGCGGTGATGGTGAGGTCGCCGTCGTGGATGACGGCCTTGCCGTCGGCGCCGGCCGGCGTCGGGATGGAGCCGTCCGGGTTGGTCCCGGGCTGCCCCGGAACGCCACCGGGTTGGCCCGGCCCGCCGCCGGGCTGACCGGGAACTCCGCCGCCGGTCTGGCCGGGAACTCCGCCGCCGGTCTGGCCGGGCATCTGCCCCTGGACACCGGTCTGCCCCGGCTGGCCCGGAACCTGGCCCGGCCCGCCGGCCTGACCGTGCTGGCCGGCGAGGCCGGCCACGGCCGGGTTGTTGGCCACCTTGCTGAAGTCGACGTCGTAGGTCTTGGCCGGCTTGCCGTCGCCGTCGTCCACCTTGATCTTGACGTGGCCCTGGCCGTCCGGGCTGTCCACCTCGATGGTGTTGGCGCCGTCCTGGATCTTCACCGACTCCGCGGACTGCGGCGCGGTCGGCGTCGGGACCTGAGGCACGCTCGGCTGCGGGATGGACGGAGGCGGAGGCGGGGTCGTGCCGCCGCCAGTGCCACCGCCGCCGGTTCCGCCGCCACCAGTGCCACCGCCACCCGTGTCGCCGCCACCACCGCCGCCGGTCCCGGTGCCGGGACCGCCGCCGGTGTGGCCGGGGCCCTTGGGGTCGCCGCCGGTCTTCTGCTCCGGCTTGCCCTCCGGCACCGCCGACAGGCCCGAGAACGGACTCTGGTTGACCGCCTCGGCGGCGGAGATCAGCTCCTCGAAGGCCTGCTTGATGCCGGTGTCCGCGGTCTTGGAACCCTGTTGCAACAGCTGGAGGTTCTGCTCGAACGGCTCCTTGAAGCCGGCGTCGATGACCTTCTGGGTCAGGCCGGCGATGAACTGCAGGAACATGTCGGCTTCCCAGCCCATGATCCACAGGATGCACTCGCCCAGCGTGCTGCACACCGCCCACGCGGCGTCCAGCGCCCAGCCGCCGGGGAAGTCGAAGCCGATCAGGTCGGCGACGCCGTCCTTGAGCTTGTTGACCAGGTCGTCAAGGCCCTTCTCGGCCTTGTAGATGGCGATCAGCTCCAGCAGCGTGACCGGGTCGAACTGGATCTTGCTGAAGTCGATCTGATCCAGCGTCTGGCCGTAGGCGTCGACGATCTGCTTGGCCGCCGAGGTGCTCGACGTGATGGCCTGGCTCAGCTTGTCCAGGTCGCTGTCGATGGTCTGGGCCTTGGTGCCGAACTGCTGGATGTAGGCGCCGAACGCGTTGGCCGCGTCGCCCTGCCACGAGCTGCCGACGACCCCGGTGACCTTGCCGTTCATCTCGTCACGGGTGTTGGCGAAGTCCGACGCCACCTGCGAGAGCTCGTCCGCGGCCTGGGCCAGCTGGCCGTAGTCGATGCCGCGCGGCTGGTCGAACGGCTTGACGATGTCGGTGTCGAAGTTGAGGTTCTTGCCGGTGTACAGGTTGTAGAGGTCGAGCCATTGCTTGAAGCCGTCGCGCTTGTCGGCGTGGGCGTCGCAGACGTCGTCGGAGCGGCCGCTCAGGTCGCCGCCGGGGTCCCCACCGCTGCCGTCGCTGGTGTCGCCGGAGTCCCCGCCGTCGCCGCCATCTCCCCCGTCGGCGCCATCGCCACCGTCTCCGCCGTCGCCCCCATCGCCGCCGTTCCCACCATTGCCACCATTGCCGCCGTTGCCCCCGCGGCCGTCCTGCCCGTCCTGCCCGTCTTCACCGTCCTGGTCTTTGCCGCGTCGCTTCCCGTCCTCGTCCTTCTTGGGATGCGTGCCGCCGGTGTCCTCGTCGTCGTCCTTCTTGGGCTTGGTGGTGCTGGTGTTGCCACCGTCGTCCTTGTGATGGGTCGACGACGAGCTCGAATGATGGGAGTGCTTGCTTGCTTTGGCCATCAGGCGTTACCCCCCGCGGACGAGATCGAGGACGCATTCGAGGAATCGGTGTCGGCGTAGTTCTTCGCGGTCGCGTTCAATCCGGCGCAGATGTCCTCCGCGTGCGAACCGAAGTCCTTCATGTTGGCGCTCAAGGTCTGCACGGCCTTCGTGGCCGCGTCACCGGCCTGCGGGCACGACTTGCCCGTGATGTCGCCCGTGACGTGCACCGAGTCCAGCGTGGTGCGATATCCGACCGCGGTCGTCTCATCGAGATCTCGGAAGTACGACCCGAGAGTCGTGATCGCCTGGCCGTCGGCCTTGACGCTGCCCGACATGATCTTTGTCCTCCCCTGCCCCCTGCTGTGTACGACAACTCGGACTCCGCGGGGCGCGATTCGGTTCCACGCCGCGACCATGCCGATGCTTCGCACACTATTACAGAAACCGGACAGGGCAGGGCGCTATCACCGAAGTGGTGACCGGCGGTCAGCCGACGGCGGAAACGACCTCGGCCAGGCGGGTCGCGGCGCCGTTGGCCTCGTCGTGGCTGGGCGCCTCGACCATCACCCGCACCAGCTGCTCGGTGCCCGACGGGCGCAGCAGCACGCGGCCGGTCTCCCCCAGCTCGGCGGTCACCTCGGCGACGGCCCGGCTGACGGTCTCGGCCGCCGCGACGGCGGTCTTGTCGGCCACCCGCACGTTGATCAGCACCTGCGGCAGGCGGCGCATCACGCCGGCCAGCTCGCCCAGCGGCTTGCCGGTGGCGGCCACGCGGGCCATCAGCCGCAGCGCGGTCAGCAGGCCGTCGCCGGTGGTGGCGTGCGAGGGCAGGATCACGTGGCCGGACTGCTCGCCGCCCAGCGAGTAGCCGCCGGCCCGCAGTTCCTCCACCACGTAGCGGTCGCCCACCGCGGTGGTGAGCAGGCGCACACCGTACTCCTTCATGGCCAGGTGCAGGCCGAGGTTGCTCATCACGGTGGCGACGAGCGTGTCCTCCTTGAGCTCGCCCGCGTCCTTGAGGGCCAGCGCCAGCACGGCCATGATCTGGTCGCCGTCGATCTCGGCCCCGGTGTTGTCCACCGCGAGGCAGCGGTCCGCGTCGCCGTCGTGGGCGATGCCCAGGTCGGCGCCGTGTTCGAGGACCGCGGCCTGGAGCACGTCCAGGTGGGTGGAGCCGACGCCGTCGTTGATGTTCAGGCCGTTGGGGTCGGCGTGGATGGCGATCACCTCGGCGCCGGCCCGGCGGTAGGCCTGGGGCGCGGTGGTGGAGGCGGCGCCGTTGGCGCAGTCGACCACGATGCGCAGGCCGTGCAGGTCGTGCGGGGTCGACAGCAGCAGGTGGTCGATGTACCGGCTGGCCGCCTCCGGCACGTCGCTGACCCGGCCGACGCCCGCGCCGGTGGGGCGGCCCTCGGTCCGGTCGAGCCGGGCCTCGATCTCGTTCTCCAGCTCGTCGGACAGCTTCAGGCCGCCCTTGGCGAAGAACTTGATGCCGTTGTCGGGCATCGGGTTGTGCGAGGCGGAGATCATCACGCCCAGGTCCGCGCCCAGCTCGGCGACCAGGAAGGCCACCGCCGGGGTCGGCAGCACGCCCAGCCGCAGCACGTCCGCGCCGGCCGCCGTGAGGCCCGCGGTCACCGCCGCCTCCAGCATCTCGCCGCTGGCCCTCGGGTCCCGCCCCACCACCGCGACCGGGCGGTGCGTGGTGTCGTGCTCGGCCAGCACCCGAGCCGCCGCCGCGGCCAGCGAGAGCGCCAGCTCCGGGGTCAGGTCGGCGTTGGCCATACCGCGGACACCGTCGGTGCCGAACAGACGGGACATGGACGCTGCTACCTCCGGGGCGGGGAACGACGGGGCGGCCAGACTACGGCTAGGGCGCGCGAGGGCCGCGAGGGGTTGCTTCGCGGACATGCCCAGAACGCGCCAAAGGCGGCGCAACCTGCAGAAATCGCAGATCGCACCGCCTTTGAACGATACTCAGCGCTTGCTGTACTGAGGCGCCTTGCGGGCCTTCTTCAGGCCGTACTTCTTGCGCTCCTTGGCCCGCGGGTCACGGGTGAGGAAGCCGGCCTTCTTCAGCGCCGGGCGGTCGTCGATCTCGAACACGATCAGGGCACGGGCGATGCCCAGCCGCAGCGCGCCGGCCTGGCCGGAGATGCCGCCGCCGACGAGCGTGGCGATGACGTCGAACATCTCGGTGCGCTCGACGGTGACCAGCGGCTCCTTGATGAGCTGCTGGTGCACCTTATTCGGGAAGTACTCCTCCAGCGTCTTGCCGTTCAGCGTGAACTTGCCGGTACCCGGCACCAGTCGCACGCGAACGATGGCCTCCTTGCGGCGGCCGACGGTCTGGATCAGGCGGTTGGGCAGCGCGACGGGGGCGGGCGCCGGAGCGGCCTCCTCGTCGCCGTCGGCCTCGACGGCCGCGTCGAACTCGGCGACGGCGTCGGCCTCGGTGGTCTCGGCCTCGACATCGGCGGCAGCCGCGTCGGCCTCGACAACGTCGGGGGTCTCGGCAGCCTCGGCCTCGGCGACAGCCTCGGTGGTCTCGGCAGCCTCGGTGGTCTCGACGGCCTCAGCAGCGACGGCCTCGTCGGCGGCCTGCTCGGGCTCGTGGTCAGGAGTGGTCACTGAAACTTCCTCGGTCACTGGGCGATCTTCGTGATCTCGAACGGCTGCGGCTGCTGCGCCGCGTGCGGGTGCTCCGGGCCGGCGTAGACCTTGAGCTTGCTGGCCATGGCGCGACCCAGCCGGGTGTGCGGCAGCATGCCCTTGATCGCCTGCTCGAGGAGACGCTCGGGCTGCTTCTCCAGCATCTCGCCGAAGGAGCGCTTGCTCAGGCCGCCCGGGTGGCCGCTGTGGCGGTACACGAACGCCTGGTCCCGCTTGTTGCCGGTGAGCGCCACCTTCTCGGCGTTCACGATGACGACGAAGTCACCGGTGTCGACATGCGGGGCGTAGATGGGCTTGTGCTTGCCACGCAGCAGCGTCGCGGCCTGGGTGGCGAGCCGGCCGAGCACCACGTCCTGGGCGTCGATGACGTGCCAGGCGCGGTTCACCTCGCCGGCCTTCGGGCTGTACGTGCGCACGGATCTACCTCGTCGTCACTCACTCTGTGGCGCGACCCTACGCAGGTCCACGCTCGTGTCATGGGCTGTCGTTGCGGCGGGGCGCGCCAGCGCGGTCATGGACTGCTGGTGCACGCGCGGCAGCAAGCCTCGCGCCGCATTACCGCACAACAAAGAAAGAAGATACCCGGCCTGACCCGGCAGGGTCAAAACGGGTGGTCGGAACACATACGTGGACCCCAGGACGAGTCGTCCCGGGGTCCACGGGCACCGCACGGGCGGGCGTGACGAAGGTCTCAGCCCCAGAGCTTCTTGGCCGAGCCCTCGGCGCTCTCGTAGCCCTCGCCGGCCTGACGCACGGCGACGCCGATGGCCTGAAGGGTCTCCTGGAAGTCCTTGGCCGCCGCGTCCCAGTTGCGCTGCGCGTTCTGGTAGGCCTCGGCCGCCTCGCCGGTCCAGTCCGCGACGATCGGCGCGATCTTGCCCTTCAGCGTTTCCAGGTGGCTGCCCACGGTGTTCGCCGCATTGGTGACGTCCTGGGACGCCTGCTGGATCTCGGCGAAAGTGACCTTGATGACGGAGTCGCTCACGTTGTTCTCCCCTAAATGAAGTCTGACAAAGCCGCTATAGCAGAAGACGCTTTTCCGGCCGCAGCCGAAACGAGAGGTCAGCCACCCAGCCGGCTGGAGATGCTGCTGATGCCGTGCGAGGCTTCCTCTTCCTGCTGCGCGTAGGTGCCGGACGCGGTCTTCATCGCGGTCGAGATGTCGTTCAGGGCCTGGTTCAGCTTCTTGGCGTCCTCCATCAGACGCTCCTGGAGCTGCTGGAACGCCATCGAGGCCTGACCCTTCCAGCTCGACTGCAGCGGGGTGAGGTCGCCGTTGAGCTTGTTGACCGTCGCGTTGATCTCCTGCTCGACGTTCTCGATGTCCTTGGCGCAGCTCGCCATCTCGGCGAAGTTCGTCCCCATGCTGGACATTGGGAAGGCCCCCTTCAATCTGGGTGAGTACAGCGTGCTTGGTTCGTACGGTTACTGCGACGACGACAGTGCCACGGTCGGTTCCACCCCGTCGCGGGTTCTTCGCAAACCGTTGCTCAAGTAAACGGGCCCGGGTGGAACTAGCCGCGGAACATGATTCCCTCCTGCGAAAAGTCCTCGTCGTCGTCACTCGGACGGGGGCGTCGACCCGCCACGGTGGGGGCCTTCGGGGCACTGGGAGTAGTCGCCGTCATCGGGGCGAGCAGCTCGGTGCCCTCCGGCAGCCGGTCCACCGGCAGCCCCTCGTCGGCCCGGAACGAGGCCGCCGCCCGGCGCAGGCCCGGCGACGTCAGGTCGGCCGGCTGCGGCTGGGCCTGCCGGGACCGGACCCGGCCGACCAGCTCCCGGGTCTGTCCCCGGGTGGCCGCGCTGCGGGCCCTGGCCTCACCGGCGGCCCGGCTGCCCCGCGCGACGGCGGAGTCCACGTCGGACCGGAACTGGCTCATCGCGTCGCCGATCTGCACGGCGTCTCCTCCTCAGGCTTGCACCGCCAGCGTGCTCACGACCTGCCGGCACGCGGCCAGCACGGCGTCGCGGTCGCCGGGCGGGTACTGGCAACCGACGCTGACCTGCGCCTTGCCCTTGAGCACCACGTACCAGTCGACCGATGCCCCGTCGACACTCTCGCGGTAGTAGAGGACATCCTTGCCGCCGAAGCTGGTGGCGTCCGAGAAATCGGAGAACTCGGAGCCGGCCTGCGCCACCGCCGACCGCACCTGGCTGACGGCCAGGTCGCGCTGGGTGCTGGCGTCGTAGTTCAGCGCCCGCTCCTGCACGGCGATCAGGTCGCTGCCGGTCGAGCCGTCCGGCTTGAGCTTCACCTCGCGGAACGAGGCGTCGCCGCCGATCTGGCTCCATCCCGGCGGCGCGGTGAAGCGATAGTCGTACTGGGCCACGTCCTTGCCGTCCGGGCCGCCCGTGACCAGGCGGAACACGGCCACGCCGGCGGCGAGCACCACCACCACGGAGCCGACCACGATCCACGGCAGCCACTTGCCACGCTTGCGCGCCACCACGGGCGCCGGCGGCACCTGCGGGAAGTTCATCGACACCGGCCGGGTGACATCGGAAGATCGCGTCACGTCGGAGGCGCCGGCCGGCATCGGGCCCGCCCCGCCCACCGGGATCGCCGCGAAGCCCGG
The DNA here is from genome assembly GCF_040682195.1 of Kutzneria sp. NPDC051319. Taxonomy (NCBI): domain Bacteria; kingdom Bacillati; phylum Actinomycetota; class Actinomycetes; order Pseudonocardiales; family Pseudonocardiaceae; genus Kutzneria; species Kutzneria sp. NPDC051319. The sequence continues at coordinate 41,523 of NZ_JBFBAM010000035.1, read as the reverse complement.
GCTCGGCGTCTCCAACGGCTGCTGCATCACGTTCGGCGGCCGCACCCCTGGGAACGCGCCCGTCCGATGTGGATCAAGGGTCACCACCCGCAGCGCGCCGCGGGCCACGATGGTCTCCGGCTGGTCCAAGGTGGTCGGCAGCACGCCGGTGCGCTCGTGCACCAGCCGGGCGACCAGTGGGATCCGGCTGGAGCCGCCGACCAGGAACACCGTGCTCAGCTCGCCGCCGGTCAGCCGCGCCGCCTTGACGGTGTCGGCGACCAGGTCGGCCGCCCGACCCAGCTGCGGGCCGATCAGGCGTTCCAGGTCGGCCCGCGTGATGTGGGCGTCCGGAAACGGCTGCGGCATCGGCACATCCGTGTAGGCGTGCCGGGACAGCGTCTCCTTGGCCCCACGCACGTCCTGCCGCAGCACCCGGCGGCGACGGCGGTCGGCCATCTCCCGGCCTTCCATCAACGCCTGCCACGCCGACGGATCCGACCCCGACACCAGCGTGCCGACGTGCTCCAGCAGCGCCTGGTCGATGTCCGCGCCGCCGAAGTTCGGCTCGCCCCGGGTGGCCAGCACCTCGAACGAGGCCCCGCGCCGACGCACCACGCTCGCGTCCACGGTCCCGCCGCCGAAGTCCAGCACGGCCAACGCCGTCCCGTCCGGCATCGCCGTGGACGCCGAGTGGAACACCGCCGCGGCAACGGGTTCCGGCACCAGCGACAGCTCCGCCCCCAGCCCCTGCCCGGCCTGGCGCAGGATCCGGGTGCGGACCGCGCCCCAGTCGGCGGGATGGGTCAGCACCAGCAGGTCGATCCGCGCGCCGCCGACCAGCCGCCGTGCCTCGTTGGTGGCCCGCACCAACACCGCCCGCACCACGTCCAGCACGTTGAGCACGGTGTCGCCGAGCAGCAGCTGCCCCTCGTCGATGCGGCGCTTGGGATTCGGCTCGTAGCGCGACGGGTCCACCGCCGCCTGCCGCTCCGCCTCCTGCCCCACGAACAGCGTGCCGCCGCGGTCGGCGAAGACCGCCGACGGCATCACCGGCGTGCCGCCCTCCAGGACGACCAGCTGCGGCTCCTTGCCGTCGACGGCCACCGCGACGCACGTGCTCGACGTGCCGAAGTCGACCGCTACGTGGACCGTCAACTCACTCGCCCGGCAGCCACGCGGTCTGCATGAGCTGCTGGCCCAGCTTGCGGGTGACGATCATGCCCCGGCCCGGCGGCAGCACCGTCGGCTTGTAGGTGCCGATCAGCACGCCCTCGTCCTTGCTGCAGCTCATCACCATGCCGGGCGCGGCGATCTCCCGCAGCTTGCCGATCACCGGGTCGAACAGCGCCCGGCTGGCGCCGCCGGAGCGGCGGGCCAGGATCATGTGCAGGCCGACGTCCTTGGCCTGCGGCAGGAACTCCGACAGCGGCTGCAGCGGGTTGCCGCTCTGGGTGGCCACCAGGTCGTAGTCGTCGACCACGACGAAGACCTCCGGCCCCTTCCACCAGGACCGGGCCTTGAGCTGCTCCTGCGTGACGTCGGGGCCGGGCAGCCGGCCCTTGAGGGAGTTCTTGACGTCGTTGATGGTGTCGCCGAGCTGGTTGGCCGACACCACGTAGCTGAGCAGGTGGTCGGTGTCGACGAAGCCGAGCATCGTGCGCCGGTAGTCGACCAGCAGGATGACGGCCTCGGTGGTGGTGTAGCGGGTCATGATGCCGCGCACGATGGTGCGCAGCAGGTTGGTCTTGCCGGACTCGCCCTCGGCGAAGGCGTAGAAGTGCGAGTCGTTGTCGAAGTCGAGGAACACCGGCGCCAGGCCGTCCTCGTTGACGCCGATCGGCACGAGGTGCGGGTTGCGCTGCTGTTGCGGCGACGGCATCTGCTCGTAGGGCAGCATCTCGGGCAGCAGCCGGACCTTCGGCGCGACCGGGCCGCGCCAGGCGGCGGTGATCTTGCCGATGGCGTCCTGCACGCCGGCGCCGACGTCGCTCGCGTTGGACGAGGAGTCGATGCGCGGCAACGCGGTCAGGAAGTGCAGGCGGTCCGGGGTCAGGCCGCGGCCGGGGCGGCCGACGGGCACGTTCACGGCCACCTTGCGGTCGAACTCGGACTCGCTGGGGTCACCGAGCCGCAGCTCGAACCGGGTGCCCATCAGGTCCTTGACCGCGGGCCGGATCTCCGCCCAGCGGTTGGCCGAGATCATCACGTGGATGCCGTAGGACAGGCCCTGCGCGGCCAGGCTGAGAATGGCCGGCTCCAGCGCCTCGAACTCCTGTCGGAAGTTCAGCCAGCCGTCGATGACCACGAACACGTCGCCGTACGGGTCGTCCTGGATCTCGCCGCGGCGCTTGCGGTTGCGGAACTCCACCATGCCGTCGATGCCGGCGGCGCGGAACCGCTGCTCCCGGTCGGAGATCAGGCCGCTGAGCTCGGCCACCATGCGCCGGGCCTTGTCCGGCTCCAGCCGGCTGGCCACGCCGCCGACGTGCGGCAGCGCCTCCAGCGGCGAGAGCGTGCCGCCGCCGAGGTCCAGGCAGTAGAACTGGACCTCCTCCGGCGTGTGCGTGATGGCCATCGACATGATCAGCGTCCGCAGCAGCATGGACTTGCCGGACTGCGGCCCGCCGACGACCGCGCCGTGGCCGGCCGCGCCCGAGAAGTCGGCCCAGAACGGGTCGCGTCGCTGGTCGAACGGCTTGTCCACCAGGCCGAGCGGGATCTGCAGGTAGCCCTGGAAGCCCTGCGGGAAGATGCCCCGGTCCGGCGTCGCGGCCAGCGGCGGCAGCAGCATGTCCAGCGACTGCGGCTCGTTCAGCGGCGGCAGCCACACCTGGTGGGCCGGCGCGCCCTGGCCGTTGAGCCGCCCGACGATGACCTCGAGCACGCTGGGCTCGATCTTGTCGTCCTTGGGCTTCTCCTTGACCGCCTCGCGCGGCTTCTCCGGCTCCTTGGGGATCTCCACGAAGTCCGGCACGAAGAACTTGGGCCTGCGGTCGCCGCTGATGCCGGCGGGCGTGGCCGGGCCGGCGATCATGCCGGCCGGCCGGTACGGGCCGGAGACGTAGGCGGCCTTGAACCGGGTCATCGGCTCGCCCTGCACGGCCAGGTAGCCCGAGCCCGGGATCGGCGGCAGCTCGTAGGCGTCGGGCACGCCGAGCACCGCGCGGGACTCGGAGGCGGAGAAGGTCTTCAGACCGATTCGGTAGGACAGGTAGGTGTCCAGGCCGCGGAGCTTGCCCTCCTCCAGCCGCTGCGAGGCCAGCAGCATGTGGATCTGCAGCGACCGGCCGACGCGGCCGATCTGGAGGAAGATGTCGATGAAGTCGGGCTTGGCCGTCAGCATCTCGGAGAACTCGTCGATGCAGATGAACAGGGCCGGCAGCGGGTCGAGGTCGGCGCCCTTCTCGCGGGCGCTCTCGTAGTCCCACACGTTCTTGTAGTTGCCCTTGGCCAGCACTTCCTGGCGGCGGGACACCTCGCCGGCGATCGCGTCCTTCATGCGGTCGACCATGGTGAGGTCGCCGGACAGGTTGGTGATGACCGCGGCCACGTGCGGCGCGTCGTCCAGGCCGAGGAACGTCGCGCCACCCTTGAAGTCGACCAGGATCATGTTGAGCGCGGTGGACGAGTGCGTGGCCAGCAGGCCCAGCACCAGGGTCCGCAGGAACTCGGACTTGCCGGAACCGGTGGCGCCGATACACAGGCCGTGCGGGCCCATGCCGCCCTCGGCCGCCTCCTTGATGTCCAGCTCCACGGACTGGCCGAACTCGCCGACGCCGAACGGGATCTTGTACCGGTCCGACTTGGGCCGCGGCCGCCAGGCCTGCCCGATCTCGAAGGTCATCGGGTCGCCGGGGATGCCCAGCAGCTCCAGGATGGGCGGGTTGGCGTTGAGCAGCGGCTGGTCCTCGGCGCCGGTGGCCTCCTGGCCGCCGACCCGGTACGGCGACAGCCGGCGGGCCAGCGCCTCGGCCTCCGGCACGGTGAGCGTGTCGGGCTGGCCGAACCACTCCACGCCGGCGTTGCTGCGGGCGCCCAGCCGCTCCGGTTCGACGACCAGGCGCAGGCCGCGGCGGGCGGCCAGGTTGCCGAGCGAGTCGGACAGGTCGAGCAGGGTCACGCCGACGAGGCCCTCGTCGAGGATGATCTGCTCCTCGCGGGTGATCTCGCCGTCGTCGACGATGATCAGGATGTGCGGCTGGTCGGTCAGCGGCGGGGCGTTGCGCTGGAAGCGCTGGCGGTCCTTGGTCTGCTCGTGCAGCCAGTCCTCGACCTGCTGGAGCGAGCCGCTCATCAGGCGCAGCTGGCCGATGCCGTCGATGTCGGTGGGGTGCTGGGCGTGGGGCAGCCACTTGCACCATTCCCACTCGTCCTTGGCCCGGCCCGTGCTGACCACGGCGATCAGCAGGTCCTCCGGCGAGTGGAAGGTGACCAGCTGGCCGATCATGGCGCGGGCCAGGCCGCGGGTGAGCTCCCGCTCGCCCAGCAGCGAGATGGCCGCGAAGCCGCGCATGGTGATCATGGTCGGCAGGTCGGGCACGATCGAGTGGGCGCGCACGAAGCGGCGCAGCGCCAGGGTGGCGATCGGCTCCAGCTCGTCGACGGGGCCGGTCTGCGGCGGCACGAGCCGGGTGGCCAGCCGCTGGGAACCGCGGGCGATGCGCACGTGGCCGAAGTCGGGGTCGCTCTGCCGGCGCTCCCACATCCGCCGCGTGGTGGCCATCGACCACAGGGCCTGGGGGTCCGGGTGGTTCCACTCCAGGGCGGCCCGCTGCTCGTCGGCCGCGTCCCGGGCGCGCTCCCGCATCTGGCCGAGGTAGCGCAGGTAGTCCTTGCGGTCCTCGTTCATCTCGGCCTTGCGCTGGCCGCCGCCGCGCCCGCCGCCCGCGCCGCCGGCCATCATGCCGACGGTGGAGATGAGGAAGAAGCCGCCCATCATGATCGTCTGCGGGTTCTTGGCGCCCGGCGCCGTGAACATGTAGCCCATCATGCCGACCGAGGCGACGATCATGACGACCGGCAGCACCTTCATCACGATGTTGCCGGGAATGATCCGGGGCAGCTCGGGCGGCGGCTCCAGATGCACCTCACCGCCGGGCGGCCGGGGCGCGGCTAGGCGCGGCGAACGCCTGAACTGGAGCGTGCTCACCGGGGACACACCTCTTCGGGTCGGGGGTGGATCGAAAACCCATGGGAACGTCTTCACCGGAACCGCCGTTCCCGGCCGCGCCGGTGCGGCCATACTAGGGGCGGCCACCGACGGCGCGCGGGCGGTTCGCGGAGTTCGGACGCGAAACGACCGCACACGGCGGTGGTGAGTCCACACGAGACCGAAAGACGAGGGGGCCCAGGTGGCGACCGGTACGACGGTGTTCAGCCGGGTGACGGTGGTCGCACCGCAGACACGGATCGACGTCGCGTTGCCGTCCGACGTCGCGGTTGCCGACCTGATGCCGATGCTGTTGCACATGGCCAAGGAGGTCAAGCCGGACGGCGGCGCCCGCCACGGCGGCTGGTGCCTGGCCAAGCTGGGCGACCCGCCGCTGGACGCGAGCCGCACGCTGGCCTCGCTCGGCGTCGTGGACGGCGACCTGCTGCAGTTGCGCCGCCGCTCGGAGAATCCGCCGCCGCCGCTGTACGACGACGTCGTCGACGCCATCGCGGAGTCCAATCCGGACAGTTTCCGGCCGTGGACCGCCGACACCGCAAGGCGGATCGGTCACGTGGCCGGCACGGTCGCGCTGATCGGCGCGGCCGTCGCGGTGCTGCTGGCCGGCCCGTTGACGCCCGGCGGCTACGGCCTGGTGGCGGCGATCGCCGCCGGCGTCGGCATGATCGCCAGCGTCGCGGTCGGCGCCGTGCTGACCCGGGTCTACCAGGTGCCCGTGACCGGGGTGATCGTCGCCGCGGCCGGCGGGCTGCCGATGGCCTTCGTGGCCGGGCTGTACGTGATCCCGGGCGAGCTCACCCGGTGGAGCCTGTTGTTGGCCTGCCTGCTGGTGATGATCGTTTCCTGGGCCTGCATCCTGCTGGTCGGATCGGGCGTGACCGTGTTCATCGCGGCCGCCACCGCGTCCACCCTGGGCTGGCTGGCCTTCCTGGTCGGCGCGCTGCTGGACACGCAGCCCATCGCCGGCGTCGCCGCCGGTGCGGCCGCGGTGTCGCTGGTCGCGCTGTCCTGGCTGCCGCGCTTCACCATCCGGCTGGCCAAGCTGCCGCTGCCGACCGTGCCCAGCAACGCCGAGGACCTCAAGGACGACGGCGGCTTCCCCGAGTACGCCATGATCGAGAAGCGAGCCGGCCTCGCCCACGAGTACATGACCGGCATGATCATCGGCGCCGGCGTGACCTCCGCCGTCGCCGCCGTGCTGGCCGCCACCTCCGGCACCGTGTGGGGCCCGATCTTCGCCGTCGCGGTCACGCTGGTGATGCTGCTGCGCTCGCGCACGTACGCCAACGGCTGCCAGGCCGTCGCCCTGCTGGCCAGCGGCATCGTCGCCGGCGCCGGCGTGCTGGCCGGCTGGATCGCGCTGTCCGACCCGTTCGGCCGGCTGCTGTGGGTGTTCGGCACGCTGATCGTGGTCGGCGCGGCCGCCCTGGTGCTCGGCGTCGCCTTCCCCAACCGCAAGTTCTCGCCCGTGCTGCGCCGCTCCGTCGACGTGTTCGAGGCCGTCTGCATCGCCTCGGTGGTGCCGCTGGCGCTGGCCGTCATGGACCTCTACAGCACGCTGCGCCACCTGAACCTCTGAGGGGATCATGCGGATCACACGGACAACCGCGCTGGCGGCGACCGTCCTGGTCGCGCTGCTCGGCCCCGGCCTGGCGCCCGCGCTGGCCCAGAACACCGTGCCCGCCGCCGACTCCGACGCGTGGGCCCCGCCGGCGCTGACCGAGACGGGGGCGCCGGCCAACGTGACGCCGGACAAGGGCATCGGGGTCGCCAACGGCACCTTCACCGAGCAGCAGCAGTGCATCAGCTCCAGTGGCGGCGGCGCGCAGCTCAAGGAGGCGCCCAACGGCCAGACCTGGCTGCGCCTGGACGAGGCGCACCAGTACTCCACGGGGCAGAGCCAGACCGTGGCCGTGATCGACACCGGCGTGAACACGCACGATGAGTTCACCGGGCGACTGCTGCCGAAGGTCGACTACCTCGGCGGCGTCACCGGCGTGAACAAGGACGACTGCGACGGCCACGGCACCGAGGTGGCCGGCATCATCGGCGCGGACACCACCGGCACCGGTGTCGGCTTCCAGGGCGTGGCCCCCAAGGCCAAGATCCTCCCGATCCGGCAGACCAGCCCGTCGATCAAGGTCAAGACGCCGACCGACCAGACCGACCGCGGGGCCGGCAACTCCACCTCGCTGGCCTACGCCATCCTGACCGCCGTCGAGAAACACGCCACGGTCATCAATATTTCGCTGTCGGCCTGCCTGACCCTGAACATGGGCCCGCTCGACCAGAGCTCGCAGAAGCTGTTGCAGCGCATCGTGCACTACGCGGTGAACGACAAGAAGGTGGTCATCGTGGCCGCCGCCGGCAACCTGAGCCAGGGCGCTCCCTGCAACACGCAGAACGACAACCCGGATCCCAACCGTCCCAAGTGGATCGAGTCGCCGGCCTGGTTCGCCAACGACGTGCTGTCGGTCGGCGCGATCAACACCGACGGTCCCAGCCCGGGCGCGCCGTCCGCCTTCTCCATGTGGGGGCCGTGGGTCGGCGTCGCCGGCCCGGGCACCGGCATCATCACCCTGGACCCGGGCCGCACCTCCGGCCTGGCCAACCAGGAGTCCGTCAACGGGCAGATGCAGACGTTGCAGGGCACCAGCTTCGCCGCCCCGTACGTGGCCGGGCTGGCCGCGCTGGTCAGGGACAAGTTCCCCAATCTCGACGCGTACCAGGTGATGCGCCGCATCGAGATGACCGCCCAGCACCCGGGCACGCCGTCCGGCCGCAACAACCAGGTCGGCTACGGCATGGTCGACCCGGTGGCCGCGCTGACCGCCGTGGTCCCGGGTGAGCCCAACGCGCCGGCCACGGCCAAGGCCGCGTCTATCCCGTCGGACGTCGGCGTGGCCGAGGTCAAGAGCCTGTCGCCGATGATGTGGGCCATGTACGGCACGCTCATCGGCGTCGCCCTGCTGCTGATCACCCTGTTCCTGGTCCACGCCACGAACCGGGCCCGCCGCAACCACCGACCGGCCGCCCCGCAACGGCTGCGCATGTGAGCCTCACTCGACAGTGAAAGGGGCCCCGCGCTTGCGGGGCCCCTTTTTGCCGAGTCGAACCGCCTAGTTCTCGCCGATGACCGTGGGCGCGGTCTTCTCCGGCGCTCCCAGCAGGTCACGCAGATCACCGCTGAGCCGGATCTTGGACTTGTGCTCCTGGTCCTCGCCGCCCTGGCCCTTCTGGCCGCCGGCCATGCCGCCCATCATGCCCATGCCACCGCCGGCCTGCCCGCCGCCGGCGGGCGGGGCAGCGGCCGCCGGGGCAGCGGGAGCCGGGCTGAAGTGCTCGGTGGAGGTTGGTTCGACGGCGCCGGAAACGGTGCCCGCGCCCGGTGCCTGTACGGCGTCGTGAGCGATCCCGGCGGCGGACGGCATGGCGGCGTGGGCTCCACCACCGCCTCCTCCGCCGCCACCACCGGCCGCAGCAGCGGCGGCGTGGGCGGCGGGTGCGGCCGCGGCGGCCGGGGCGGTTGCCGCGGCGGGCTGGGGCTGCGACGGAGGCTGGGCCGGCGGGGCGTAGTCGTACGACCAGTTCCCGGTCGGCATCGCGTGCTTGACGGTGATCTTGGAGAAGGCGTCGCCGCCGTGCACACCATCGCACAGCTTGGTGAAGGCCTCCAGCACGTCCCGCACGGACTCGAACAGCTGCTTGGTCGGCTCGTGCTGGTCGTCGAGGTGCTCGGTGGCCCGCTTCTCCCCGTGCACGGGCACGGACAGCGCCTCGGACACGGTGTCGGCGCTCTCGGCCAGCGTGTCGCCGAGCTGGTCGACCAGGTGCTCGACACCGTCGGCGGTCTGCTGCAACGCGTCGGCCATGGCATTCATGGCGTCGGCGAGGTCGTGCCCGGACAGGCCGTAGGACTGCATGTAGGCCATGAACGAGTCGGCGTCCTTGCCCTGCCACGACGCGTCCAGCCCGCCCAGGGACTTGGTCAGCGTGTCGGTGACCTCGCCGGCGGCCTTGGCCGCCTTGCGCCAGCGGTCGGCCTCGTCCCGCAGCGCGGACCACTTGCCGACCAGCGGCGCGTAGTACTCCTCGACGGGATCGGTCACGCCCAGCTGGCGGCTGATCTGGGACAGGTAGTCCAGGTGGGCCGGCGACGCGCTCACCTGGCGCCCGCCTTCTTCAGCAGGGCCGCCACGTCCTGGTCGTGCGAGCCGTAGTGGTCGGCGGTCTTGGCCAGGCTCTCGGACGCCGCGGTCAGCGCGTCGACCGCCCGGGCCAGCTGCTCGGACAGCGTCTGCGCGGCCTGGGCGTACGCGGTGTCGGCGCCAGTGTTGCGCCCGAGCTGGCCGAAGGCGTCGGCCGGCAGCGGCGCGCCCTTGAGGGCGTCGCGCGCCGAACCCAGCTCGGACGCCGACCGGGACACCGTCTTGGCATAGCTCGCGATCCAGTCCGGATCGATGTGCACGCCGCTCACGCCGTCCCCTCTCGTCGAATGCTCCGGCCCCTTCGACGCGCCCGGGCCTGGTTCAGTTCCCCGACCCGCCGGCCGGCGGCGCCTGCTGGTTGTTGCTGGGCGCCGCGGTCGGGTAGCTGCCGGCGTCGGCCGGCAGCTGCATGGTGTCGTAGGTGCGCAGCGCGGCGCCCGGATCGAGCGCGGTGCCCTGCGGCAGCAGCTTCACGATGGCGTCCGGGGCCGGCGGGTAGCTGGCCGGATCCCCGAGGCCGACGCCCGCGGCCACCTGGTCCGGGGTCATGGTGGCGATCGACGACGCGAAGCCGTACCGCACGCCGAGATCGGAGACCACGTACACCGGGCCGGTGCGCTCGTCCGAAGTGGAGGTGCTGTCCCGCACCACGGCGGCCTGGCCGGTGGGCAGGTAGAAGTCGGCGACCTTGGTGCCGTCGGTGCTCGGCGTGCCCAGCTTGATCGGCTTGACGTTGTTGGGCAGCAGCGGCTTGCCGGCTTCGAGGATGCGCACGGTCATGCTCGGGTTGTTGTCCGGATAGCTCCAGGCCGCGCAGACCGCCGGGTAGTCGTTGTAGTCGACCGGATTGACCTTCTCCACCGGGAACTCGTCGAGCGCCCACGGCGTGTGGATGCGCGGGACCGCCTTCAGGTCGCCCGGCTCCACGTTGTGCGGCTTGGTGCCGCCGTTCTCGTAGATGGCCTCGGCCGCGACCGGGGAGACCTCGTGCCGTCCCTCGGCCACCAGCACGTAGTAGTGGTCGGAGTTGTCGACCTCGACGGTGTGCATCACATCGCCGATCTTCGCGCCGGCCGGCGCCTCGTAGCTGGTCGGCTGCTCGCCGCGGCCGGGAATGTCGGGCAGGCTCAGCGGCACCGTGCCCGGGACGGCGTTGAGCACCGCGCTGCTGATCGGCCGCGCGTACTGCTCCTGCAACCGGTAGGCGTTGGCGATGGCCTTGTCCCGGTCCAGGTCCACTTCGGACTTGACCACCCGCGTGTGGTTCAGGCCGAGGCTCGTGCTGAACGAGGACTTGCGGTAGATCAGGTAGTACGACTTGCCCCGGTCCGGGGTGACCAGCAGCGGCTGCGACAGGCTGATCTCCGAGCCGACCCCGTCCACGCCGCCGATCACCGACGTGGTCGGCGTCGAGCTCTTGTCGGCGTTGTCGGGCAGCGTGTCGCACACGTCCCAGAAGTTGCCGACCCGTTGCGGCCCAACGGGAAGCATCTGCGGACCGTCCACAAGGCCCTGCTTCTTGTCACGCGGGAGGCCCTTGAGCACGTCGTCGTCGACCACGGCCGGCGTGGCCACCGCGGGCGAGGCGGCCCCGGCCTGCCCGCCACCGCCGCCGCTGCTGTTGGCCAACAGGATCAGCCGAGCCGACGTCACATTGAACGTGGGCACCAGGCGCTTGTTGTTGCTGCTGTCGGTGATCAACGCGTACACCGCGCCGGACTGCTTGCCGATCACGACGCCGTTGGCCTCGGGCACCGAGCCCGCCGGGCTCAACACGGCGAACAGGACGAAGCCGATGGCCGCGACCATGGCGAGCAGCACGCCCACCACGGCCGAGCGCATGTGCGACCCCATCGGGTCGTGCATCATGACCGAGTCCTTGCGCACCAAGGCGGACTCCATCCGCCTCAGCATGAATCGATACGCCTGGACCTGGGACTTGCTCGTAGGTGTCGAAGGCATTCGCGGCTCGCAGCTCTCCTGTTCGCGGTACGGTTTCGCAGGATAGCGGGAGGCAGTGCCGGCCGGGTGTGCTTCGGGACGACCCGATCGGCCATCGCCCGATATCGCAGCGCACACCGAGGGGAAGATCGAGCGGATGTCCGTCACCACGCAACGCCCGGGGCCGCCCAGCAACGGCGCGCCACCGCCGCAGGCGCAGCCGGCAGCGCCACCGCCGCAGCGCGTGCCGCCGGCACGCCGGCGCAAGGCGGGCGCGAGCATCGGCGGCCTGCCGGTGGCCAACCTCGTCGTGCTGGAGATCGGCGTGGCCGTCGGCCTCGGCCTGCTCGCGATCAACACCTCGCTGCTGCCGGTCGCCGGCGGCATCGCCGGCCTGGCCCTCATCCTGACGTTCATCCGCTGGAGTGGCCGGTGGTTCACCCAGTGGGTGGGCCTGACGGTCCGCTACCTGTTCCGCTCGCACAGCCGGGTCAGCTCGCCGGCCGAGGCCGCGACCGTCCCCGTCGACGACGACGGTGAGACGAAGGTCATCGGCGCCGAGGACGCCCGGGTCGCGCTGCTCCGGCTCGCGGTGCCGGATCTTGTCGTCGCGCACGCCGTCGACCACGAGCGCGCGCCGGTCGGCATGGCGTGGCAGGACGGCGTCTGGACGGCCGTGCTGCGGGTGGAGCTGGAGCCGCTGCTCGTCTCGCCCATCGGCAAGGCCCCCAACCTGCCGCTCGGCGCGCTGGCGCCGTGCCTCGAAGACCGCGGCGTGGTCCTCGACTCGATCCGTGTGCTGTGGCACTGCTACCCCGGCAGCGCCGTGCTGCCCCCCAACTCGCCCGCGCTGTCCTCCTACATGGAGGTGCTCGGCGCGCTGCCGACCTCCGCGCGGCGCACCACGCTCGTGGCCGTGCGGCTGGACCCGCGGCGCTGCGGAGCGGCCATCCGCGAGCGTGGCGGCGGCGTCGTCGGCGCGCACCGGGCGCTGATCGGCGCGCTGTCCCGCGTGCGCAGCGCCCTGGAGGGCCGTGGCGTGCCGACCCGCCCGCTGGACTCCGACGAGCTGCTCACCACCGGCATCGCCATCAGCGAGCTGACCGGCGCGCAGGCCGCCGAGGGCCGCGTGGGGCTGACCGAGAAGTGGGGCGGCGTGACCGCCGCCGGCGTCGGCCACTCCAGCTACTCCATCACCGGCTGGCCCAGCGGCGGCGTCGCCGCCGGCCTGAACGCGTTCACCAGCATCCGGGCGCTGTCCTCCACGGTCGCGCTGGCCATCTCGCCCGGTGGGCAGGACGGCCAGGTCGGGCTGCGCGGGCTGGTCCGGATCAGCGCCCGCACCCCGTCCGAGCTGGACCGCGCCGAGGACCGGCTGGAGAAGATGTCCGACCAGCTCGGATTCGACGTCACCCCGCTGCGCGGCCTGCAGACCGCCGCGCTGGCCGCGACGCTGCCGTTCGGAGGATGGGCATGAGCACGGGTCAGACCCGGTCCCGCGACACCATGGGCAAGGTCGGCGGGCTCGCCCCCGAGTACCTGGTGTCGCCCGAGCTGCTGGACGCCGTCAGCCCGTCGGCCGAGCGCGGCGGCACCCTGATCGGCAGCGACCCGGCCAACGAGCCGGCCAGCGTCTCGCTGCTGCGCCCGATGCCCACCCGCGTGGTCGCCCTCGGCGGCCTGTACCTGGCCCGCCAGCTCGCGCTGCGGGCGCTGGCCGCAGGCGCCTGGGTAATCATCGCCACCGGCCGCCCACAGGCCTGGCAGGCGCTGGCCCAGGCCACCACCACCGGGCCAAACGAGCGTCCGCTGCCGCTGGTGTCCATCCGCCGGCTGTCGCCGATCGAGTTGCCCGACAGCTCCGAGGACAATCCGCTGCTGGTCGTGCACGACGGCGGCGCCACCCCGGTCGAGCTGCTGCCGCCGCGCACGCCCTGGCAGACCACCATGTACGTGCTGCCCTACCTGCACCCGCAGGCCGGGGCGCTGGCCATGAACGCCGACCTGGTGTTGATCCAGCGGCTCCAGGCCGCGCAGGCCCAGCTGGCCGGCCGGATGTGGCGACTCAACCCGGCCCGGGTCACCGAGCTGTCCCAGCTGCGCGACGACCACGTGCTGGCGTTGGGCCAGGACCTGTGGGTGCCGATCCGCCTGGTCACCAACGAGCGTGAGAAGCAGATCCTCGGGCCGGTCCGCCGCGGCGACTGATTCGCCGACATTCTGGCCGGATCCGACGCAACCCGTCCGTGTCACCGACCGTCACCGCATCATGACGTTCACACGATGTGCGGCGCTGGCGGTCGCCGCGGCGACTGCCCTGCTCGCCGTGCCCGCGACCGCCTCGGCCGCCACGGTGCCGACCGGATTCGCACCGGCATCGAGCACCTGGCTCACGCCGCAGCACGGCTACGTGCTCGGCTACGCCGGAACGACCGGCTACCTGCTGGAGACCACCGACGGCGGCGCTCGGTGGTCCCGGCTGGCCGCCCCGCCGATCTCGCTGCCCGACAACCACAACCACGTCGCGCTGACCGTGCCCGACGCCAAGCACGCCTTCGTCTCGGACGGCGAGCACATCCAGGCCAGCACCGACGGCGGCCACCACTGGTTCGCCGTGACGCTGGCCGGGCTGCCCAGCCCCAGCTACCTCAACAAGATCGCCATCGCCGACGGGCACGTGCTGGCCCTGGCCAGCACCCTCAGCCAGCCCGACCACAACACCACCCAGCTCTACACCGGCAAGGTCGGGGCCAAGACCCTGGCCGCCGTGCCCGGCCTGTCGCTGGACGGCGGCATCACCTACGGAGACCTCGCGGTCGGCGGCGGCGTGCAGGTCTCCATCGGCGCCGACCAGTCCACCAGCAAGTACTGGACGTCCACCGACGGCACGCACTTCACGGCCTCGCCGCTGCCCTGCGACGCGTCCAAGCAGACCCTGCTCGACGGCGTGCGGCAGGGCAAGGTGCTCGACCTCTGCCTCGGCGACCCGTCCGACCCCTCGCCCGGCCACATGCACAAGCAGCTGGTCAGCGCGGCCGCCCTCGGCGTCCGCTACCTGCCCTCCGACGCCGAGGCCCCGCTGGCCGGCATCATCCAGGGCTTCGCCTCCGGCTCCGACCAGAACGCCGCCATCGCCGCCACCGGCGGCGGCGTGGAGCTGCTCTACAGCACCACCGACGGCGGCCGCACCTGGCAGACCACCGAGCTCGACCAGGACCGCTTCGGCCTGGCCGACCTCCAGTTCGTCGACCACGCCACCGGCACCGTGATCACCGGCGCCCCCGACGCGTGGAACGGCTCCGTCCTCTACCGCACCACCGACGCCGGCCACACCTGGCAGCCGATCACCTTCAAGTAGAGCCCACTGAAGCTGTGAAGGGGGCTTTCCCACATTCCGAGTGCGGGAAAGCCCCCTTCACAACCAATCAGCCTGCGGAGCTGACCCGGACGTTGCGGGTGATCGCGGCGCGGGCGGCCAGGTCGGCGTCGGCCGGGTAGTCGACGCGGACCAGGGTCAGGCCGTGCGGCGGGGCGACGCTGACGGAGCTGGAACGCTCGCTGGCGCGCAGCAGGGAGGCCGGCCAGTCGACGGGCTTGCGGCCCTCGCCGACGGACAGCAGCGCCCCGACCAGGCTGCGGACCATGGAGTGGCAGAAGGCGTCGGCGGACACGGCGGCGGTCAGCACGCCGTCCTCGCCTCGCGTCCACTCCAGCCGCTGGAGCTCGCGGATGGTGGTGGCGCCCTCGCGTCGTTTGCAGAAGGCGCAGAAGTCGTGTTCGCCGAGCAGCAGCCGGGACGCCTCGGCCATGGCCGCCAGCGACAGTGGGCGGGGCCAGGACAGGGTGTCCAGCCGGCGCAGCGGATGGGCGCCGAAGGGGGCGTCGGCCACGCGGTACTCGTAGTGCCGGCGCAGCGCGGTGAAGCGCGCGTCGAACTCGTCGGGCACCCGGATCGCCCGGAACACCCGCACATCGGCCGGCAGGATGCGGGACAGTCTCTTCGGCAGACCGTCCACATCGGACTCCGCCGGCAGGTCGACGTGCGCCACCTGACCGCCGGCGTGCACGCCGGCGTCGGTCCGGCCGGCCACGGTCAGCGTCAGCGGCTGCCGGAACACCTGGGACAGCGCGTCTTCCAACACGCCGCACACCGTGCGCCGCTCGGGCTGGCGGGCCCAACCGGAGAAGTCCGTGCCGTCGTAGCCGAGATCGAGCCGCACGCGAACGAGCCCGCCATCCCCAGCGGGAATGGCGGGCTCGTCGTGAACCGAAGTCACTCGGACTTCTTGTCCTCAGCCTCGGTGGTCTCCTCGGCCTCGGCGACAGCCTCGGTCTCGGCGGCCTCGTCAGCGACGGCCTCCTCGGCAGCCGGGGTCTCGACGACCTCGGCGGCCGGGGTCGCGGCCTCGTCCTTGGCGAACTTGGTGCCGCGGGCCTTCTCGGCCTCGGTGGCGACCAGCTGCTCCGCGATCAGCTCGATCACGGCCATGGGGGCGTTGTCGCCCTTGCGGGGCATGGTCTTCACGATGCGGGTGTAGCCACCGTTGCGGTCGGCGAAGTGCGGGCCGATCTCGGCGAACAGCTTGTGCAGCACGTCCTTGTCGCGGATGGTCTTGAGGACCTCGCGACGGTTGTGCAGGTCGCCGCGCTTGGCCTTGCTGATCAGCCGCTCGGCGAGCGGACGCAGCTTGCGCGCCTTGGCCTCGGTGGTCTTGATCCGCCCGTGGGTGAACAGCGCCGTGGCCAGGTTGGCCAGCAGCAGCCGCTCGTGGGCCGGAGACCCGCCAAGCCGGGCGCCCTTGGTGGGGGTCGGCATTTCCGTTACTCCTGTGGTCTAGAACAGCTGGGTCAGAGCTGCTCAGTCTCTGCGTAGTCCTGGCCGTCGTCGTGGTGTCCGTCCACACCCGCGTCGGACCAGCCCGCGTCGGCCGGGAAGTCGGTCGCGGCGACCGACGGGTCGAATCCGGGCGGGCTGTCCTTCAGCGCGAGGCCGAGGCCGACGAGCTTGAGCTTGACCTCGTCGATCGACTTGGCGCCGAAGTTGCGGATGTCGAGCAGGTCGGCCTCGCTGCGCGAGACCAGTTCGCCGACGGTGTGGATGCCCTCACGCTTGAGGCAGTTGTAGGACCGGACCGTGAGGTCCAGGTCCTCGATCGGCATCGCGAACGCGGCGATGGTGTCCGCCTCGGCCGGCGACGGGCCGATCTCGATGCCCTCAGCGTCGGTGTTGAGCTCACGGGCCAGCCCGAAGAGCTCGACCAGCGTCTTGCCCGCGGACGCGACGGAGTCGCGAGGCGTGATCGACGGCTTGGTCTCCACGTCCAGGATCAGCTTGTCGAAGTCGGTGCGCTGCTCGACACGAGTGGCCTCGACCTTGTACGTCACCTTCAGGACCGGCGAGTAGATCGAGTCGACCGGGATCCGGCCGATCTCGGCGCCGGCCTGCTTGTTCTGCACCGCCGGGACGTAGCCGCGACCGCGCTCGACAACGAGCTCGATCTCCAGCTTGCCCTTGGCGTTGAGGGTGGCGATGTGCAGGTCGGGGTTGTGCACGGTGACACCGGCCGGAGGCACGATGTCGCCCGCGGTCACCGCGCCGGGGCCCTGCTTGCGCAGGTACATGGTCACCGGCTCGTCCTCCTCGGAGGACACGACCAGCTCCTTGAGGTTCAGGATGATGTCGGTGACATCCTCCTTCACCCCGGGAACCGTGGTGAACTCGTGCAGCACGCCGTCGATCCGGATGCTCGTCACGGCCGCGCCCGGGATGGACGACAGCAGCGTGCGCCGGATCGAGTTGCCCAACGTGTAGCCGAACCCGGGCTCCAGCGGCTCGATGACGAACCGGGACCGGGTGTCGTTGATGGGCTCTTCGGCGAGCGTGGGTCGCTGAGAGATGAGCACTGCTTACCTTCTTTCGTACGACGCCCGCTATTTGACGTCGACCGAGTTCCGGCCTGACCGCCCGAGGGCGGCCAGGCCGGAAAGGATCACTTCGAGTACAGCTCGACGATCAGCTGCTCCGACACCGGCGTGTCGATCTGGGCCCGCTCGGGGAGCTGGTGCACCAGAACACGCAGGGTGGACGGAACCACCTGGAGCCAAGCCGGGATCGGACGGTCACCGAAGGTGGCCTTGGCGACCTCGAAAGGCAGCGTCGGCAGCGACTTCGGCTTCACGTCGATGATGTCCCACTTGGACACCCGGTAGCTGGGGATGTTCACCTTGTGGCCGTTCACGATGAAGTGACCGTGGCTGACCAGCTGGCGGGCCTGGCGGCGAGTGCGAGCCAGACCGGCGCGGTAGACGACGTTGTCCAGTCGCGCCTCGAGGATCTGCAGCAGGTTCTCGCCGGTCTTGCCGGACTTGCGAACCGCTTCCTCGTAGTAGCGACGGAACTGACGCTCCAGCACGCCGTAGGTGTAGCGAGCCTTCTGCTTCTCCTGCAGCTGCAGGAGGTACTCGGACTCCTTGATGCGACCGCGGCCGTGCTGGCCGGGCGGATACGGACGGCGTTCAAAGGACTTGTCGCCGCCGACGAGGTCGACCTTGAGGCGGCGCGAGATGCGCGACGCGGGGCCGGTGTAACGAGCCATCTGTGCTTACTCCTCCCCGTACCCTAGACCCGGCGCCGCTTGGGCGGGCGGCAGCCGTTGTGGGGCTGCGGGGTCACGTCCTGGATGGTTCCGACCTCGAGGCCCGCCGCCTGCAGCGAGCGGATCGCGGTCTCCCGGCCGGAGCCGGGGCCCTTCACGAACACGTCGACCTTGCGCATGCCGTGCTCGGCCGCCTTGCGGGCGGCGTTCTCGGCGGCCATCTGCGCGGCGAACGGCGTCGACTTACGCGAGCCCTTGAAGCCCACGTGGCCGGCCGAGGCCCACGCGATGACGGCGCCGGTCGGGTCCGTGATGGAAACGATCGTGTTGTTGAACGTGCTCTTGATGTGGGCGTGCCCGTGAGAGACGTTCTTCTTCTCCTTGCGCCGGACCTTCTTGACCCCGGCGCCGGAGCGAGTCTTGGGTGGCATTTCTGCTTCAGATCTCCTAGCTAGCGGGGGTTACTTCTTACCGGCCTTCTTCTTGCCGGCCACCGTCTTCTTCGGGCCCTTGCGGGTGCGGGCGTTGGTCTTCGTCCGCTGACCACGCACGGGAAGCCCACGACGGTGCCGAAGCCCCTCGTAGCAGCCGATCTCCATCTTGCGACGGATGTCGGCCTGGACCTCGCGGCGGAGGTCACCCTCGACCTTGTAGTTGGCCTCGATGTGCTCACGCAGCTTGGCCAGGTCGTCGTCGCCCAGGTCCTTGGCGCGCAGGTCGGGGCTGATGCCCGTCGCGGCCAGGAGCGCCTTCGAGCGAGTCCGGCCAATGCCGAAGATGTAAGTCAGCGCGATCTCCATCCGCTTTTCGCGGGGAAGGTCGACGCCAGCGAGTCGTGCCATGCGGCGTACTGCTCCTCACTTGTTTCATCGCTCCAGGTCTGCTCCTCGTCCGTTCCGGGACCGACTCGCTGTGCCGTTGCGCCCGCTTGCGCGGGTGCTGTCCCAGCCCCGGCCTGGAGTCCGGGGGTGAGCCGAATGCGTGTGGCACTCGGCAGGGTCGAGGAGGTGTGTGTACTTGTGGTCGCGTCCACTTGAGTGGATCAGCGACGAGTACGAGGTTCGATGGTCTCGGGGGTCCGGGGCTTGCCCCGGCGTGGGGGCCTGGGGGCCGGGCCCCCAGAAAGCTCCAGCAGGGGGTCGACGGCGAAGCATGTCGACCCACCCCCTGCGACTCAGCCCTGACGCTGCTTGTGTCGCAGGTTGTCGCAGATCACCATGACCCGGCCGTGACGGCGGATCACCTTGCACTTGTCGCAGATCTTCTTGACGCTCGGCTGGACCTTCACGGTCGTGCACTCCTGCGTTGCGTGGTGTGTGGGGTCCGGAGTCCGGACCCCACGGTGGGGGTCCGGGGGCTTGCCCCCGGTGTGGGGGTCTGGGGGCCAGGCCCCCAGTGAGCCCTGTTAGGGGTGCTCAGGCGAAGCATGCGCCCCCACATCCCTAACCTCACTTGTAGCGGTAGACGATTCGGCCGCGGGACAGGTCGTAGGGCGACAGCTCCACGACAACCCGGTCCTCCGGCAGGATACGGATGTAGTGCTGCCGCATCTTGCCGCTGATGTGTGCGAGAACCTTGTGGCCGTTCTCCAACTCGACTCGGAACATCGCGTTGGGGAGTGGCTCGACCACGCGGCCCTCGACCTCGATGGCCCCGTCCTTCTTGCCCATGTCCTCCGCGTTTCGTGACGGTGGTATGACTGGTGTGCGGCCCGCGCGACACCCCGACTCCGATCGCCCACCAAGATCACGAACACGGTGACGTCAAGATCACCGCAGGCACGACGGAATCGACGCGACGAGTGCGCCGTCAATCCAGTGTACGGTGCTCATCCGCATCGCCCAAATCGAGACGCAGGTCACGCCCGGTCAGCCCCAGTGACAGGGCCTCCGCTCAGCCCCGGTTGTCGCGTCCGAGGCCCAGGATGTAGCCCGCGACCAGCAGGGCTCCCCACGGTCCGGCCACCCAGATCCACCACGGGTAGACCATGCCCTCCGTGAACACCACGATCGCCCAGATCACGAAGTTCACCAGGCTCGCCGCGAACCAGGCCCCGGTCGCCACCCTCATGACCGCCGAGCCACGGCCCTCCGGCCGGCGCGCCACCTCCGCCGTCGGCGCGCTCGTCGACGCCGGCTCCTGCACCAACTCCGACCGCGACCACGGCACCGGTTGACGCACATCGGGCAGGTCCGCCGTCACCGCCGCCAGCTCCCCGAACGTCCGCGCCTCCCACACCAGCCGGGTGCGCTCGTCGAACTCGTTCAGGTCGAGGCGGCCCTCCGCATGAGCCTTCTTGAGCTGGCCGGCCACCATCCCGCGGTCGGCATCCGACACTCGCTTGGCGTCTGACGGCACTGGCTGCTCCACAGCATCATCCTGCCAGCCGGCGGCCTTCGATAACACCGTTACCACCGCCCTGTCGGCACCGCCCGGCACAATCCTGTCGTGGAGTTCCGTGTCCTCGGCCCCTTCCAGGTCGTCCACGACGGCGTCGAGATCCCCATCGGCGCCGCTCGGCTGCGCACCCTGCTCGCCGTCCTCGCCCTGCACCACGGTCAGCTCGTCCCGGCCGACCAGCTCATCGACCGCCTCTGGCCGTCTTCTCCGCCGGCCGGCGCCCGTAACACCCTTCGCACCTACGTCATGCGCTTGCGCAAGGTCCTCGGCGATCCCGCCGTGATCGAGACCATGGCCGACGGCTACCGCCTCGCCGCCGGCACCACCGACATCCAGCGCTTCGACTCCCTGCTCCGCCAAGCCCGTGCCACTCCCGCCCTGCCCCTCCTGGACGAGGCCCTCGCCCTCTGGCGTGACACTCCCGTCGACGGTCTCCTCCCCGCCGAGGCGCAAACGCTTGCCGACCTTCGCGTCGACGCCCTCACCCGCCGCTGCGAACTAGCCGTCTCCCTCGGCCGGCACGACGAGGCCATCCCTTCCCTCCAGGACCTCGTCCGTCAGCTCCCCCTGCGCGAGCACCTCTCCGCCCTGCTCATCGGCGCCCTGCACGCTGCCGGCCGCCCTGCCGAGGCTGTGGCCGCCTACGACGAGGCCCGCGCCGCCCTCGCCGACCAGCTCGGCATCGACCTCAGCGCCGAGCTCACCGCCGCACACGCCTTGCTCACCGCTCCCGCCCCGCGCCGCGTCGTCTCCCAGCTCCCCCCGTCCGTCGGCAACTTCGTCGGCCGCCGCCGCGAGCTCGACACCTTGCGCCAGCACATCACGTCCCGCCGCATCGCCGTCGTCTCCGGCCCGCCCGGCATCGGCAAGACCTCCTTGGCCATCCGCTCCGCCCATGCCCTCAAGCCCGATTTCCCCGACGGCCAACTCTTCGTCAACCTCCGCGGCTACGACGCCCGGCAACCGCTGGCCACCACCCAGGTCCTGGCCATGTTCCTGCGCGCCCTCGGTGTCCCCGCCGACCAGATCCCGCCCGACGAGCCCGGTCTCATCGATCGCTACCGCACCGAATGCGCCGGCCGCCGGATGCTCATCGCGCTGGACAACGCCTCATCCGCCGACCAGGTGCGCCCGCTCCTGTTGGACGATCCGACTGTCGCCCACCTGATCACCAGCCGCGATGTGCTTGCCGAGCTCACCGACCCGCTCCAGCTCGACGTCCTGCCCGCCGAGGACTCACTCGCCCTCCTCGGCACCGACATCGTCACCGCCGCCCCCGAGGCCGCCGCCGAGGTCACCGAACTCTGCGGTCACCTCCCCCTGGCGCTGCGCATCGTCATCGGCAACCTGCCCGACCATTCCGCCGCTTCGATCGCCGCCTACGCCATCGAACTGCGCGGGCAGCGACGCATCGACGCACTCGACATTCTCGGTGAGGAGAAGGCCGGCGTCCGCGCGACATTCGACATATCCCTCGCCGCGCTCGACGATCCCAGTCGACGGCTGTTCCAACTGCTCAGCGTTATTCCCGGCCACGACTTCGGCATCGCCCTCGCCGCTGCTGTCGGCAACGTCAGTGTGGACTCCGCCATCTTCCACCTGGCCAGGCTCGCGACCGTCAACCTGCTTCAGGAACACGCTCCGGGTCGATACCAGTTCCACGACCTGATCCGCGTCTACGCCGCGGAGCAATGCCGGCTCGATGACGGCGAACTCGCGACCGACCGGATGCTGAACCACTACCTGCACACCATCGACAACGCCACCGCGACGCTCGGACGTGACGCCCAGCGGCTGCCTTGCCCGCCACCTCCCCAGGACGCCCGCCCGGTCGTCTTCACCGAACCGCAGTCAGCGGCGGACTGGCTCACAACAGAGCTACCCAACCTCACTTCGGCAACTCGCCTCGCCACGGATTTCCGGTCCGGCTGGCATGCCTGGCAACTGGCCAACGCGCTGCATTTCTACTTCATCACCACCATCGGCCCTCAGCATGACTGGCGTACCATCGCCACTTTGGGCCTCGCCGGCGCCGAACGCGACGGCAATCTGGTCAGCCAGGCCGAAATGCACAGATCCATCGGCATCTCGCTACGCTCATGGCTGAACGCGGGCTGGCCAACAGACGACCTCGGCACCCTGGCCCTGGACCATTTGGCGAACGCCACCAGGCTCTTCCAAGAAGCTGGGCATGGCTACGGCTCCGCAAACGCCATCAGCAACTACGGCATAGTGCTGTACGATCTGGGCCGCACAACCGAGACCCTGGACTACTTCAGGGAATCCATAGCGCTGGCCAGGCAGTTCGACCTGGAACAGGTGGAGATCACCGGGCTGTCCAACCTGGCGACGGCCCTGTACGCGCTAGGCCAACTCGCCGAAGCGGTCACCATGAACGAAACCGCCTTCATAGCCGCCCGGCGAGGCGGCCACCAACAGACCGAGGCCCGGATTTTGTTCCGCATGGGCGACACGGCCCATGCTCTTGGAGAGTTCACACAGGCCGAAGAGCTACTCGACCGCGGACTTGTCCTATCTAAATTGCTTTCTTACGAATACATGCGACACGCCACACACGCCCAGCTCATATGGGTGAGAGCAATGAGAACGAGGGCGATCGACAAAAAGGACAGGATCACGCTTGATGAGATGGCGGCCAACGTCGACGACATAGGCCTACTGTCATCCGTTTCCGCCGCATTCTTGGATGGCGGCGACCGCAACTCCGCCTTGTCGCTACTCAAACGCATAACCAGGAGTTTTCAGACACAAAGACCACAGTATGCGGGCTGTCTTGTCATGTCGTACTTGGCCGAGGCATACCTTCGTGATGGTCAGCTGACGAATGCCGACCACACCGTTCGGAAGGCACTGGCAGACAGCAGCACGATCTCGGCAAGAGTCATCAGGGGGAGAAGTATGACCACGCTTGCCGACGTACTGCGGCGACAGGGTGACCAGCAGAAGGCGATGTCGACGGCGTTCGAGGCGCTAGCGATCCAGCGGGAGACCGGACACCGGCCAGGTGAGGCCGATGCGCTGGAATTGCTCGCCGACCTGTGCGGGGACGAGGCCTACCGCAGGCAGGCCGACGAGCTCTACGCCGCGATGGGGATGGTCAGTCCTCGGGGGCGGTGAGGATCCAGGGACCTTCGTCGGTGATGGCGATGGAGTGCTCCCAGTGGGCGGCCCGGGTGCCGTCGGCGGTGATGACGGTCCAGCCGTCGTCGAGTTCCCGGGTCTGGTCTGTGCCGAGGGTGAGCATGGGCTCGATGGCGATGGCCATGCCGGCCTTGAGGCGGGGACCCTTGCCGGGCTTGCCGAAGTTGGGCAGGAAGGGCTCCATGTGCATCTGGGTGCCGATGCCGTGGCCGCCGTAGTCGGTGACGATGCCGTACTCGATGCCGTCGGCCTCGTCGGAACGCAGGACAGAGCTCTCGATGGCGAAGGAGACGTCGGTGAGGCGGGCGCCGACGACGGCGGCCTCGATACCGGCGTGCATGGAGGCGCGGGTGGCCTCGGAGAGCTTGCGGTCGGCCTCAGCGGAGGCGCCGACGAGCACGGTCACGGCGGCGTCGCCGTGCCAGCCCTCGAGGATGGCGCCGCAGTCGATGGAGACGAGGTCCCCGTCGGCCAACACCTGAGTGCGGCTCGGGATGCCGTGCACGACCTGGTCGTTGACCGACGAGCAGATGGACGCGGGAAAGCCGTGGTAGCCCTTGAAGGAGGGCACGGCCCCGGCGTCCCGGATGGTCTGCTCGGCCAACTCGTCCAGCTCGGCGGTGCTGACGCCGGCGGCGGCCCGCTCGGCCATCAGGGCGAGGGAGCGGGCGACCACGATTCCGGCCGCCCGCATCGCCTCCAGCTCACCGCGCGTCTTGATCTCGATACCGCGACCTCGCTTGAGCAACTCAGGCTCCAGCGCGCAGCGCCTTGAGCGCCCGCTCGGTGATCTCGCTGATCTCGCCGACGGCGTCGACGGTGACCAGAATGCTGTCGTAGTAGTCCAGCAGCGGCCGCGTGGCCGACCGGTAGACCTCCTGCCGGTGCCGCACGACCTCCTCGGTGTCGTCGGCCCGGCCCCGCGCGAGCAGCCGCCCGACGACCACGTCCTCGGGCACGTCCAGTTCGAGCACGGCGTCGAGGGTCTCGCCGGACTCGGCGAGGATCTCGGCCAGCACATCGGCCTGGGCGGTGTTGCGCGGGAAGCCGTCGAGCAGGAACCCGGCGTGGGCGTCCGGCTGCGCGAGCCGGTCCTTGACCATCGCGTTGGTCACCGAGTCCGGCACGAGGGCGCCGGTGTCCAGGTACTTCTTGGCTTCCAGCCCGAGAGGGGTCTCATCGGCGATGTTGGCCCGGAACAGGTCCCCGGTGGAGATGTGCGGGACGCCGAGCTTGTCGCTGAGCACGGTTGCCTGAGTACCCTTGCCCGCGCCTGGCGGGCCGACGAGGACGAGTCTCACTAGCGCAGGAACCCTTCGTAGTTGCGCTGCATGAGCTGGCTCTCGATCTGCTTGATCGTGTCGAGACCGACGCCAACCATGATCAGCACAGCGGTGCCGCCGAACGGGAAGTTGTTGTTCGCGCCGCTCGACCCGGTGACGCTGAGGAAGAAGGTCGGCAGCACGGCCACCACGCCCAGGTACAGCGAGCCGGGCAGCGTGATCCGGTTCAGCACGTAGGAGAGGTACTCCGAAGTCGGGCGGCCCGGGCGGATGCCGGGGATGAAGCCGCCGAACTTGCGCATCTCGTCGGCCCGCTCGTCGGGGTTGAACGTGATGGCGACGTAGAAGTACGTGAAGAAGATGATCAGGCCGAAGTACAGCGCGATGTGGCCCCAGCTCTTCGGGTCGACGATGTAGCTCTGCACCCACTGCTGCCAACCGCCGTCGCCGCCCGTGTTGGACGTCAGCGAGATGATCAGCTGCGGCAGGTAGAGCAGCGACGAGGCGAAGATGACCGGGATGACGCCGGCCTGGTTGACCTTCAGCGGCAGGTAGGTCGAGGTGCCGCCGTACATGCGGCGCCCGATCATGCGCTTGGCGTACTGCACCGGGATACGGCGCTGAGCCTGCTCCAGGAAGATGACGAAGCCGATGATCAGCAGGCCGAACACGCAGATCGCGGCGAACACCAGGCCGCCACCCTGCTGCAGGATCTGCTGGCCCTCGGTCGGGATGCGGGCGGCGATCGACGTGAACATCAGGATCGACATGCCGTTGCCGACGCCGCGCTCGGTGATGAGCTCGCCGAACCACATGATGATCGCGGTGCCCGCGGTCATGGTCAGCACGACGACGCTGAGCGAGAACAGGCTCTGGTCGGGGATGACCTGGGCCGGGCAGTTGCCGAACAGCTGGCCGCGGGTGGCCAGCGCGATGATGCCGGTGGACTGCAGGATGGCCAGCGCGACCGTCAGGTACCGGGTGTACTGGGTCAGCTTGTTCTGGCCGGACTGGCCTTCCTTCTTCAGCTGTTCGAAGCGGGGAATCACCACCGTCAACAGCTGGATGATGATGCTCGCCGTGATGTACGGGAGGATGCCCAGCGAGAACACCGACAGCTGGAGCAACGCGCCGCCGCTGAACAGACTGATGAGGCCGAAGACCCCGCCGCTCTGGTCAATACCCGAGATGCACTGCTGAACGTTTGCGAAGTTCACGCCCGGGGAAGGCAGCTGCGAGCCCAGCCGATACAGCGCAAGGATCCCCAGGGTGAAAAGGATCTTGCGGCGCAAGTCCGGCGTCGCGAGAGCCGAGCGGAAGGCGCCAAGCACGCGTGACCTCCTCGGCGTCACCGGTCTCCGACCGGTGAACGGCTTGTCCGACTCTAGGCCGGCTGACGACCTGGCGAGCAAGCCAGGAACGCTTCGTGCCGGTGGGGCCCGAAGCGTGCTCACGACTGTAACAGGCCCGGCCGGGGCTACGGACCCCGCCGGGAACAGAAAGGCGCGGTGATCATCGGGCCCCGCCGGACGGCGGGTCCCGAACCGGACAATCCCGGCCATATAAGCACTGCTCACGCCGTCCCGCCCAGCCGCAAGGGGCCGGGCGGGACGGTGACATCACTTCTGGTCGCCGAAGTTCTTCATGATCAGCTGTCCGGCCGGCACGAGCATCGACTCGGCCTCCTGCGGGGACAGCCCCCGGTCGCCGTGGTCCGGATCCGCGGCCCGCAGCTCGATCACGAACCGCCCCTTGCGGATCAGCAGCACGCCGGCGGTGGCCACCGACCCCGGCTGGTTCATGATCAGCGACTCGTCGCCCATCGGCACGCTGGCAGCCACGCCGTTGTGGTGGGACCGCTCGAAGTTGACGTTCTGCTGGGCCGGCCGGTCCGACAGGTAGCTGGTCACCCGCAGCTCCAGGCTGGTGCGGGACAGCCCGTCGGCCTCGCCGCCGCCACGCTCGCACTCCATCTCCACGTAGTTGTAGAGGTTGTGGTCGTTCTGGTCGCTGAACGCCACCTGGCCGACGGCCGTGCCCGGGGATTCGATCACCAGCGGGGACAGCGGCTTGTGGTAGGCGGCGTCGAAGACCCCGCCGGCCAGCAGCGGGCAGGCCTGCGCATAGCTCTTGGGGAAGGCGCCCTTGTCGTAGATGACCGTCGACGGCCCCGTCGGGCTCGCCATCTGCGTGGCCATGTTGTGGCCGACGGTCGCGGTGAGGTCGGTGAGCTTGCCGGCGTAGCCCGCCTTGCTCAGGGTGAAGTCCATGTCCACGGTGATGCCCTTGGCGCTGAACACGGTGTCGCCGCTCGTGTCGCCGGGCTTGCCGCCGTCCCGCAGCAGTGTGTAGACGCTGATGGCGCCGATGTCGGGCCCGCGCGTGTACCGGTCCACGAAGCCGCTCACCGGGTTGTACGGCTGCTGGGACACGGCGATCCGCACCGAGTCGCCGGTGCTCTTGTCGTTGGCCTCAAGGCTGTACTCGCACCGGTTGAGCGCGAACCCGCTGCCGCTGGCGTAACCGAGGGCGTCGGTGTGCAGCGGCGCCGTCCCGTCGGCGGCGATGGAAATCCGCTCGTAGTTCGCCGAGTTCGGCTCGGGATTGGGGTCGTAGTGCAGGCCCAGCTTGTTCAGGTCGGCCACGGACAGCACGTTGCAGGCCTGCACCACCGCGGTGCCCTGGTAGTTGGTCGGCTGGGGATTGGGCTGCTCGGCCAGCGGCGCCGGGTCCGCGTAGCTGTCCCCGTCGGCCTCGGGTCCGGGCCGCTTCACGGTCATGCCGTCGTCTCTGGCCACGGTCTGCTGGGCGCCGCCGCCCGGGAACAACACGGGCCGCAGCAAGGTGAAACCGAGTATGCCGACGACCAGCAGCGCGCAGCACAGCACGATCACCAGCCGGACGGTGCGGCCGCGGTTCGGGGGCGGCGGCATCGGCGGTCCGGGCCGCCACTGCTGCTGGCCCGGATAGGGCTGGTACGGCTGCTGCGGCGGATAGGGCTGCTGCCAGTGAGGTTGCTGCGGCCCCGGATACGGCGGCTGCTGCCACTGGGGCGGTTGTGGTGGCGTCGACACGCGACCGAAAGGTAGCGGACTGGTCCGTCCGGACTATTGAGGAACTCTTGAACCCGCCGGACCACAACACGAAGCGGCCGGCAGGAGAGGAGCTCCTGCCGGCCGCTTCGCGGTTACTGCGTCAGTTCACAGCGTGGTGGCGGTGCCACCAGCGGCGGCGATCTTCTCCACCGCGCTGCCGGAGAACTTGTGCGCGGTGACGTCCAGCTTCACGCCGGCGATGTCACCGTCGCCCAGCACCTTGACCAGCTCGTTCTTGCGAACGGCGCCCGCGGCCACCAGGGCGGCCACGTCGACGGCGCCACCCTGCGGGAACAGGCGGGCCAGGTCCGCGACGTTCACGACCTGGTACTCGGTGCGGAACGGGTTGCGGAAGCCCTTGAGCTTCGGCAGCCGCATGTGCAGCGGCAGGTTGCCACCCTCGAAGCGAGCCGGCACGTTCTTGCGTGCGCCGGTGCCCTTGGTGCCGCGACCCGCGGTCTTGCCCTTGGAACCCTCACCGCGGCCGACCCGGGTCTTCGCCGTCTTGGCGCCGGGGGCGGGGCGGAGGTGGTGGATCTTGATGGTCATGAGTTGACCTCCTCCACGACCACCAGGTGGCGCACGGTGTGGATCAGACCCCGGTTGACGGGGTTGTCCTCACGCACGACCGACTGGCGGATCTTGCGCAGACCCAGCGTCCGCAACGAGTTGCGGTGGTTCTGCTTGGTACCGATGCTGCTCTTGACCTGCGTCACCTTGAGCTGGGCCATGTCACACCTGCCCCGCGCGAGCGCGCAGCATGCCGGCGGGAGCAACATCCTCCAGCGGCAGGCCACGACGGGCCGCGACCTCTTCGGGGCGCTGAAGGCCCTTCAGAGCGGCCACGGTGGCGTGCACGATGTTGATGGCGTTGTCGCTACCCAGCGACTTGCTCAGCACGTCGTGCACACCCGCGCACTCCAGGACGGCACGCACCGGGCCACCGGCGATAACACCGGTACCGGCGCTGGCCGGGCGCAGCAGAACCACGCCGGCGGCCTTCTCGCCCTGGATCGGGTGCGGGATGGTGCCGCCGATGCGAGGCACGCGGAAGAAGTTCTTCTTCGCTTCCTCGACACCCTTGGCGATGGCGGCCGGAACTTCCTTGGCCTTGCCGTAGCCGACGCCCACCATGCCGTCGCCGTCGCCGACGATCACCAGCGCGGTGAAGCTGAAGCGACGACCACCCTTGACGACCTTCGCCACCCGGTTGATGGCGACGACGCGCTCGAGGTGCGGGGTCTTCTCCTGAGCCGCCCCGCCGCGGCCACCGTCACGACGGTCGCGGCGCTCTCCGCGCTCGCCACCGCCGCCTTCGCGACGCGTGCGTCCCGGCATCAGACGGCCCTCTCAATTCCAGTGTTGTTCCCAGAAAAATTCATACTGTCAGAACTCCAGCCCCGCCTCGCGGGCGGCGTCCGCCAGCGCGGCGATACGGCCGTGGTAGTCGTAACCGCCGCGGTCGAAGACGACCTTGTCGATGCCGGCTTCCTTGGCGCGGGCCGCGACCAGCTGGCCCACCTTGACGGCGCGGGCCTTCTTGTCGCCGTCCATCCCACGCACGTCCGCCTCCAGGCTGGAGGCCGACGCCAGCGTGCGGCCGGCGATGTCGTCGATGACCTGCACGACGATGTGCCGCGAGGAGCGGTTGACGACCATGCGCGGGCGCTCGGACGTGCCGCTGATCTTCTTGCGAAGCCGGAAGTGACGACGGGCCCGCGCGACACGACGCCGGGTCGACACGTCCTTGCCGACCGGCTTCCTCTTGGTAGCAGTGGACTCAGCCATGATCACTTACCCGTCTTCCCGACCTTGCGGCGGATCTTCTCGCCCGCGTACCGCACACCCTTGCCCTTGTACGGGTCGGGCTTGCGCAGCTTGCGGATGTTGGCGGCGACCTCGCCGACCAACTGCTTGTCGATGCCCTGGACGGAGAACTTGGTCGGGGTCTCCACCACGAAGGTGATACCCGCGGGCGCCTTCACCGGGACCGCGTGGCTGTAGCCGAGCGCGAACTCAAGGTCAGAACCCTTGAGCTGCACGCGGTAACCGACGCCGGTGATCTCCATCTTCTTCTCGTAGCCCTGCGTCACGCCGATGATCAGGTTGTTGATCAGCGTGCGGGACAGGCCGTGCAGCGAGCGCGAGAGACGCTCGTCGTCGGGCCGGGTCACCTGGAGCGTGCCGTCCTCGGCCCGCTCCACGGCGATCGGCTCGGCCACGGTGTGCACGAGCGAGCCCTTCGGGCCCTTCACGTTCACGACCTGGCCCTCGATGTTCACGTCGACCCCGGAGGGGACGGTGATGGGCAGCCTTCCAATGCGCGACATCGTCAGTCCCCCTTCCTCACCACACGTAGGCGAGGACTTCCCCGCCCACACCCTGCTTGCCCGCCTGCCGGTCGGTCACGAGACCGCCGGAGGTGGAGATGATGGCGACACCCAGCCCACCGAGCACCTTGGGCAGGTTGGTCGACTTCGCGTAGACCCGCAGACCCGGCTTGGAGACACGCCGGACACCGGCGATGCTCCGCTCACGGTTCGGGCCGTACTTCAGCTCGACGACAAGGTTCTTGCCCTTCTCGCCCGCTGCGTCGCGGTAGCCGGCGATGTAGCCCTCGCGCTTGAGGATCTCGGCAATGTTCGCCTTGAGCTTCGAGTGCGGCATCACGACCTCGTCGTGGTATGCCGAGTTTGCGTTCCGCAGACGCGTCAACATGTCTGCGATCGGGTCGGTCATCGTCATGGGTGACCTGTCAACCTTTCTCGCCCTGGTTCCAAGTGCAGGCCTGGGGCGAAGTGGGGTGGTGCGGGGTCGAACGAATTACCAGCTGGACTTGTGCACGCCGGGCAGCTCGCCGCGGTGCGCCATCTGGCGCAGGCAGATCCGGCACAGGCCGAACTTGCGGAACACGGCGTGCGGGCGGCCGCACTTCTGGCAGCGGGTGTAGGCACGCACGGCGAACTTCTGCTTGCCGGCCGCCTTGTTGATCAGCGCCTTCTTCGCCATCGGCTCAGTTCTCCTTGAACGGGAAGCCGAGGTGCTTGAGCAGCGCCCGACCCTCGTCGTCGTTGGTGGCCGTGGTCACGACGGTGATGTCCATGCCACGGGGACGGTCGATCGAGTCGGGGTCGATCTCGTGGAACATCGACTGCTCGTTCAGCCCGAACGTGTAGTTGCCGTTGCCGTCGAACTGCTTGCCCGACAGGCCGCGGAAGTCACGGATACGGGGCAGCGCGATGGTCAGCAGGCGGTCCAGGAACTCCCACATGCGGTCGCCGCGCAGCGTCACGCGCGCGCCGATCGGCATGCCCTCGCGCAGCTTGAACTGGGCGATGGACTTGCGGGCCTTGCGGACCTCGGGACGCTGGCCGGTGATCGTGGCCAGGTCGCGGACCGCGCCCTCGATCAGCTTGCCGTCACGGGCGGCGTCGCCGACGCCCATGTTGACGACGACCTTCACGACGCCGGGCGTCTGCATGACGTTGTCGTAGGTGAACTGCTCCTGCATGGCAGGAACGATCTCGCTGCGGTACCGGGTCTTCAGCCGCGGCAGGACCTTCTCAGTAGTGGTCATGATCAGATGTCCTTACCGTTGCGGCGGGAGACGCGCACGCGCCGACCGTCGTCGTTCGAGCGGTAGCCGACGCGGGCCGGCTTGCCGTCGGAGTCGACGACCATCACGTTGCTCACGTGGATCGACGCCTCCTGGGTCACGATGCCACCGGACTGAGCGCCACGCTGGGTCTGCGTGACCCTGGTGTGCTTCTTGATCCGGTTGACGCCCTCGACCAGGACCCGGTCGGTGTCGGGGTAGGCCTGGATGACCTTGCCCTTGGCGCCCTTGTCCTTGCCCGCGATGACCACGACCGTGTCGCCCTTGCGCACCTTCATCACAACACCTCCGGTGCGAGCGAGATGATCTTCATGAACTTCTTGTCGCGCAGCTCGCGGCCGACCGGGCCGAAGATGCGGGTGCCCCGCGGCTCGTTGTCGGGCTTGATGAGCACCGCGGCGTTCTCGTCGAACCGGATGTACGAGCCGTCCGGACGGCGCCGCTCCTTGACGGTGCGAACGATGACGGCCTTGACCACGTCACCCTTCTTCACACCGGCGCCGGGAATGGCGTCCTTCACGGTGGCGACGATGATGTCGCCGATGCCCGCGTAGCGACGCGACGAGCCGCCGAGCACGCGGATGCAAAGGATCTCCTTCGCACCGGTGTTGTCGGCGACACGCAGTCGCGACTCCTGCTGAATCACTTACAGCTCCCTGACCATCGATGGCCTGCCAGATTTCCGACCTGACAGGCTCGGTCTTGTTGTTACTTGGCCTTCTCGAGGACCTCGACCAGACGCCAGCGCTTGGTGGCCGACAGCGGACGGGTCTCCATCAGCAGGACGCGGTCGCCGATACCGGCGGCGTTCTCCTCGTCGTGCGCCTTCACCTTGGTCGTGGTCCGCAGGACCTTGCCGTACAGCGGGTGCTTCTTGCGGTCCTCGAGAGAGACGACGATCGTCTTCTCCATCTTGTTGGACACGACAAGCCCCTCGCGCACCTTGCGGTCGTTGCGGCTCGCGGCCTCGTTGGTCTCACTCATGCAGCACCCTCACCAGTCGTAACGTCGTCGGGCGACACGGAAAGACCGAGCTCCCGCTCCCGCATCACGGTGTAGACGCGGGCGATGTCGTGACGGACCGTGCGCAGCCGGCGGTTGTTGTCCAGCTGGCCGGTGGCCATCTGGAACCGGAGGTTGAACAGCTCCTCCTTGGACTCCCGAAGTCGAAGCACGAGCTCCTCGTCGGTGAGCTCACGCATCTCCGCGGCGTTGGTACCCGCTGCCATCAGAAGTCACCACCTTCACGCGTGACGATCCGGCACTTCAGCGGCAGCTTGTGGATGGCGCGGCGAAGCGCCTCCCGAGCAACCGTCTCGTTCGGGTAGCTCATCTCGAAGAGCACCCGGCCGGGCTTGACGTTGGCCACCCAGTACTCGGGCGAGCCCTTACCGGAACCCATGCGGGTTTCCGCCGGCTTCTTCGTGAGGGGGCGGTCCGGGAAGATGTTGATCCAGACCTTGCCGCCACGACGGATGTGCCGGTTGATGGCGATACGAGCGGACTCGATCTGCCGGTTGGTCACGTAGGCCGGCTCCAGCGCCTGGATGCCGAACTCGCCGAAGGTGACACGGGTGCCACCCTTGGCCGCACCACTCCGCTTCGGGTGGTGCTGCTTGCGGTGCTTGACCCTACGCGGGATGAGCACTACTCAGCCCTCCCCATTGCCAGTGCTGGCGGCCTCGACGGCCGGAGCCTCGGTCGCGGTCGCGGCGTTCGCCTCGGCGGCCGCGCGGCCGGCCTCGGTGCTCGTCGCGGTCGTGCCGGCCGAGCCCGAACGACGGGCGCGGTTCGGACGCTCGCGACGCTGCTGCGGGCGGTCGTTGCCGCCGCCGGCCGGAGCCGCGTTGTCGCGGTGACGGAAGCCGCCGACCACGTCGCCCTTGTAGATCCACACCTTCACGCCGATGCGGCCGAAGGTGGTGCGGGCCTCGAAGAAGCCGTAGTCGATGTCCGCGCGCAGCGTGTGCAGCGGGACGCGACCCTCGCGGTAGAACTCCGAGCGGGACATCTCGGCGCCGCCGAGACGGCCACCGCACTGCACCCGGATGCCCTTGACCTGCGGCGAGCGCATGGCCGACTGCATGGCCTTACGCATCGCGCGCCGGAACGACACGCGGTTGGACAGCTGCTCAGCGGTCACCTGGGCGACCAGCTGCGCGTCCGACTCGGGGTTCTTGACCTCGAGGATGTTGAGCTGGACCTGCTTGGCGGTCAGCTTCTCCAGCTCGCCCCGGATGCGATCGGCCTCGGCGCCGCGGCGACCGATGACGATGCCCGGACGGGCGGTGTGGATGTCGACGCGAACCCGGTCCCGGGTGCGCTCGATCTCCACCTTGGAGATGCCGGCCCGCTCCATGCCCTTGCTCAGCATCTTGCGGATCTTGACGTCTTCCGCCACGTACTCCGCGTACTGCTTGTCGGCGTACCAGCGGGACTTCCAGTCGGTGGTGATACCAAGGCGGAAGCCGTGCGGGTTGATCTTCTGACCCACTACTGGGCCCCCTTCTTGGCTCGAGACTTGCCGGCCTTCTTATCCGCCGGGCGGGACTCGACCTCGATCGTGATGTGGCTCGTCCGCTTGCGGATCCGGTAGGCCCGGCCCTGAGCGCGCGGACGGAACCGCTTCAACGTCGGACCCTCGTCCACGTACGCGCTGGACACCCAGAGGGTGTCGCGGTCGAGGCTCAGGTTGTTCTCGGCGTTGGCCATGGCGCTCGCAAGCACCTTGGCCACCGGCTCGCTCGCCGCCTGCGGCGCGAACTGCAGCACGGCCAGGGCCTCCGTGGCGTTGCGGCCACGGATGAGGTCGACCACACGGCGTGCCTTCATTGCCGTCAGGCGGACGTAGCGGGCCCGCGCCACGGCGCGCGGCAGCTCCTCCGCGCCGGTCGCGTTGTCAGCCATTGCTTGTTACCCCTTGCTCCTGTCCGTGCCCGCTTAGCGGCGGCGCGACTTCCGGTCGTCCTTGATGTGACCCTTGAAGGTCCGCGTCGGGGCGAACTCGCCCAACTTGTGACCGACCATGGCCTCGCTGACGAACACCGGAACGTGCTTGCGGCCGTCGTGCACCGCGATGGTGTGCCCCAGCATGTCGGGGATGATCGTCGACCGGCGGGACCAGGTCTTGATCACGGTCTTCTTGCCCGACTCGTTGAGAACGTCCACCTTCTTGAGCAGGTGGTCGTCAACGAAGGGGCCCTTCTTCAGGCTGCGTGGCATCCTTCACTCCCTTCCTGCTCAGCGCTTCTTACCGGTGCGACGACGCCGGACGATGAGCTGGTCGCTTGCCTTGCGGCGGCGGGTACGGCCTTCGGGCTTACCCGCGGGGTTCACCGGGTGGCGACCACCGGAGGTCTTGCCCTCACCACCACCGTGCGGGTGGTCGACCGGGTTCATGGCGACACCACGCACCGTGGGCTTGCGGCCCTTCCAGCGCATGCGGCCGGCCTTGCCCCAGTTGATGTTGGCGTGCTCGGAGTTGCCGACCTCGCCGACCGTGGCGCGGCAGCGCACGTCCACGTTGCGGATCTCGCCCGAGGGCATCCGCAGCTGGGCGTACGGGCCGTCCTTGGCCACCAGCTGCACCTTCGCGCCGGCGGAGCGGGCGATCTTCGCGCCGCCACCGGGGCGGAGCTCGATCGCGTGCACCACGGTGCCGACGGGGATGTTGCGCAGCGGCAGGTTGTTGCCCGGCTTGATGTCGGCGCGAGCGCCGTTCTCGATCGTGTCGCCCTGCGACAACTTGTTCGGGGCGATGATGTAGCGCTTCTCCCCGTCCGCGTAGTGCAGCAGCGCGATACGCGCGGTGCGGTTGGGGTCGTACTCGATGTGCGCGACCTTGGCCGGCACGCCGTCCTTGTCGGCCCGACGGAAGTCGATCAGGCGGTATGCCCGCTTGTGACCGCCGCCCTTGTGCCGAGTGGTGATCTTGCCGTGCGCGTTTCGGCCGCCACGACCGTGCAGCGGACGCACGAGCGACTTCTCCGGCGTCGACCGAGTGATCTCGGCGAAGTCGGAGACGCTCGCACCGCGACGGCCTGGCGTCGTCGGCTTGTATTTGCGAATGCCCATGTCAGATCAGCAGTCCTCAGTCATCAGGCGGTCGGGCCGCCGAAGATCTCGATCGCCTTGCTCTCCGCGGAGAGCGTGACGATCGCGCGCTTCGTGTCCTTGCGCTTGCCGAAGCCGGACCGGGTCCGCTTCCGCTTGCCCTGGCGGTTGATCGTGTTGACGCTCAGGACCTTGACGCCGAAGACCTTCTCGACCGCGATCTTGATCTGCGTCTTGTTGGCGTCCGGAGCCACCAGGAAGGTGTACTTGTTCTCCTCGAGAAGGCCGTAGCTCTTCTCGGAGATCACCGGCGCGAGCAGGATGTCCCTGTGGTCGGGGATCATTGGTCAGACCTCCTCGGTCAGCTCGGACGAGCGGGCCGTGGCCTTGACCGAACGACCCTTGGCCGGGCCGGCGATGAACAGCTCGTACGCGTCCTTGGTGAACACGACGTCGTCGTTGACCAGCACGTCGTAGGTGTTCAGCTGGTCCGGCGCGATCGGGTGCACGTTGGTCAGGTTGCGCACGCTCAGCCAGTCCTGCTCCTGGAAGCGGCCCATCACGACCAGCGTGCGGCGCGACTCCGTGATGGCGGCCAGCGCGAGGCGGGCGCCCTTGGTGGACGGCTTGTCGCCCTCGACCAGGGAGCTGACCACGTGCAGCCGGCCGGCGCGAGCCCGGTCGGACAGGGCGCCACGCAGAGCGGCGGCCTTCATCTTCTTGGGCGTCCGCTGCGAGTAGTCACGCGGCTGCGGGCCGTGCGAGATGCCACCGCCGACGAACTGCGGCGACCGGGTCGAGCCCTGACGGGCGCGGCCGGTGCCCTTCTGGCGGTACGGCTTCTTGCCACCGCCGCGGACGTCGCCGCGGGTCTTGGTGGCGTGCGTGCCCTGGCGGGCCGCGGCCAGCTGGGCCACGACGACCTGGTGCATCAGCGGGATGTTCGCCTGCACGTCGAAGATCTCGGCGGGCAGTTCGACACTGCCGCCGGCCTCACCGGAGGCGTTGCGAATGTCCACAGTGGTCATCAGGCTTCGCCCTTCGCGGCCGTCTTGACGAACACCAGGCCACCCTTGGGGCCGGGAATGGCGCCCTTGATGAGCAGCAGGCCGGACTCGGCCTCCACCTGGTGCACGGTCAGGTTCTGGGTGGTGACGCGGGCGTGGCCCATCCGGCCGGCCATGCGCACACCCTTGAACACACGACCCGGGGTGGCGCAGCCACCGATGGAGCCCGGCGAGCGGTGCTTGCGCTGCACGCCGTGGCCGGCGCCCAAGCCCTTGAAGCCGTGGCGCTTCATGACACCGGCGTAGCCCTTGCCCTTGCTGGTGCCGACCACGTCGACGACGGAGCCCGCCGGGAACACCTCGGCGGTGATCTCCTGGCCGACCTCGTAGGCGTCGGCGTCGGCGGTGCGCAGCTCGGCGACGTGACGACGAGGCGTCACGCCGGCCTTGGCGAAGTGACCGGCGCGGGGCTTGTTCACCTTGCGCGGGTCGATGGCGCCGAAGGCCAGCTGGACGGCGGTGTAGCCGTCCTTCTCCTGCGTACGGACCTGGGTGACGACATTGGGCCCAGCCTTGACGACCGTGACCGGCACAACCCGGTTCTTGTCGTCGAAGACCTGGGTCATGCCGAGCTTGGTGCCCAGGATCCCCTTGATCTGCTTGTCAGACATGAGTTTCGTTACTCTCCGCCGCCGCGCGCTTACTGGATGTTGACGTCGACACTGGCCGGCAGGTCGATGCGCATGAGCGCGTCAACCGTCTTCGGCGTCGGGTCGAGGATGTCGATCAGCCGCTTGTGCGTGCGCATCTCGAAGTGCTCGCGCGAGTCCTTGTACTTGTGCGGCGAGCGAATGACGCAGTAGACGTTTTTCTCGGTCGGCAGCGGCACCGGCCCGACGACCCGAGCGCCGGTGCGCGTCACGGTCTCGACGATCTTGCGCGCGGACGCGTCGATCGCCTCGTGGTCGTAGGCCTTGAGCCGAATGCGGATCTTTTGTCCCGCCATGATGGCTTGCCGTTCCTCTTCTCGTACCGCTGCGGGCTGACTCGTGACGGGCCGGGGCCCAGCTGTGCCGCTCCCCTATTCACGAGTCAATGTCATCAGGTGCCGGGGCCCTCCGGTCCACGCGGTCGGGCGTGTCGCCTTTTCAGGGACACCGCGCCAACGCGCACACCAGCCCTACTGGTCCTTGTTCAGTCCCGAGTAGGCGGGGTCCGGTCAGACCCAGTACACCCAGGCCATCTAGGCCCGTGTGGGTGCCGGCTTCTCGCAGCGAGGCGGCTGGTACGCGAACGAGCCAGCCGCCTCTGCAACGAGCAACCCGTTAAGGATGCCACACCCAGGTGCGGCGTCCAAATCGGGGGCGGCGAAGTGAGGGCCAGATAACAGGTGACTGCCACCCGGCCCCCACCACCAAATTAGTTGATGATCTTCTCGACGGTGCCGGCGCCGACGGTGCGGCCACCCTCGCGGATGGCGAACCGCAGGCCCTCGTCCATGGCGATCGGCTGGATCAGCTTCACGGTCATGGAGGTGGTGTCGCCGGGCATGACCATCTCGGTGCCCTCGGGGAGGGTCACCACGCCGGTCACGTCGGTGGTGCGGAAGTAGAACTGCGGCCGGTAGTTGTTGAAGAACGGCGTGTGGCGGCCGCCCTCGTCCTTGGACAGGATGTAGACGTTGCCCGAGAACTCCGTGTGCACCGTGGTGGTGCCCGGCTTGATCACAACCATGCCGCGCTCGACGTCTTCGCGCTTGACACCGCGCAGCAGCAGCGCGGCGTTGTCACCGGCGCGGCCCTCGTCGAGGAACTTCTTGAACATCTCGATGCTGGTGCAGGTGGTCTTGAACCCCTTCTCGCGGATTCCGACGACCTCCACCTCCTCGTTCACCTTGACCACACCGCGCTCGATGCGGCCGGTGACGACGGTGCCGCGACCGGTGATGGTGAAGACGTCCTCGACGGGCATGAGGAACGGCTTGTCCATCTCACGGACCGGCTCCGGGACGTTCTCGTCCACGGCGTCCATGAGCTCGAGCACCGTGGCGGCCCACTTCTCGTCGCCCTCGAGCGCCTTGAGGCCGGACACGCGCACGACCGGCGCGTCGTCGCCGGGGAACTCCTGGTCCGAGAGCAGCTCACGGACCTCGAGCTCGACGAGCTCCAGGATCTCCTCGTCGTCCACCATGTCGGCCTTGTTCAGGGCGACAACGATGTACGGCACGCCGACCTGGCGGGCCAGCAGCACGTGCTCACGGGTCTGCGGCATCGGGCCGTCGGTCGCGGCGACCACCAGGATCGCGCCGTCCATCTGCGCGGCACCGGTGATCATGTTCTTGATGTAGTCCGCGTGACCGGGGGCGTCAACGTGCGCGTAGTGGCGCTTCTCGGTCTGGTACTCGACGTGCGAGATGTTGATCGTGATGCCGCGCTGCTTCTCTTCCGGCGCCTTGTCGATCTGGTCGAACGCGAACGCGGCGTTCAGGGTCGGGTACTTGTCGGCCAGAACCTTGGTGATCGCCGCCGTCAGCGTGGTCTTGCCGTGGTCGACGTGACCGATCGTGCCGATGTTGACGTGCGGCTTGGTCCGCTCGAACTTCGCCTTCGCCACTGGATTGTCCTCCTGGACTTTGTGTTGCTTCCGCCGGACCGGGTGTTGGTGTGGTCGGCCCGGCGGTTACGTCAGGGTCGGTTGGTCGGTGACCCGAGATCGACTCCCGGGCCACCGTTGAAAGCGGGCGGGTCTGACTACTCCCCGTTCACCTTCGCGATGATTTCCTTCGCCACGTTGGTCGGAACCTCGGCGTAGGAGTCGAACAGCATCGTGTAGTTCGCCCGACCCTGGGTCTTGGACCGCAGGTCGCCGACATACCCGAACATCTCCGACAGCGGAACCAGTGCCTTCACGATACGGGCACCGCTGCGCTCCTCCATCGCCTGGATCTGACCACGGCGGGAGTTCAAGTCGCCGATGACATCGCCCATGTAGTCCTCGGGCGTCGTCACCTCGACAGCCATCACCGGCTCCAGCAACACCGGGTCGGCCTTCCGAGCGGCTTCCTTGAGCGCCATGGAACCGGCGATCTTGAAGGCCATTTCGGAGGAGTCGACCTCGTGGTAGGCGCCGTCCAGCAGCGTCACCTTGATGCCGACCAGCGGGTAACCCGCCAGCACGCCGTACTGCATCGCGTCCTGGGCGCCGGCGTCGACCGAGGGGATGTACTCCCGCGGGATGCGGCCACCCGAGACCTTGTTGTCGAACTCGTACAGCGCGCCGTCTTCGCTCTTCAAGGGCTCGATCTCGATGATCACCTTGGCGAACTGGCCGGAGCCGCCGGTCTGCTTCTTGTGCGTGTAGGAGTACTTCTCCACCTTGCGGCGGATGGTCTCCCGGTAGGCCACCTGCGGCTTACCGATGTTCGCCTCGACCTTGTAGTCGGACTTCATCCGGTTGACGAGCACCTCGAGGTGGAGCTCGCCCATGCCGGCGATGATCGTCTGACCGGTCTCCTCGTCCTGCTTGACCTGGAAGGTGGGGTCCTCCTCGGCCAGCTTCTGGATCGCGGTGCCCAGCTTCTCCTGGTCGGCCTTGGTCTTCGGCTCGATGGCGACCGAGATGACCGGGTCCGGGAAGGTCATCGACTCGAGCACGATGGGCGACTGCGGGTCGCACAGCGTGTCACCGGTCGTGGTGTCCTTCAGGCCGATGGCCGCGTAGATGTGGCCGGCGCTGGCCACCTCGACCGGGTTCTCCTTGTTGGAGTGCATCTGGAAGAGCTTCCCGATGCGCTCCTTGCGGTCCTTGGTCGAGTTGATGACCTGGGTGCCGGCGTTGAGCTTGCCCGAGTAGACCCGGATGTAGGTCAGCTTGCCGAAGAACGGGTGCGCGGCGATCTTGAACGCGAGCGCGGAGAACGGCTCCTCCGAGGACGGCTTGCGGAAGGCCGGCGTCTCGCCGTCCAGCAGCGTGCCCTCGACCGGCGGCACGTCCAGCGGCGACGGCAGGTAGTCGATGACGGCGTCGAGCATGGGCTGCACGCCCTTGTTCTTGAACGCCGAGCCGCACAGCACCGGGTAGGCGACGCGGTCGGTCACGATCTTGCGGATGCCCCGCTTGATCTGCTCGACCGACAGCTCCTCGCCGCCGAGGTACAGCTCCATCAGGGCGTCGTCGGTCTCGGCGACGGCCTCGACGAGCTTCTCGCGGTACTCCGCGGCGATCTCGGCCAGGTCGGCCGGGATCTCCTCGATCGTGTAGTCGTCGCCCTTCTGGACCTCGCCGTGCCAGGTCAGCGCGCGCATCTCGACCAGGTCGACGACGCCGGTGAAGTCGTTCTCGGCGCCGATCGGCAGCTGGATCGGCAGCGGCTTGGCGCCGAGACGCTCCTGGATGGTGCGGACGGTGAAGTAGAAGTCCGCGCCGAGCTTGTCCATCTTGTTGACGAAGCAGATACGCGGGACGTCGTACTTGGTCGCCTGCCGCCAGACCTGCTCGGACTGGGGCTCGACGCCCTCCTTGCCGTCGAACACCGCAACCGCGCCGTCAAGGACCCGCAGCGAGCGCTCGACCTCGACGGTGAAGTCGACGTGCCCCGGCGTGTCGATGATGTTGATCTGGTGGTCGTTCCAGAAGCAGGTGGTCGCGGCGGACGTGATCGTGATGCCGCGCTTCTGCTCCTCCTCCATCCAGTCCATCGTCGCCGCGCCGTCGTGGACCTCACCGATCTTGTAGTTGATCCCGGTGTAGAACAGGATCCGCTCGGTGGTGGTGGTCTTTCCCGCGTCGATATGGGCCATGATCCCGATGTTGCGGACCTTGGCCAGGTCAGTGAGCACTTCCTGTGCCACGGGTTTCTTCCTTGCTTCCGTGCGACTGTGGTCGGTGCGGGCGCCGATCCGTCGCGGGCGGGGGGGAGGGCGGCCCCCGCCGGATCAACAACGGGTTTTGGCGCATGCCGTGTTTTAAGACGGCAGGTTTGGGGTGGGCTCACGGGGGGGGTTGCTGGGG
>NZ_JBFBAM010000034.1:0-93192 GCF_040682195.1 Kutzneria sp. NPDC051319 | reverse complement strand
CTCGGGCGAGCATGTGTTGAGATCATGCCTGCCCGAGAGCGGGACTCGCGGTTGTCAAAGGGGCCTGCCCTGGCGTTTGGCAGGCCCCTTCGCCGTGGAGGGAGTTACCTCAGTTGAGGGTCCACTGCTGGTTGGCGCCGCCCGCGCAGGTCCAGATCTGGAGCGGGGTGCCGTCGGCGGAGCTCTGGTTGGTGGCGTCGAGGCACTTGCCGGAGCCGGTGTTCACGAGCTCCTTCTGCGCGTTGACGGTCCATTGCTGGGCCCCGGAGCCGTTGCAGTCGTACAGCTGGACCTTGGCGCCGTTGGCGGTGCTGGCGCCGGCGACGTCCAGGCACTTGCCGAGGGCCTGCAACGAGTTGCCGGAGTGCGACCACGTCTGCGCGGCGGTGCCGTTGCAGGTGTAGATCTGCACCTGGGTGCCGTTGGCGGAGCTGGCCCCGGCGACGTCGACGCACTTGCCGCCGATGCCGGTGATGGTGCCGCCGCCGGGCGGCGGCGGGGGCGGAGTGGTGCCGCCCGTGAGCTTCTGGAAGATCCGGGAGTAGGCGTAGCCGGTGGCCCGGTCGTAGTCCTGCAGCTCCCAGAAGGACAGCTCGGCCACGCCGTTCTGGGCGGCGAAGGTCTCCAGCGTCTGGGCGTCGGTCTGGCTGAACTGGGCGCCGTCGTCGTTGCGGCCGGCGATGGGGGTCAGGCCCATCTTGCCGTAGGCGGCGGAGGTGGAGATCCCGTACAGGCCGGCGATCTGGTTGGCGGCGTTGCGGGCGGCCGACAGCGCGTCGTTGATGACGGGCTGGCCGTCGTAGAAGTCCATCACCATCAGGTTGATGACGCTGACCTTGACGCCCTTGGCCTTGGCGTCGTTGAGGACCGTGAACTGGTCGCTCTCGAGGCCGTCGGTGCCGACCGCGAGCGTGTAGTCGACCTGCACGTTCGGGTTCTGGGCCTGGAGCGCGGCCAGGGCCTGGTCGCGCCGGGCGATCGACGCGGTGTCCTTGATGACGCCGCCCTCGATGTCGAAGTCCAGGCGGTTGGTGCCGTACTGGTTGACCACGTTGGCGTACGCGGCGGTCAGGCTGGACACGTTCGTGCAGGTCTGGGCCAGCTCGCCGCCCTCGGCCCCGCCGAAGGAGGGGATCACGTTGCCGCCGGCGTTCTGCAGCGCGGTGATCTGCGACTTGAACGAGCCGACGCCGGTGCCGTTGGCCTCCCAGACCGGCGTGCAGCCGGACTGCGGCGTCAGGAACGCCAGCGTGTAGAACTTCGTGCCGGTCGCGTTCATGTCCGAGGCCATCTGGCCCGCGTCGGCGTCGCTGACCTGGAGGTAGGGCGCGGAGTAGTGGGCCGGGAAGGCCCCGCCCGCGGCCGGGGCCGCCGTCGCGGCCGGCGCGGCCACCATGGCCGCGGTCGCCGCCAACGGCAGCGCGGCGGCCAACACCGCTCTTGTCGTGATGCGCATGGTCGATCTCCTACGGGTATCGCACGGCCGGAATCGTGCAGGCAGGGGTGAAAATCCGGCATTTCACGAAATCGACAGGCCGCGACGGCGGGGGCGGTCTGGACCAATTCCGTGACGTATTCATACCGCCCGATCGGGCAGCGATCAATAGTGCGTTCGGACGTAAAACCGCAGCTCAGGGCCGGTTTTGGGAATGCTGGAGCCGTCCCGACCCATCGCGGGCGGAACGCGCGACGGGCCGGGACGGAGAATTCGGACGATCAGGACGTCAGTTGAGCGTCCACTGTTGGTTCGCGCCGCCGGCGCAGGTCCAGATCTGCAGCGGAGTTCCATCGGCCGAACTCTGGTTCGTGGCGTCGAGGCATTTACCCGAACCGGCGTTGACGAGTTCGTGCTGTCCGTTCTGGGTCCATTGCTGGGCCCCGGATCCGTTGCAGTCGTACAGCTGGACCTTGGCTCCGTTGGCGGTGCTGGCGCCGGCGACGTCGAGGCACTTGCCCAGCGACTGCAGCGTGCTGCCGGACTGGGTCCAGGTCTGCGCGGCGGTGCCGTTGCAAGTGTAGAGCTGCACCTGGGTGCCGTTGGCCGAGTTGGCGCCGGCCACGTCCACGCACTTGCCGCCG
Source organism: Kutzneria sp. NPDC051319 (assembly GCF_040682195.1). Lineage (NCBI taxonomy): Bacteria > Bacillati > Actinomycetota > Actinomycetes > Pseudonocardiales > Pseudonocardiaceae > Kutzneria > Kutzneria sp. NPDC051319. The sequence continues at coordinate 91,113 of NZ_JBFBAM010000034.1, read as the reverse complement.
ATGCCGGTGATGGTGTGGCCACCGGGCGGCGGGGTGGTGGTGCCGCCCTGCGTGCCGTTCCAGGTGAACGTGGCGCTGGTGGCGGCGGGGACCGAGTAGGTGAAGGACTCGTTGCCCCAGTTGACCCGCACGCTCTGCGCGCTGCCGCTGGGGTTGTAGGCCACGAGCGCCTTGGAGCCGTCCGGGTTGATCCACGCGACGTTGCGCACCGCGCTGTCGTTGGAGGCGATGCGGGTGGCGCCCGGCTTCACGAACTTGGTCAGCTGGCCCATGTCGTAGTACTCGATGTTGTAGTCGACCTGGCCGCGATTGTCGTTCTGGTGCACGGTGATCAGGCCCGTGCAGGTGCTGCAGCCGCCGTTGTTGGGGCCCTGGTGCTCATCGACGGCGAGGCTCCACTTCACCACGCTACGGTCCCAGTTGCGGGTGTAGTCGATGATGTTGTTCATGTCCTCGTTCTGCTGATTGCCGATCCAGTTGCCGCCCGAGTGCTCGGTCTCGTACATGTTCATCGACGGGTACTGGTTGTGGATCGTGGTCTGCTCCGAGACGTCGCCCTCGTAGCCGTGCCACGCCACGCCGCCGAAGTTCGGGTCGTTGCGGATCGACGCGTCATTGACGGTCGGGGCCGCGAAGCTGTCGTAGCTGTCCCAGTTCCAGTCCAGGGCCAGCACCTTGGTCGACAGGCCCGCGTTGTGCAGCGCCGGCAGCAGGTTGTTCTTGGCGAACACGGCCAGCCCCGAGCCGTTCCAGTTCATGCCGGGGTAGTTGCCGCCCACCGTCGGCTCGTTCTGCTCGGACACGTAGTCGACCGGCACGCCCTGGGCCTGGAAGCCCTGGATGTACTTGACGAAGTAGTTGGCGTAGGCCTGGTAGTACTGCGACTGCAGCCAGCCCTGGACGTAGGAGTTGTTGTCCTTCATCCACGGCGGCGCGGTCCACGGCGAGGCCATGACCTTCAGTTGCGGGTTGAGCTGCTTGGCCTGCTTGGTCAGCGGGATGACGTCGACCAGGTCGTGCGACAGGCTGAAGCGGGTCAGGTTGGGGTCGGCCGCGCCGTCGTCGTAGGTGTAGCTGTAGCGGGCCAGGTCGGACGCGCCCATGGGGTTGCGCAGGAAGCTCAGCCCGATGCCGTTGACCGGGTCGAACAGCTTCTGCATGGTGGCGTTGCGGGTGGCGGCGGACAGGGCGCCGCTGGAGTTCATCAGGTACGCGGTGGTGTCGGTGAACGACGCGCCCGCGCCCTCGAACTGCTGGTACCGGGTGTTCTCGTCGACCGTGATGGTCTGCTGGCCGGTCCCGGTGCCGGCGGTGAAGCTGATCGGGCTCTGCTGTTGCAGCCCGCGGGTGACGTTGCGGCCACCGGAGTCATTGGTTGAGGTCAGCCAGATGTTGACGGACTCGTTGGCGGCGTTGGCGGCCGGGGCCGCCATCATTCCGGCCACGAGCACCAGGGGCACGACGAGCAGCGTTGGTCGCACGGCAGGGCACCTCGGTTCGACAGGTTCGCAGGGGTCCGTCGGTGTGTGAGGCTCGGTGGCGGTGCGCGCGTCACACCTTATTTCGAGTCATGATTTAAGAGGTGAACTCTTGTCGCGTCAAGAGGGGGAAGTGCCGGCGGTCACACCTGGACGGGTGGCGGACTTCCACCTTGAGCACTCGGTGTGGTTCACTGTGTGTGGTCGCATTCTGTGTTCGTGTCGTATCCACGCTCGCGGAAGAAGTCGCGGGCGGTGGTCCTCCTCGCAGGGAACCGGGTGAAGTCCCCCGTCCGCGATCAGACCCGTAGCGCCGCGGTTGCGGCGAGACGTAGTACCTGTTTGAGGAGATAGATCAAGTGGCTCAGGGCACCGTCAAGTGGTTCAACTCGGAAAAGGGCTTCGGCTTCATCGCCCCGTCCGATGGTGGCGCTGACGTTTTCGTGCACTACTCGGAGATCCAGGGCAACGGCTTCAAGTCCCTGGAGGAGAACCAGCAGGTCGAGTTCGAGGTCGGTCAGGGCCAGAAGGGCCCGCAGGCCATGGGCGTGCGGGCGATCTGAGATCGTCTGATTATCGGCTGACCTGGTTCGGCTGAGCGAAGCCCGTCACCAACGGTGGCGGGCCTTTCGTTTGTTTCACTTGTTTCAGATTGTCGAATTTACGTCAAACGGACGCGCCCGTTCGCCCGAATCCCCCTGTGTCGAATCCCCGGGGCCGGGCCCCCTGCGGCGAATCCTCAGCGACGGCTGCCGCGTAGATCGTGTTCGATCGCCTCGGCGGCGCCGAGCAGATGCGGAAGCAGTTCGTTGCGGATGTCCTCGCCGCTGCCCCGGCTGGCGTGCGCGGACACGTTCACCGCGGCGATCACCTCACCGGCCGGGTCGTGGATGGGCGCCGCGATCGAGCGCAGTCCCACCTCCAATTCCTGGTCCACCAGGGCCCAGCCGGTGGTGCGGATGTGCTCCAGCATCGTGCGCAGCAGCTGCCGCTCCACCGTGGTGTACCGGGTCAGCGCGTGCAGTTCCGCCCGCTCGAAGTAGGCGTCCAGCCACTCGTCGGACTGCGCGGCCAGCAGCACTCGGCCCATCGAGGTGGCGTAGGCCGGGAACCGGGTGCCGACCGCGATGGACACCGTCATGATCCGCTTCGTCGGCACGCGGGCCACATAGACGACGTCCTCGCCGTCCAGCACGGACACCGAGCTCGATTCGTGCACCTTGGACACCAGGTTCTCCAGGTGCGGCTGCGCCACCTCGGGCAGCCCCATGCTGGACAGGTAGGCGTAGCCCAGCTCCAGGATCCGGGGCCGCAGCGCGAACAGCCGGCCGTCGGTCCGCATGTAGCCCAGCTCGACCAGGGTGTGCAGGAACCGTCGGGCGGCGGCCCGGGTGAGCCCGGTGCTGCGGGCGACGTCGCTGAGCGTCAGCTCGCTGTGCTCGGCGTCGAACGCGCGGATCACGGCCAGCCCCCGCTCCAGGGACTGGACGAAGGCGTTGCCGCGGGCTGATGTCTCGGTGTCGGTTCCGGATGGCTCGCTCATGGTGTGTCCAGGGTAGACAGCACCCGGTCGGCGACACGGAACGCCCGGTTGGCCGTGGGCACGCCGGCGTACACCGCGACCTGAAGCAGCACCTCCTTGATCTCCTCGACGGTCATCCCGTTGCGCAGCGCGGCCCGCACGTGCATGGCCAGCTCGTCCTCGTGCTGCAGGGTGGCCAGCATGGCCAGCGTGATGGCGCTGCGGGTGCGGCGGTCCAGGCCGGGCCGGGTCCAGATGTCGCCCCACGCGTAGCGGCCGATGAAGTCCTGGAAGTCGGCGGTGAACGGGGTCGTCGCCGCCTGGGCCCGGTCCACGTGGGCGTCGCCGAGGACCTGCCGACGCACCGAGGTGAAGTGCTCCACCAGCAACGGCGTCACCACATCGGGTGACTCCAGCGGGGCGAGGTGCGCCCCCGGCACGACCTTGAGCCGCGCGCCGGGAACGGCGTCGGCGATGGCCTGCCCGTGTTCCACCGGGGTGGCCCGGTCCTCGTCGCCGGCGATCACCAGCGTCGGGGCCGCGACGGACGGCAGCGCGGCCCGCAGATCCAGTGTGGCCAGGGCCTCGCAGCACGCCGCGTAGCCCTCGTCGTCGACAGCGGACATCATCTCCACCAGCCAGGCCCGGTCGGTGTGGTCGGCGGTCACCCAGCGGTCCACGACCTGTGGGGCGATCGAGGCGGTGCCGTTGGCTCGCACCGCCTTCACCCGGTCCCGCCAGGCCTGGGGCGTGCCGAAGTACGCCGTCGTGCAGCACACCGCCAGCCGGTCGACGCGCTCGGAGGCGTTGGCCGCCAGCCACAGGCCGACCATGCCGCCCAGCGACAGCCCGAGGTAGTGGGCACGCTCCACGCCGGCCTCGTCGAGCAGGTGCAGGGTCCGCTCGCCGAGGCCGTCGATGGTGTCGAGCCCGGGCGCCGCCGCCGCCCCGCCGTGCCCTGGGTGGTCGATCAGCAGCAGCCGCAACCGTTCGCCGAGCGCGGGCAGCTGCTCCCGCCACATCCGCGCGTCGGTGCCGAGCGAGTTGCCCACGACCAGCACCGGGCCCTCGTCGGCGCCGGCCCACCGGTAGTCCGTCACGCGTCCCTCACAGCTCGAAGAAGACGGTTTCCCCATCACCCTGGAGGCGGATGTCGAACCGGAGCTCGTCGCCCTCCCGCCGGGCGATGAGAGTGTGCCGCAGCTCGGCCGGCACGGCACCCAGCACCGGGTCGGCGGCGTTGGCCTGTTCCTCGTCGGGCCAGTAGATGCGGGTCACGAGCCGCTGCAGCAGGCCGCGGGCCAGCACGGTGACGTCGATGTGCGGGGCCTCGGCGTCGCCGTCGGGCGTGGGCAGCGAGCCCGGTTTGACCGTGCGGAGCCAGAAATTGCCCTCGGGATCGGTGGCCGAGCGGCCGAAACCGCGGAAGCCCTCGTCCACGGCCCCGCGCGGGTCGTCGGGGTGGTCGAAGCGGCCGGCGGCGCTGGCCTGCCAGGTCTCGATCATGGCGTCGGGCACGGGATCGCCGGCGCCGTCGTACACGGTGCCGCGGATGACCACCGCGCCGGGCGTGCCCTCGGCGACCACCTCCGGGCCGTCGGGCCAGGGCAGCCCGTCGGGCAGCGCGAAGAAGGGACCGACCGTCTGGGAGGGGGTGGTCATTCGTCCTCCTCGTCCTCGAACACCGACGCGTCGCTGCCCCGCAGCACGATGTCGAACTGGTACGACAGGGCCCACTCGGGCTGGGTGGTGGGCAGGTCGAACCGGGCGATCATGCGCTGCCGGGCCTGCTCGTCGCGGACCGAGTTGTAGATCGGGTCGAACGGGAACAGCGGGTCGTTGGGGAAGTACATCTGGGTGATCAGCCGCTGCGTGAAGGCCCGGCCCAGCAGGGAGAAGTGGATGTGCGCGGGCCGCCAGGCGTTGTCGTGGTTGCGCCACGGGTAGGCCCCGGGCTTGATGCTGACGAACCGGTAGTTCCCCTGGGCGTCGGTGACCGTGCGGCCGACCCCGCTGAAGTTGGGATCCAGCGGCGCGTCGTGCCGGTCCCGGTCGTGCGCGTACCGGCCGGCCGAGTTGGCCTGCCACACCTCGACCAGCGTGTTGGGCACCGGTCGGTTGTTGGCGTCGAGCACCCGGCCGCTGACGATGATCCGCTCGCCCAGCGGTGCCCCGATGTGCTGCCGGGTCAGGTCGTGGTCGAGCTCCCCGACCCGGTCCGCACCCAGCAGCGGCCCGGTGATCTCGGTGAGGTGCTGGGGGATCAGCTGTAACGGGCGGTGCGGGGCGCGCAGGACGCTGGACCGGTAGTGCTCGCTGGAGTTCGGCGGGTGTGACTCGCCGTCTGAGGCGTAGTGCGGAAGTTTCACCGGCTTCTCCTTCACGCTTCCAGGTCACGCTTCGAGGACGACGGCCAGGCCCTGGCCGACGCCGATGCAGATGGCGGCCAGCCCCCACCCGCCGCCGCGGCGGCGCAGCTCCCACGCCAGCGAACCCAGGATGCGTGCCCCGGAGCAGCCCAGCGGGTGCCCGATGGCGATGGCGCCGCCGTGCGGGTTGACGATGGTCGGATCCAGTTCGGGCCACAGCGACAGGCAGGCCAGGGACTGGGCGGCGAAGGCCTCGTTGAGCTCGACCACGCTCAGGTCGGACCAGCCGATGCCGGCCTTGGCCAGCGCCCGGTTGGCCGCCTCCACCGGGCCGATGCCGAAGAACTGGGGCTCGACGGCGTGCGCGGCGCGGGCGGCGATGCGGGCCAGCGGGCGGCCGCCGAAGGAGTCGATTCCGGCCTGGTCGGCGATGACCAGCGCGGCGGCGCCGTCGTTGAGCGGGGAGGCGTTGCCGCCGGTGATGGTGCCGTCGGGGCGGAACGCCGGCCTGAGCCGGGCCAGCTTCTCGACCGAGGTGTCGGGGCGAATGTTCTCGTCCCGCTCCAGCTCGGCCCCCGGCACCTGCACGATCTCGTCCGCGAACACGCCCTTCTCCCAGGCGGCCGCGGCCTTGTGGTGGCTGGCGGCGGCGAACACGTCCTGGGCCTCGCGCCCGATGCCGTGTTTCTCGGCCAGGATCTCGGTGGCCTCGCCCAGGCTGACGGTCCACTGGTCGGGCAGGGCGGGATTGACCATGCGCCAGCCCAGCGTCGTGGAGTGCAGCGTCTCGTGGGCCCGGTCGAAGGCGTGGTCGGGCTTGGGCAGCACCCATGGCGCGCGGGTCATCGACTCCACGCCGCCGGCCACGATGATCGAGGCGTCGCCGACTGCGACCGCGCGGGAAGCGCCGATCACGGCCTCCATGCCGGAGCCGCACAGGCGGTTCACGGTGCTGCCGGGCACCGACACCGGCAGGCCGGCCAGCAGCGTGGCCATGCGGGCCACGTTTCGGTTGTCCTCGCCGGCCCCGTTGGCGTCGCCGAGCACCACGTCCTCGATGCGGGCCGGGTCGAGCTCGGGACTGCGGGCCAGCAATGACTTCAACGTGCTGGCGGCCAGGTCGTCCGGGCGGACCTTGGCCAGGCCGCCGGCGTACTTGCCGATGGGGGTGCGGACGGCGTCCGCGATGAACACGTCGGTGGTCATGACGCCGCCTTCAGGGCACGCAGCACGGACAGTTCCCGCTCGGTCGGCGCGTCCGACCGGCTCAGGTCGGGGGAGACGCCGAGGTCCCACCCGGTGGCGGCCTTCACGTCGGCCAGCTCCACGCCCGGGTGCAGATGCGTGAGCACGAACTCGCAGCTGTCCGGATCCGGTTGCAGCACGCCGAGATCGGTGATGATCCGGCGCGGGCCGCCGCCCCGCAGGCCGAGCGCCTCCCGCTCGCCGGGCCCGCGGCCGAAGCCGAAGGAGGTGACGAAGTCGACCCGGTCCACGAAGGCCCGCTGGTTCTGCCGCACCACCACGACGACCTCCCGGCACGAGGCCGCGATCTCCGGCGCGCCGCCCGCGCCGGGCAGCCGCACTTTGGGATTGCGGTAGTCGCCGCCGATGACGGTGGTGTTGATGTTGCCGAACTTGTCGATCTGGGCCGCGCCGAGGAAGCCCACGTCGATGCGGCCGGGCTGGAGCCAGTAGTTGAACACCTCGGGCACGCCGATCACGGCGTCGGCGGTCTCGGCCAGGATGCCGTCGCCGATGGACAGCGGCAGCCGGTCCGGCTTGGCCCCGAGCGTGCCCGACTCGTACACCAGCACCAGGTTCGGGGCGTGGGTGCGGCGGGCCAGGTTGGCGGCGGTGCTCGGCAGGCCGATGCCCACGAAGCAGACCACGCCGTCGCCCAGCGCCCGCGCCGCGGCCACGGTCATCATCTCGTCGGCCGTGTAGTTCACGCCGCCTCCTTCGTCGGCAGCGAGAGCACTCCCTGTGTTGACTGGCTCGCTCGCAAGCTCGCTCACTTCAGGTCCTCCAGCCAGCGCGTGAACTCGTCCCGGTCCCGGCTGATCGCGTCCCATTCCTGGTAGAAGTCGTTGTCCCGCACGGAGTACCCGGCGGCGTAGGAGGGATGCGCGCCGCCCGGCACGGCCGCGACGTGGCCGACCGCCCAGGACGGCAGCACGACCGCGCCCGGCACCGGCGCCAGCTCGTCCACGATCTCCTCGACCGTGACCAGCGAGCGCTTGGCCGCCAGCACCGCCTCCTTCTGCACGCCGGTGATGCCCCACAGCTGCACGTTGCCCTGCCGGTCGGCCCGCTGCGCGTGGATGACGGCGGAGTCCAGCTGGAGCGCCGCCACCGCGGTCAGCACCTCGCCGGTGAACGGGCAGGTGATCGGCTTGATGTTGTCGGTCTGGGCCGGCAGGTCGGTGCCGCGGTAGCCGCGCAGCACCGCGAACGGCAGCCCGGAGGCGGCGGCGACGTAGCGGTTGGCCATGCCGGCGTGGCTGTGCTCCTCCAGCTCCAGCGGGGCCGGCCAGTCGTGCTGCACGGCGTCGCGGAACCGGTGCAGCGAGCCGACGCCGGGGTTGCCGCCCCAGGAGAACACCAGCTTGCGGGCGCAGCCGGCGCCGATCAACTGGTCGTAGAGCACGTCCGGGGTCATTCTGACCAGCGTGAGGTCGCGGATCCGCTGCCGGATCACCTCGTGCCCGGCGGCGAACGGGATGAGGTGCGTGAAGCCCTCGAACGCCACCGTGTCGCCGTCGCGGACGACCGCCGCCACCCCCTCCGCGAGGGTCCCGATCCGTGCCATCTGCCGTCCTCCGGTGATCCGGTCAACCGTGTCTTGTGTTCGTAATGCGCACGCTCGTTCTCTGTCCGAACATACTGCGGCTCGGGCGGTGGCGTCAATGTGACTCCGCCGTTCCACCCGTCCGGTCGCGGCAAGTGCGGTAACTTCGGTGCCGATGTCACCGATCGTCACTGTGTCCCTGGCCGCGTTCGACGTGCTCTGGGAAGAGCTGCGGCTGGGCTCGCCGCCCTACCCGTTCCAGATCCCCAGCTACGGGGAGACCTATGAGGAACGGTCACGTATTCGTGCCGCGGTCCATGCCGACCTCGAAGAGCGGGGCGTGACCGAGCGGGGGCGGGTGGCGCAACCGATTGCGGCGGCGATGGCCCTGGTGGCCCGGCCGCACATTCAGTTGGACACCATCTCCACCGTCGACGTGCAGGCCGCGCAGTCGTCGATGCTGCGCGCGGCCGCGGCGGCGCGGGGGCGGGACGCCGTGCTGATGGTCCAAGAAGGACAGATGGTCCGGCTGGAGTGGACCCGGGACACGGCGCTGGCGGCGAGCATCGTGAGCCTGCTGCCGCCGACAAAGGCCGGGCCCGGGCAGGAGATCTCGCTGCCGGCCGGCCTGGTAGGGGCCTCCGGCGACGGACGGTCGGCGATGCCGCAGATGGCCGTCACGCGGCGGACCGCGGCGTCGGTGTCCAAGGACCAGCAGAAGGCCCTCGCGGCCATGCTGGAGCCGGCGGTGCTGCGGCTCGGGCAGATCGGCGTCGGCCTGTACGACGAGCGGGGCCGGGTGCGGCGGCTGCCGGGCATGAGCTGGTTCGACAACGCCGCCGGCCGCTACTACAGCGTGGTCGCGCGCGGCCGTGACGGGCAGGACTGGGCCACGGTGTCCCCGGGCGACGGCTCGCGCATGGTCTACCGCCTCGGCGAGATGATCCGCACCGCCCGCTGACCGTCCGGTATTGGACCGTTCTCTCTCTTGACGCGCGCCTGGGCGACAGTCAAGCTTTGGACCGTCCAATTCAGGACTGTGAGGGGAAAGAAATGTCCGAGACTGCTGCACGCCCCGAGGTCGGCGCCCCGGAACGGCTGATCTACTTCTCGGACGCGGTGATCGCCATCGCCATCACGCTGCTGGCGCTGGAGCTGCCCACGCCGACCGGGGGCGTGCACGGCAACGACGGCCTGCTCCAGTTCCTGGGCGGGCACTCCACCGAGTATGTCGCGTTCCTGATCAGCTTCGCGGCCGTGGCCATGCACTGGCTGATCCACCAACGCCTGTTCCGTTACGTCGCGGGGCTGGAAGGCCGGGTGATCCGGTGGAACCTGTTGTGGCTGCTCATGATCGTGCTGATGCCGTTCACCACCAAGCTGCTGACCAGCGAGGTCGACGCGTTCCCGGTGCAGTTCACCGTGTACGCCGTGAATCAGGCGCTGGCCGGTCTGTTCCTGCTGCTGGCCTTCGCGGACCTGCGCCGGAGCGGGCTGCTGCGGCCGAACACCCCGGACGAGGTGATCGCCGACGCCGCCGAGTTCATGACCGCGGTGGTGCTGATGTTCGCGGTGTCGATCCCGGTCGCGTTCGTGACGACGCTGGCCCCGCTGTGCTCGCTGCTGTTGCCAGTGCTGCGCATGGGCGTGCATCTGGTCCGGCGACGCACCGCCTGACCTGCGGCGTCGGCGGGCGTCCCGGTGTGCGCTCGCTGTTGCCCACATCCTCACCCGCTCTTGACACCCGTCAGCGTGTTTGGTGAGCTCTGGCGAGTCGTGTTCGATTCCGTTCGGTCATGAGTGGAGTCGTGCCGCTTTCACACCGGGGTGGAAGGAACGCCGACGCATGAGGAAACGCGCCCTGACCACGGCATTAGCCGTTCTGCTGGCGATCGGCGGCGTGGCTGCGGTCGGTTCGCCGGCCACGGCCGCCGCCGACAACACGCCGACGGCCAAGCCGCTGCTGGGCTGGAGCAGCTGGAGCTTCATCCGCAAGAACCCGACCGCCGCCATCATCGAGGCGCAGGCCAAGGCCATGAAGGACAGCGGTCTGACCAAACTCGGCTATCAGTACGTCAACATCGACGACTTCTGGTACCAGTGCCCCGGCGCGCAGGGGCCGAACGTGGACCAGAACGGCCGCTGGGTGATCGACTCGACCAAGTTCCCGGCGCAGGGATCGAAGAGCGGCATCCAGGTCACCGCCGACTACGTGCACTCGCTGGGCCTGAAGTTCGGCCTGTACATGACACCCGGCATCTCCAAGCAGGCCGTGGAGCAGAACAGCGCCATCGAGGGCACGCCCTACCACGCCCGTGACATCGCGACCTCCTACAACGAGGCCAACTACAACTGCGGCGGCATGGTCGGCATCGACTACACCAAGCCCGGCGCCCAGGCGTTCATCGACGGCTGGGCCAAGCAGTTCGCGTCGTGGGGCGTCGACTACCTCAAGCTGGACGGCGTTGGCACGCAGGACATCCAGGACGTGCAGGCCTGGTCCACGGCACTGGTCAACACCGGTCGCAAGATCCACCTGGAGCTGTCCAACAGCCTGGACATCAACAATGCCAAGGCATGGCAGGACCTGGCCGACGGCTGGCGCACCGGCGGCGACGTGGAATGCTACTGCGGCGCCGACGATTCCAGCTTCCCGCTGACGTCGTGGGCGTCGGTCGCCTCGCGCTTCGACCAGGTCGCGGCGTGGGCCGGCAACGGCGGTCCCAAGGGCTTCAACGACTACGACTCGTTGGAGATCGGCAACGGCGACAACGACGGCCTGACCCCGGACGAGCGCAGGACGCAGGCGAGCCTCTGGTCGCTGGCCGCGTCGCCGCTGATCCTCGGCACCGACCTGACGCACCTCGACGCCAGCGACCTTTCGTTGCTGCGCAACGCCGACGTGCTGGCAGTGGACCAGGACGGCATCGACGCCAAGCGGATCTCCGGCGACGCGGACACGCAGGTGTTCGCCAAGAAGGAGACCAACGGCGACGTGATCGTCGGCCTGTTCAACACTGCCGGCGCCCCGCGCGCCGTCTCCACGACCGTTGCCGCGCTGGGGCTTTCCCGTGCCGTTGACTACTCGCTCCAGGACCTGTGGACCGGCGCGAAGTCGGAGTCGACGGGGACCATCTCCACCGACGTGCCGGCGCATGGCGTTGCCCTGTACCGGGTTCGTGCGCTGCACCACGCGGATCTGCTGGCCAAGCCCAACACCTCGGTCTCGCTGACGTGGGACGCGGTCGGGGCCGATCCCCTGAAGCGGACCGGCGTGCTGGAGTTCGTGGACAACGGCTCGACCCCGGTCCGGGACGTTTCCCTTGCCCTGAAGGCATCTTCCGGCGCCACGGTGACGCCGGCGTCGGTGCCGTCGCGGTCGGTGGTGTGGCCGGGGGAGAAGATTCGGATCCCGTTCACGGTGACGATCGCCGCGTCGGACACCCTGTTCACCACGGCTTCGGTCAACGCGAGCGCCGACTTCCGTTACCTCATCGGCGGTTCGGGCAAGCTCGCGGCGGCGGACTCGACGACCGTCAGCCATCCGGTCACCGGGCCGTACAAGACGTTCGCCTCCACGACCGCCCAGTTCAGCCAGCTCGGTGACCGGCTCGGCATCCAGGCCCAGGGCGCGGACCTGTGGGGCAGCACCAACGAGTACGGCGCGATGTACCTGCCGGGCAAGGAACACGACGGCTCCACCACCGTCGTGCGGATCGACTCCCAGGCCAACAGCAACGTCTGGGCCAAGGCCGGCATCATGGTGCGCAACGACATCAGCAACGCCAACGCCGGCGCGGGCCACGTGATCCTGGCCGAGACGCCCGGCAACGGGTTCCTGCTCGACTGGGACAGCGACGGCGACGGGCTGCTCGACCAGCAGGCCTCCGTGGCGACCGCGGTGTACCCGGCGTGGCTGAAGCTGGTGCGCAGCGGCACCACGTTCAGCGGCTACTACTCGACCGACGGCGTCACCTGGAACCTCGTGGGCACCGGCACCGTGCCGTCGGCCGCCGCGACCCAAGACGTCGGCGTGTACGCCATCTCGCACGCGCCCCGCACCACCGCCGAGGTCGACTTCAGCGGCTTCAGCGCCAACTAGCCGGTGTGCCACATGCGCTTCCCATTTGCCACCTGAGCGCAAATGGGAAGCGCATGTGTGCCGGAAACCGTATTTCGGTGTGACGGAGAGCGGGACTCGCGGGGGTTCAGGACCGGGGGTCGGGGATGCGGGCGGCGGCCCACTCGGACCAGTCGCGGGTCATCTCCATCATGCGGCGGCCCCACTCCATCGCCATGAGGCCGTAGCGCACCAGGTCATCGTCGTCGTCCCGGCGCCGGTCCCAGTCGATGCCGGCCGTCAGCGCGTCCAGCCGGGCCAGGTCGGCCAGCGTGCGCTCCCGGACGGCCAGCAGGAACTCCTTGGCCTGCGGTCGTTCCACCGCCCCGAGCAGGAACACCCGCAGCAGCGTCTCGCTGCGCTGGTTCTCCTCGGGCGTGATCTCCACCAGCCAGTGCCGCAGCTGGGCCAGGCCGGCCTCGGTGGGGGCGTACTCCCGCCGCCCGCGCGGGCCCTCGTCGGTGACCTCGATCAGCCCGGCGTCGGCCAGTTTGGCCAGCTCGGCGTAGACCTGGCTCTTGGTGGCCGGCCAGACCTGGTGCAGGGACTTCTCGAAGACCCGCATCAGGTCGTAGCCGCTGGCCGGCCGTTCGCGCAGGAGACCGATCAGGGCAAACCGCAGGCTCATCACCGCAGTTTATGGCACGGCTAGGCGTCCGGGCCGGAGAGCATCGTCAGCGTGGTCACGGTGTACGACAGCGAGCCGCGGAAGCCGGCCCCGGTCCGCACGGGCTGGAGGTCGGCCAGTTCCTCGCCGGGCGCGGCGAAGAAGTTCAGGGTGCTGGCGCCGGTCCAGTTGTTGCCGACGACCGGAGTGTCCAAAACGGACTGGGTCAGCTCGTGCACGGACGGGTTGTCGTACTGGCCGGCGATCAGGCGCGGGAAGTGCCGGAGGTTCACGATCGGCCGGCCCAGCGCCGGCAGCGTGGCCGACGGCGCCTGGAGGGTGATCTGCGCTTCGGCCAGCCGGCGTCCGGCGGCCGACAGGCTGGCGCCGAACTGGCCGCCCGGGCCGACGACCGGGGATGCCTGTCCCGGCACGGAGAACGCCCGCGTCTGCCGGACGGCGCCCAGCTTCTTGGGGAAGCCCTGGAACCAGCCCCGGGCCAGCGCGGCGTCGTTGTCGACCCAGATGTACGGGCACCAGGCCACCGCTTTGCCCTGGAACTGGGCGTCCATCAGGATCAGGAACTCGGAGTACTGGCTGCGCACCGGATCCAGGTACTCCTGGTGGGAACCGGCCCACTGCCAGTCGACGAACAGCGCGTAGGCGTGGCCGGAGGTGGTCGGGTCCGGCGTCAGCCCGGACGGGAGCGCGGCCGCCGCGGCGGCGGGCGTGGTCCAGAACTCGACGCCGACCACGTCGCCGGCGTAGTGCCACGGCGGCGCGGGCACGATGTTCGCGGTCCCCTTGGCGCTCAACGGAAGGCTGTAGCCCAGCAGCTTCTCCGCCGACTGGCTCGTGGTCGCCGGAGCGGCCACCGCGGGCGCCGCGACGGCGGCCGTCGCGGCCGCGGCGATGCCGCCAGCGATCAGGCTCCGTCTGGCGAACTCGCCCCGGCCCGTGTTCTCGTCGGACACGCGCTTCTCCTTGTGTGGGTGGGATTTTCGCGACGCGGCCGACGCTACCGGCGATCACCGCCCGCCCCGGCGGACGACGATCAAGCCTGCGGGGACGGCTGCCCGAAAGGCCGAGCGGCCCGCGGAACCGGTCACCGGCGACGAGAAACCCGGGCTGCCGGAAACCGTATTTCGGTGTGACGCTGAGCGGGACTCGCGGGGGTGTCCGGCGGGGTCTGGGGCGGGCTTAATGCATTACGTGAAAGATGTCGTCGGCCGTTTGGCGTAAACCGGTCGATGAGAGCGCTTCCAACTGGAGCATTGCCGGACAGTGCCAGGGCGGACACACTCTGTGGAGTGGCTGGTCGTGGTCACGTGGCGGCGGGCCACGACCAGCCACCCCTTCGGATCAGTCCCGGACCACCGGGATCTGGAGCTCGGTGACCCACCCCTGCTGCTCCACACCGGGCGGGCAGTGCAGGTACACCTCGCGGGCGTACTGCCCACCCCGGCAACCGTTCTCCGACAGCCATCGGGCCAGCTCGTCGAATGCCGGCCCGCACTCGGACATCGGACCGTGGTGCACGACGGTGGCGGCCTCCTGGAGTTCGGGCAGCGTCGTCACCCGCAACCCGGTGTCCGCGGCAGGCTCTCCCGACACCTCCAGGGCGGCATGCACGAGAACGCCGTCCGGAACCTCCTCGTAGTACGCTATTCCCGGCCCCGCCACGGTCAGACCCGACCGGGCCAGTTCGGCCTCCACGCGGCCGTACAGGGGTTGGATCACCGGCCCGATGTCCTCCGGCGCGTAGCTGGCGGCGAGCGCGGTCAGCTCGGCCACCCGAACCGGCGGCACCTTCTTGAGCGCAACGTCGACCGACGGCATCTTGCCCTCCCTCTCGATGCTTCGGAGACGGGCCTCGACCTGGGCCAGCCGGGCGCTGTCGGCGGCCACCTGGGCCGCCAGCTCGGCGCGGCGCAGCCGCAGCATGCCGTGCAGCTGCTCGGCGCTCACGGTGTCGTCGAGCAGCCCGGCCACCTGGTGCAGGGTGAAGCCGAGCTTGCGCAGCGCGACGATCCGGTTGAGCCGGGGCAGCTGGTCGGCGGCGTACCACCGGTAGCCGGTGGTGTCGTCGACACGGGCCGGCGGCAGCAGTCCGATGCCGTCGTAGTGCCGCAACATGCGGACCGACACGAGCCCGAGGCGGGCGAAGTCTCCGATGCTGAACATGATGCCGTCAGGTCTAGGGGCTCACACGGTGTCAGGGTCAAGCGCCGCGAACCGCGGCGGCCGCTTCTCCAGGTGGCTCAGCACACCTTCGCGGAAGTCGTCCTCGGTGAACGAGGCCAGCATCAGCCGCACGGCCTCCCGCCGCGAGGTGTCCACATCGGACTCCAGAGCCTGGAGCACCTGCCGCTTGATGATCGCCATCGACCGCGGGGAGCAGTTCTCGGCCAGATCGCGGGCGTAGGCCAGCGCGGCCGGCAGCACCTCGTCGACGGGCAGCACGTGGTCGACCAGGCCGATCCGGCCGGCCTCCTCGCCGAGCAGGATTCGGCTGGACAGCAACAGGTCCATGGCGCGGCTGGCCCCGACGAGCCGGGGCAGCTGCCACGCGACGCCGTGCTCGGCGATCAGCCCGCGCCGGGAGAAGGCGGTGGTGAACTTGGCGTCGGCGGCGGCGAACCGCACGTCGCAGTAGAGGGCGATGACCAGCCCGATGCCGGCCGCCGGGCCGTTCACGGCGGCGATCACCGGCTTGCGCAGGGACAGGGCGTAGCTGATGGGCTTGCCGCTGGGGTGGATGTCCGCCTCGCTGATGGCGGACGGGTCGACCGCGCCCAGGGCGGTCAGGTCGGCCCCGGCGCAGAAGCCGCGGCCGGCGCCGGTGACCACGATCACCCGCACGGAAGGGTCTTTGTCGGCGGCGGCCAGCGCGCCGAAGAACTGCTCCTCCATCGCCGGGGTCCACGCGTTGAGCTTCTCCGGCCGGTTCAGGGTGAGCAGCAGCACCCCGTCGGTGTTCTCCGCCAGCACGACATCGGTCATCGCCCGATCCTACAAAGGAATCGAGCGATGACCGAGGGTCGTCAGAACTGCTGCTGCGGGCGCGGGCTCTGGTACTGGGCGCTGCCGAAGCCGAGGATCGGGATGCCGATGATCTGGAACAGCCACAGGCCGAACACGCCGAACGCGCCACCCTTGCCGAAGTTGCGGGCGATGTCCAGCGAGACGATCAGGTGGATGACGATGTTGACGATCGGGATGATGTAGAGGATCACCCACCAACCCGGCCGGCCGGCAACCTTGACGAGCAGGTAGATGTTGTAGAACGGGATGATCGCGCCCCAGCCGGGGCGGCCGGCCTTGGTGAACACCTTCCAGAGGGCGGCGATCTCGAAGATGACGACGGCCGCGTAGACGAGGCCGAGAATGATGGCAACGGCCGGGCTCATGCCGGTGGACGCCGTCTGGTCGTAATTCACTTGTTGCTCCGGGAATGGAAGACTCCGACGGCGGGCGATCGCCCGCCGCCGGAGCACTGTCCCAGTCGGACGAGACCGCTGTCGCCGGAGTTTCCGAACCGTGACTATTCCGGGAATTACCTGGGCTGCGGCACCAGGAGAGCCAGCGACTCGGCCACACAGCCGGGCTTGTCCTCGCCCTCGATCTCGACGGTGATCAGCACCGTCACCTGCAGACCCATCTTGTTCTCGGCCACGTCGGCCAGCTGCCCGCGGGCCCTGATCCGCTTGCCGACCAGAACTGGTTGCGGGAAGCGAACTTTGTTGAGCCCGTAGTTGACGGCCATCGACAGCCCGCCGACCGTCCACAGTTGGCCGGAGAACTTGGCCAGCATGCTCAGCGTCAGGTAGCCGTGGGCCACCGGACCGCCGAACGGACCCTTGGCCGCCCTGTCCAGATCCACGTGGATCCACTGGTGGTCCTCGGTGGCGTCGGCGAACAGGTTGACCTGTTCCTGCGTCACCAGGTGCCAGTCGGTGACGCCCAGCTCCTCGCCCCTGGCCGCCTTGACCTCGTCGAGGCTCGCGAACGTGCGCATCGCTTGGGTTCCCCTCATGCCGGCAGGTCGACGAAGGTGGCCAGCGCGTCGCGGTGCCGCTCCGGCGTGCCCAGGGCCAGCTCGGAGCTCTTGGCGCGCCCCAGGTACAGGTGCACCGGGTGCTCCCAGGTCATGCCGATGCCGCCGTGCAGCTGGAGCGCCTCCTCGGCCGCGAGCACGGCCAGCTCCGAGCAGAACGACGCCGCCACCGCGACCGCGATGTCCACATCGGACTCGGTGGCCAGGGCGTCGGCTGCGGCACGGGAAACGGCGACCGCGGAGGACACCGAGGCCCACAGGTCGGCCAGCCGGTGCCGCAGCGCCTGGAACGAGCCGATCGGCCGGCCGAACTGGTGCCGCGTGCTGACGTACTCGGCAGTCGTGTCGAGGCACCACTGGGCCACGCCCAGCTGTTCGGCCGCCAGCAGGCCCGCGCCGGTGGTCAATGCCTTGCGCAGCGCCGACTCGGCATCGCCGGAGAGCTTGCGCGACCCCACGCCGGACAGCTCCAGCGTGGCGATGCGCCGGGTCAGGTCCAGCGGCGTGATCGGCGTGATCGTGACGCCCGCGGACGCCGTCTGCACGACGTGCAGCTCCGGCCCGTCGGCGCCGATCGCCGGCACCACAATGACATCGGCGACCTCAAGGTCCACGACGCTGCCGACGCGACCGGTCAGCTTGCCGTCCACAACCTTGACGGCGCCGGGGAAAGCGGCGTTGGGTGCAGTGGTCAGCGACACCGCGAGCGTGCCGATCCGTTGCCCCGCAGCGAGTTCCGCCACCGTCTCGGTGTCGCCGGCGGCCAGCAGCGCGCTCGTGGCCAGCACCGCGCTGCCCAGGAACGGGGTCGGCGTCACCGCGCGGCCCAGCTCCTCCAGCACCACGGCGACCTCGCGGGCCGACGCCCCGGCGCCGCCCAGGTCCTCCGGCACCAGCAGGCCGGCCAGGCCCATCTCGGTGGCCAGGGCCCGCCACAGCTCCAGGTCGTACGGCTTGTCGGTCTCCACGCGGGCCAGCACCGACGTCCACGGCGACCGGTCGGTCAGCAGATCCCGGACGGACGCCCGCAGGTCGTTCTCGACCTCGCCGTAAAGAAGGTCACTCATCGGGGCAGGTCCTTCCACGGGAGGTCGACGTCGCCGCGCGGCTCCTTGGGCAGCTGCATGATGCGGTCGGCGATGATGTTGCGCAGGATCTCCGAGGTGCCGCCCTCGATGGAGTTGCCCTTCATGCGCAGGTAGCGGAAGCCGGCGTCGCGGCTGGCCCAGTCGGCGCTGGTGGGACGGCGCATGGTCCAGTCGGCGTACGACAGGCCCTCCTCGCCGTGCAGCTCCACGTCGAGGCCGGTGATGGCCTGGTTGAGCGTGGCGAAGGTCAGCTTGGCGGCTGAGCCCTCCGGGCCGGGCTGGCCGGCGGCCAGGCCCTGACGCAGGCGCTCCGCGGTCAGCCGCAGCGCCTCGGCGTCCACCCACAGCCGCAGCAGCCGGTCGTGCAGGCCCGGCGTGCGCAGCTCCGGCCGCTCCCGCCAGGTCTTCGTGACGGCGCCGATCAGGCCGTCCTCACGCTCGGCGGCGTGCGCGCCGATGGTGACGCGCTCGTTCATCAGCGTGGTGGTGGCGACCTTCCAGCCCTCGCCCACCGCGCCCAGGCGGTCCGTGTCCGGGATGCGCACCCCGGACAGGAACACCTCGTTGAACTCGGCCTCGCCGGTGATCTGACGCAGCGGGCGCACATCCACGCCGGGATCCGTCATGTCGCAGACGAAGTAGCTCAGGCCCTGGTGCTTGGGCAGCGACGGGTCCGTGCGGGCGACCAGGATGGCCCAGCGGGCCACGTGCGCCATGGTCGTCCAGACCTTCTGCCCGTCGACGATCCACTCGTCGCCGTCACGCACCGCGCGGGTGGCCAGCGTGGCGAGGTCGGAGCCGGCGCCCGGCTCGCTGAACAGCTGGCACCACACCTCCTCGCCCGTGTACAGCGGGCGCAGGAAGCGCTGCTTCTGCTCGTCGGTGCCGAATTTGAGGATGGTCGGCGCGGCCATGCCGTAGCCGATCACCGGCGCGGCCGGGTTGGGCTGCGGGGCCTTGGCGGCCAGGAAGGCCTCGTCCACCGCCTGCTGCCCGGACCGGGACGCGCCGAGGCCGCCCAGGCCCACGGGGAAGTGCACCCAGGCCAGGCCCGCGTCGAAGCGCGCGCCCAGCCACTCGACGGCGTCCGCGCCTTCGATGGGGTGTTCGGCCAGGAACTGCTCGACCTTGGCCACAAGGTCAGTCACGGGGCCCTCCGGCGACGTAGATGACCTGGCCCGACACGAAGCCCGCGCCGTCGCTGACCAGGAAGGACACGGTGTGCGCGATGTCGTCGGGCACACCGACGCGGTTCACCGGGATCTGCTGCGCGGCCATCGTCTTGAAGTCCTCGAAGCCCACGCCGATCCGCTCCGCGGTGGCCGCGGTCATGTCGGTGGCGATGAAGCCCGGGGCGATGGCGTTCGCGGTGACGTTGAACTTGCCCAGCTCGATGGCCAGGGTCTTGGTGAAGCCCTGCAGGCCCGCCTTGGCCGCGGAGTAGTTGACCTGGCCGCGGTTGCCCAGCGCCGAGGTGCTGGACAGGTTCACGATCCGGCCCCACTTGGCCTCGGTCATGTGCTTCTGCACCGCCCGGGTCATCAGGAACGAGCCGCGCAGGTGCACGTTCATGACGAGGTCCCAGTCGTTCTCGGACATCTTGAAGATCAGGTTGTCCTTGGTCACGCCCGCGTTGTTGACCAGGACCGTCGGCCCGCCCAGCTCCGCGGCCACCCGGTCCACCGCCGCCTGCACCTGCTCGGCGTCGCTGACGTCCGCGCCCACCCCGATCGCCCGGCCGCCCGCCTCGACGATGGCGTCCACCGTCTGCTTGGTGGCCGCCTCGTCCAGGTCGAGCACCGCCACCGCGAACCCGTCCGCAGCCAGCCGCACCGCCGTGGCGGCGCCGATTCCCCGGGCTGCTCCGGTCACGATCGCGACCCGTTGGCTCGTCTCCGGCACGTGCTCCTCCTTGAGCTGGACGGCGCTGTTTCCGGCGAGCATACCGACCAGGCGGTATGTCGACCAGTAGAGGCGCGTCACGCGGGGGATGCAGGGAAGGACGCCTTACCCGCGTTGAACGAGGGTAAGGCGTCCTTCCCTGCATAACCGGGGGTCAGAACAGGCGGAGGGTGGCCAGGAGGGCGCGGGCGGTGGCGTCGTTCTGGCGGAAGCCGGGGGCGTTGGTGCGGGGGCGGGCGAAGGCGGGGACGGCGCGTTCGTTGGAGTAGGCGCCGAGGCCGAAGCGGCGGGG
This sequence comes from Kutzneria sp. NPDC051319, assembly GCF_040682195.1. Taxonomy (NCBI): domain Bacteria; kingdom Bacillati; phylum Actinomycetota; class Actinomycetes; order Pseudonocardiales; family Pseudonocardiaceae; genus Kutzneria; species Kutzneria sp. NPDC051319. The sequence goes on along the minus strand of NZ_JBFBAM010000034.1, from coordinate 70,887 downwards.
GTGGGGCCGGCCGGAGGGGGTGAGCAGGCGGCCGTCGGGGGCGATGCGGAGCAGGCCGGTGTGCACGGAGTAGGAGTCGTCGACGAGGAGCTCCTCCAGGCCGTCCAAGGCGCGCAGCAGGGCGGAGCCGCTCGTACGCACGGAGGGGCCAGGCTGGTGGGCCTCGACGAGGGCGGTGGCGGCGACCGTGCCAGGGGAGGAGCGGCCGCCGGCGAGGAAGACGCCGTCGGCGGGGCGGACCCACATGTCGGCGCCGAGGAAGCGGACGATGCCGGCGTCGGACAGGGCCAGCAGCTGGCGGAGGCGGTCGTCCGGCGGCCCGCTGGCCATGAAGCTGAAGAAGCCGTGCCACCAGTGGTCGAGGTCCCGCACCTGGGACTCGGGGCGCAGCGACTTGAGCCGCTGTAGCTGGCCGTAGCAGCTGAGCAGGCCGAGGAAGGCGCCGAGATCGGCGCTGAACCGATCGTCGGTACGGCGCGAGATGTCGGCGGCGATGTGGTCGCGCAGGCGGTCCTGAAGCTCGTCCTCCGCGAAGGAGAGGCCGCGAAGGGGGCGGTCCAGGGCCTCGAAGTCGATGCGGTCGTCGGGCGAGGGCACGGCCCGCTGGATCAGGGAGTCCAGGATCGGGCTGCCCCACGGCAACTGGGCGTACCAGCGGTCGAAGTCGACCCAGTCCATCCGCACGCGCGACGGGTGGCCGGTGAACAGCTCGTGGTAGTAGGCCCAGGCGATCTCCTTGGCCGCCAACGGCCAGACGTCCCGACGGAAGTCGCTGCCGGCCGGCAGGGTGTCGATGACCTCGGGCGTGAGAAAGCGGGGGAGCGCGGGCCGCGGGCCGAGCAGGCGGTAGTTGGTCTTCGAGTGGTACGGGACGCCACGCCGCGACCCGACGTGCAGCACGGGTTCCCGGCCCGAGGGCTCGTAACGCAGGACGCCGGGGGAGGCCTCGACGTAGCGGCCGCCGCGGCCCTCGGTCAGCAGCACCATCAGGTCGATGAACGACAGCCCGAATCCCCGCATGACAACGTGTTCGCCCGGCTGGAGCCCGGAAAGGTCGGTGTCGGAGGCGTATTCCGGCGGGATGTAGCGCAGGTTGTTGTCGGCGGCGTACTTCGCCAGCTCCCGGTGCTCCGGCAGGGGATCCGAGTCCAGGTGCCCCAACGTCAGCACGGCCAGGTCGGCGACCAGCGTCTCCCCGTCGGCCAGCGCGATCACCTGGCGACCGTCGGGATCGTCGGTGACGCTCAGGGCGGTCGTCGGATGCACGGTGACCGTGACGGTGTCGGGTAACTGCTTGACGACGGTGTCGAAAACCCACTCCAGGTAACGACTCTGGAGCTGCCGGGTGGGAAAACTGGTACCGCGCAAGGCGCGAACCTGTGCGGTCAGCACGGGATCGCCCAGCCCGCCGGCCCGCACCTGCTCGGCCCATTCGTACAGCGAGGGGCCCGGCCGGATCGGCCCCTCGCAGACCACGCTGTCGTCGGTGAACATCGTGACGTCCTCGGCCATGGAGTTCATGCGCAGCAGCGGCGACTGCGCATGACGCCACACCCGGCCGGCCCCCGGCGGATGCGGGTCGACCAGGTGGATGTCCAGCGCCTGCGGAAACTCCGGCAGGTTGGCGGCGATCCGTTCGAGCAGACCCGTGGCCCGTGGCCCGGCCCCGACGAACACCAGCGTGGTCACGGATCCAGCGTAGCCAGCGCGCGGAGCACGTCTCAGTTGCTGGGAAGTCCTCCGCCGGACGGGGAATTCCGCTGCACTGGCCCGGTGAAGTTCGCCTACACGAAGCCGTCCGACCCGGCGGCGGAACCGCTGTTCCGCGAGCTGGAGTTCGAGTACACGACCCGGTACGGCCGCAACGTGGAGCTGTCCGGTTACCCGAACGAGGAGTTCGAAGAGGCGGACGGCGGCGCGTTCCTCCTGCTGTACGACGGCGACGAACCGGTCGCCGGTGGCGCTTTTCGCCGTTACGACGAGCACACCGCCGAACTGAAGCGGATCTGGACACACTCCGACCACCGGCGGCGGGGCCTGGGCCGGCTGGTGGTCGCGGAACTGGAGCGGGAGGCCGCCCGGCACGGCTACCGCCGGATTTTTCTCACCACCGGCCCGCGGCAGCCCGAGGCGCGCGGCCTCTACCTGCGGGCCGGCTACCGGCCGCTGTTCGACGTCGACACCGACCCGGAGACGCTGGGCGGCCCGCTCCCGTTCGAGAAAGAACTGTGAGAAATCCTCAGCCGGCGGGGACGCCGACCTCCGCCGGCACGGGGTCGCGGCGCGAGGGGATGAGCAGCGCGCGGCGCGTGGCCGTGGCCCGCAGCACGTGCTGCGCGGCGACGAGCAGCATGCGCGCCTCGGCGAACTCGTCGTGCCGGGCGTGGTCGACCGCGGCCCGCAGCAGGTCGGGGGCGTCGCCGATGTCGTCGACCTCGCCGAAGGCGCAGGCCGTGAGCGCCGCAGACAGGCCGGGACAGACCCGGTCCGGCTCCGGCCGGGCGGTGAGCAGTTCGGTCAGGGTGGCGTCCACCGCGCTACGCAGGCCCGCGACCGTATCGAGGGATCGAGCTGGGAATGCCGTCACGGCAACCAATGGTAGTCCCGCCTTTCACATGCCGCCGTTGGTCGAGCGATACTCCGTGGCCCTGTCGAGGAAACGCAACAGCTCAACCGGGAACGGCAGCACCAGGGTCGAGTTCTTCTCGGCGGCCACCTCGACCACCGTCTCCAACAGCCGCAGCTGCAGCGCGGCCGGCGTGTCCGCCATGGTGGCCGCCGCCTGGGCCAGCTTGTGCGAGGCCTGGAGCTCGCCGTCCGCGGAGATGACGCGGGCCCGCCGCTCCCGCTCCGCCTCGGCCTGCCGGGACATCGACCGCTTCATGGCCTCCGGCAGCGCGACATCCTTGATCTCCACCCGGTCGATGTGCACGCCCCAGCCCAGCGCGGGGCTGTCGATCATCAGCTCCAGCCCCTGGTTGAGCTGCTCGCGGTTGGACAGCAGGTCGTCCAGCTCGCTCTTGCCGATGATCGAGCGCAGCGAGGTCTGCGCCACCTGCGACACCGCGAACTGGTAGTCCTGCACGGCCACGATCGCCTTGACCGGGTCCACGACGGAGAAGTAGACGACGGCGTCCACCCGGACGGTGACGTTGTCCCGGGTGATGCCGTCCTGGGCCGGCACCGGCAGGCAGATGATCTGCACGCTGACCTTGGTCATCCGGTCCACCGCCGGCGTCAGCAGGGTGAGGCCGGGGCCGCGCGGGGCGTCGCGCACCCGGCCCAGCCGGAACACCACGCCCCGCTCGTACTGCTTCACGACCCGCGCGCTGCTGACCAGCCCGACGATGCCGACGCCGAGCAGGCCGAGCAGCAGATCCAGGACGATGCCCATCAGAATTTCAGGCTACGCCCGGACATCGATTCAGAGTCCCCTGACGAATTCCACCAGCGCCGCGTTGACCTCATCCGGACGCTCCTGCTGCGTCCAGTGGCCGCAGCCCTCCAGGTCCAGCACGCCGCGCAGGTTGGGCGCGACCTCCGGCAGCTTCTCGATGAAGCCGGGGCCGCCGCCGAAGGTGCGGACCACGTCCTTGGTGCCGGTGATGTAGAAGGACGGCGGCGTGATCTTCGCGTCCGACCAGGTCGCCATCAGCTCCCAGTTGCGGTCGATGTTGCGGTACCAGTTCAGGCCGCCGGTGAAGCCGTTGCGCTCGTACTGCTGGGCGAACGCGTCGATGTCGGCCTCGGTCAGCCAGGACGGCAGCGTCTCCGGGTACGGCATCGTGTCGAGGAAGCCCTTGGCCCCCTCCGGCACCACCGGGGCCGAGCCCGCGCCGTCGCCCGAGGCGGCGACGAGGAAGCGACGGAAGGTGTCCTTGAGGTCGGCGCCCAGCTCGGCGTCGGCGACGCCCGGCTCCTGGAAGTAGATCTGGTAGAAGCCCTTGCCGAAGCGCTGTTCCAGCAGGCTCAGCGGCCGGGCCGGGGCCCGGCGCGGCGGCGGCACGCTCAGGCCGGCGACACCGCGGACGATGTCCGGCCGCAGCTGTGCGGTGGCCCAGGCGACGGGGGCGCCCCAGTCGTGCCCGATGACCACTGCCTCCCGCTCGCCGAGGGCGTGGATCAGGCCGACCACGTCGCCGACCAGGTGCAGCATCGTGTAGTCGTCGACCGACTCGGGCCGGTCGGTGCCGGCGAAGCCGCGCTGGTCCGGGGCCACGACGTGGAAGCCGGCGTCGGCCAGCGGCTGGAACTGGTGCCGCCAGGAGTACCAGCTCTCCGGGAAGCCGTGCAGCAGCAGGACCAGCGGGCCCTCCCCCTGCTCTGCGATGTGCATCTGGAGACCGTTGACCGTTACTTCGCGATGGTTGACCACCTGGCCAGTATGCCGAGGCCTGCTCGCCTGCGGACCGGACCGTGTCGTAGGCCCCACTTGCGGTCCGTCTCCGTCTCGGGTTGAGTGGTGAGTCTCAAAGTGAAACTCAGCTGGCGGAGGTTGGGCATGTCGGTCACCGTTGAGCGTCGCGGGCACCTGCTGCTGATCGGGCTGGACCGGGTGGACAAGCGCAACTCGTTCACCACGGACATGCTCGCCGAGCTGGCCGCCGCGTACGGCGAGCTGGAGCGGGACTCCGACGCGTGGGTGGGCGTGCTGTTCGCCCACGGCGACCATTTCACCGCCGGCCTCGACCTCGCCCAGGTCGCGCCGACGCGCACCGGCGGCTCCGGCCTGCCGCTGGCCGAGGGGTCCGTCGACCCCTGGGGCGTGTCCGGCGCTGTGCGCACCAAGCCGTTGGTCGCCGCCGCTCAGGGTTGGTGCCTGACCCTGGGCATCGAGCTGCTGCTGGCCTCCGACGTGCGCGTGGCCGCCGAGGGCACCCGGTTCGCGCAGATCGAGATCCAGCGTGGCATCTACCCGTTCGGTGGGGCGACCGTGCGGATGCCGCAGGCGGCTGGCTGGGGCAACGCCATGCGGTGGCTGCTCACCGGCGACGAGTTCGACGCCGCCGAGGCGCACCGGCTTGGTCTGGTGCAGGAGGTCGTGCCCCTCGGCCAGCAGGTCGACCGGGCCATCGAGCTGGCCGAGCGGATCGCCGCCCAGGCCCCGCTCGGCGTGCGGGCCACGCTCGCGTCCGCCCGTGCCGCCTTGGACGACCCTTCCGGCGCTCTCGCCCGTCTCGGCGCCGACCTTCAGCCCCTGCTGGCCAGCGAGGACGCCGCCGAGGGTGTGCGGTCGTTCGTGGAGCGGCGTCAGGCCGTCTTCACAGGGAAGTAGTCGGCAGGTCCGGCAGCGTCACGCTCGATGTGGCCGGCGCTGCCGGCTTCGCCCGGCGCTCGCGGAAGACCCAGCCGCCCGCGATGCCCGCGATGAAGCCGAACAGGTGGCCCTGCCAGCTGACGCCCGGCGTGCCCGGCACGATCACCGAGAACTGGTAGGCGAACGACAGGGCCATCACCAGGCCGATGACGATGTCGATGCCGTGCCGGTCGAACACGCCGCGCACCATGATGTAGCCGAAGTAGCCGAACACCACGCCGCTCGCGCCCGCCGTCACCGAGCCCGGCTGCGACGTCAGCCAGGCCCCCAGGCCGCTGACGACGATGATCAGGACCGTCACGCTGACGAACTTCCGCACCCCGCGGAACGCCGCCAGGAAGCCGAAGATGAACAGCGGCCCCGAGTTGCCCTCGATGTGGTCCCACCCGTAGTGCAGGAACGGCGCCGTGAACACCTCCGGCAGCGACAGCGGGTTCCACGCCTGCACCCCGAACTGGTAGCTCAGGCTGTACCCCAGCAGCGCGTTGACCACCTGGATCCCCCAGATCAGGCCCAGCGCCGTCACCATCACCCAGAACGCCCGCCGCGCCTCGGCCAGTACCGCCTCGGCGCTCATCTGCTCGACCACGGCCGGAGAATAGCCCGATATGTGCCGGTCAGCCCCCTCTTTCGCCACATGCGCTTCCCACTTGCGCCCTGGCGCCAAGTAGGAAGCGCATGTGGCACGTCATGCCACATGGGAAGCGCATGTGACGCCAGGTGCCATATAGGAAGCGCATGTGGCGTTAAAGGGGGAGTGGGGTGCGGGCGGGGAGTGGGGGCGGGTCAGCCGGCGAGGACTTCGGCGGCGGCCTGGCCGGTGACGCGGGTGGCGCCGTGGGTGGCGAGGTGGAAGGCGCCGCGGGTGGGGCCGTCGGGCAGGCCCATCTCGACGAGGCCGGCGTCGGGGCGGGCGGCGAGGATGCGGTCGAGGGCGGCGGTCATCCACGGGTGGCGGTGGGCGTCCCGGACGACCAGCACCAAGGGCCGCCCGGCCGCGGGGTCGAGGGCGATCTCGTCCAGGCGGGAGGCGTCGGCGGGGGTGAAGGTGGCGACGGACGTCGCGGGCATCAGAGCCGACAGGGGAGCGCCGAGGCCCCAGGGGGTGGAGCGGTCGACGGCCTGGTTCATCTCGGGCCGGAACTCGACGACGTGGGGCGCGGACTGCAACGGCAGGGAGCGCTCACCGGGGGCGACGGTGACGCGAACGGCCCGGCGGGCGGCCTCCAGGCCGAGACCGGGGTCGGCGGCGGAGGAGTCGGAGACGGTGCCGACCCAAGAGGCCAAGGAGGAGACACGGCCGGCGGCCTCGCGCAGGCGGTCCTCGGACAGCTCACCGGCGACGACGGCGTCGACCAGGGCGTCCCGCAGCGCGATGGCGGTGTCCTCGTCGCACAACCCGCCGCCCACGCACAGGGCGTCGGCTCCGGCGGCGATGGCCAGCACGGCGGCGCCGGTGAGACCCCAACGGTCGGAAACGGCTTTCATCTCCAGGGCGTCGGTGACGAGCAGGCCGTCGAAACCGAGCTCGGTCCGCAGCAGGTCGACCAGGATGCGACGGGAGAGCGTGGCCGGGAACTCGGTGTCGTAGGCGGGAACCATCAGATGCCCGCACATCACGGACTTCACGCCGACGTCGAAGGCGGCACGGAAGGGCGGCAGGGCGACGGCGGCCATCTCGTCGGCCGAGGCGGCGATCTCGGGCAGAGCGAGGTGCGAGTCGACGCCGGTGTCGCCGTGACCGGGGAAGTGCTTGACGCAGGCGGCGACGCCGGCTGCCTGGAGGCCCTGGATCCACGCGGCGGTCTGCCGGGCGACGAGCGCCGGGTCGGAGCCGAAGGAGCGCACGCCGATGACCGGGTTGTCGGGATTGGAGTTGACGTCGCCGCTGGGCGCGTAGTTGAGGTTCACGCCGACGGCCGCGAGGTCCCGGCCGAGGCCACGGGCCAGCTCGGCCGTGAGCTTGGCGTCGTCGACGACACCGAGGGCGAGGTTGCCGGGCCGGGTGCTGCCGGTGGCGGCCTCCAGCCGGGTCACGTCGCCGGCCTCCTCGTCGATGGCGACGAGCACCTCGGGCCGGTGTTCACGCAGGGCGGCGGTCAACGAGGCGACCTGGCCGGCGGAGGCGATGTTCCGGGAGAACAGGACGACACCGCCGAGACCCTCGTCCAGCCGGCGGCGCAGCCACTCCGGCGGCGTGGTGCCCTCGAAGCCGGGCTGCAGCACGGCATCGGCCAGACGGAGCAGTTCCGGGCTGCGTGTCACCGGTCTTCCCTCCACACGTTATTGGACTAGACCAATCTCGGTCAGGCTTCCATAGTGTGCACGGCCCGTCAACATCGGCCGGGCCCGCCGCCCTATAGCCTGCGGTGGTGATCCGAACGGCTCTGCGCGGGTGCGCGCTCCTGTTGGCTGCCCTCGTCCTCGCCGGATGCGGCGGGGCCGGCGTGCCGGAGTCCGCGCTGCCGCCGATCACCGCCAGCATGCAGGACGTCAAGGATTCGACCAAGGCGACGACCTCGACGACCGCGACGAGCGCCGCGCCGACCTGCCCGGCGCCCGGCACGGACTTCGACTGCGACCTGCGCCAGCGCATCCAGAAGGCCCAGGAGTACGTGGGCACGCGCCCGGGCGCGACCGGCATCGTGCTGCGGGACCGCCAGACCGGCCAGGTGTGGCGCAACGACAAGGCCGGCGCCCTGGTCTGGACCGCGTCGACGATCAAGCTGGCGATGACGGTCAACCTGTTCCTGCGGGACCGGGCCGGCCAGATCTCGCTGACCGCCGACGACCGCAGCCTGATCCAGCGCATGCTCAACAGCTCGGACGACAAGGCCGCGGACTCGCTGTGGTTCAAGTACGCCGGCGCCGACCACATGGCCTTCAACAACGCCTTTCCCGGCTACGGCATGGCGTCGATCCAGCCGCAGAAGGGCTTCAGCAACTTCTACCCCTACTGGGGCTTCCAGAAGTGCACGCCGGACGACCTCGACGCGCTGATCAACTACGTGCTGACCAAGCTCCCGGCCGACCTGCGCGACTACATCGTGGGCCAGCTGCGCGCGGTCGCCCCCGACCAGCAGTGGGGCGTATGGGCCGCCGGGCCGGCGGGGCAGCCCGGCAACAAGGACGGCTGGTCGTTGGAGCAGGGCGGTTGGGTGATGAACACCGTCGGCTTCATCGGCCCCGACGCCCGCTACACGCTGGCCGTCATGAACAGCCTGCAGGGCCAGGGCGGCTACGACGAGGGCCAGGCCACCGACAGCCAGGTCGCCAAGATCCTCTTCGACGGCCGCTTCACGGGCTGACCGTCGACTCCCACCACGCGGCGTACACGGGATGGTCGTGCACCAGGGTCTGGTAGCGCTTGACCACCTTGGCGTGCACCAGATCGGCCAGCCCGGCCAGCGGCGAGTTCGGTCGCCACACCAGCTGCATGGTGCGCTGCAACGGGTTTCCCACCAGCGGCCGCAGCACCATGCCCGGCACGGTCACGGCCGACGGGTAGAACGCGGCGATGGCGTGTCCACATCGGACCATCATGGCGGCGGTGGCCATGTCCGCCCCGCGGTGCCGGCAGCGCGGCGTGAAACCGGCTTCCTCGCAGGCCAGCCGCAGCGAGGTGGTCAGCCCGGACAGCTTCTCGTTGGGCAGCACCCAGTCCTCGTCGGCCAGGTCGGCCAGCCGGATCGCCATCCGGTCGGCCAGCCGGTGTGACGCCGACAGCCCGATGTAGGCGGTCTCGTTGACCAGGTTGCGGGTGTGCAGGCCGTCCGGCAGCTGGACCGGCACCGACGGCTGCTGCCCGTAGACCGCGATGTCGAAGTCGGACGAGTGGAGCACCTCGTTCAGCGTCTCAGTGGTGTGCGTGAGCTGGGTGACCTGTTCACGGTCGGGCAGCAGCTCCTGGATGGCGCCGGCCAGCATCGGGGTGATCGGGCCCAGCGGCCCGCAGACCCGGATCGCGGCCGGCGGCTCGTCCCGAATGGCCAGCACGCGCGTGCTCTCCACCAGATCGTCGAACTGCGCCAGCACGTCACGGGCCCGGGCCACCACGTGCTGGCCGAGTTCGGTGAGCGCGACGCCGCTGGGCGTGCGCCGGAACAGGGCCCCGCCGAGCTCCTGTTCGATCCGCTGCACTTGCGCGGTCAGGCCGGACTGGGCGATCCTCAGCTGGGCGGCGGCCCGGCTGATGCTGCCGGCGTCCGCGACCGACTGGATCACCTGGAGATGTCGCAACTCGACCTGCATCGATGTTCCCCTCAGTCGGACTTGCCACCCAGGCACGCGGCGATCAGGACCAGCCCGCTCAGGCACAGCACGGCGCTGACGCCGGCGGTGACCCGCATCGCGTGCAGATACGCGGAGGTGGCGGCCTCCACCAGTTCGGGCCGGCCGGCCGTGCGGGCGACGGACAGCGCCGCCTGCACCGAGCCGACGGCCTGTCGTGCGAGATCGTCCGGCAGCCCGGACAACGCCGGGCCCAGGCCCGACCGGTACCACGCGCTCAGGATCGTGCTGCCGACGGCGATGCCGAGCGTGCCGCCGAGCTGCCGCAGCCCGGATGTGACGGCCGAGCCGGCGCCGCTGCGGTCGGACGGCAGATCGTCCATGGCCGCGGTGGTGGCCGGCACCACCACCGTGCCCATCGAAAAACCCTGCACCAGCATCATCAGCCCGAACACGGCAACCGGTGTGGACGCGTCGAACACCAGATAGGACGCCAGCGTCGCGATGGTGACGACCATGCCGACCGACGCGACCTTCCGCACGGAGAAGCGCCGCACCAGCGCCGGCGCCCACAGGTTGCCGGCGAGGATGCCGATCGCGGTGGGCGCAATGGCCAGCCCCGCGCCGAGCGGGCTCAGCCCCAGCACGTCCTGGAGATAGAACGAGGCGTAGAACAGCTGCCCGGTGATGCCGAAGAAGGCCACGGTCAGCACCAGCCCGCCGCCGGCGAATCGCCGCCGCAGGAACAGTCGAACGTCGAAACTCGGTGCACGCGAACGGCTCTGCTGCACGGCGAACACCGCCAGCAGCGCCAGCCCGGCGACCAGCGGCAACAGCACGGACGGCGAGTTCCAGCCGATGTCGCCGCCGATCTGGATCACGCCGTAGACCACGCCCAGCAGGCCGCCGAAGGACAACACGAGACCCGGCCAGTCCAGCGACCGCCGCTGCTCCACGTGCAGCCGCGGCACCCACAACCCGATGCCCACCAGGCAGATCAGGGACACGGGCAGATTGAGCAGGAACACTGAGCCCCACCACAGCCTGCTCAGCAGCAGCCCGCCGACGACCGGCCCGATGGCGATGCCGACCGCGGCGGCCGAGGCCCAGATCGCCACCGCCTTCGGCCGCTGCGCCGGCTCCGAGGCCCGCAGCGCGATCGACAGCGTGGCCGGTGTGATCAGGGCCGCACCGACGCCCATGCCGCCTCGGCAGAGCACAAGTTCCAGCGGTGTCACCGAAAACGCCGCCAGCGTGGACGTGACCATGAACACGGCGAGACCGGTGCACAGCGCCCATCGCGGCCCGAACCGGTCGGCCAGCGCACCGCCGGCGAACATCGCCGCCGCGTAGACGACGGTGTAGGCGCTGATCGTCCAGGCCAGCTCGCCGGTGCTGGCGTCGAGCCCGGCCACCGGATCGGCCAGCGTCTTCGCGGCCAGGTTGAGCACCGAGTTGTCCATCGCCGCCACCGTCTGCGCGAGCACGGCGACGCCCAGCACGGCCGACCAGATCCGGGGCCGCGCAACGGGATCGTTCGTGACGGTCACGACACGGGGGCCAGCGCCGCGCGGCCGGCGGCGAAGATCAGGGCGTGCTCGGCGACCCGCCGGCCGAGGTGCTCGGCGGTGGCCAGGTCGGCCGCGTTCACGTCGTCGGGGCGGCTGCCCAGCAGCGACTGCGCCGCCGCACCCTCGTGGAAGCCCAGCCGGTTGAGGTCGTTCTCGGTGCCGCGCGCGGTGTTCCACCCCGACTTCAGCGCCAGGTTGACCCAGGTCATGCCGTGCTGGGCGGCCAACGTCTGGAAATAGCCCAGCGTCGAGGCCTTGTCGCCGGCCTTGTCGCCGGAGTTGGTGAAGCCCGCGGCCAGCTTGTCCCGCCACGTCTGCCGCATGAAGCGCATCGAGGTGCTCTCGGCGAAGCGGTGGAACGCGGTCGAGGCGGAGCCCATGTAGGTGGGCGCGCCGAACACGATGGCCTGGGCGCCGTCCAGCACGGCCCAGCCGGCCTCGTCGATCGGGTCCACGCTGACCAGCGTCGATTCACAGCCGCTCACCGATGACGCCCCGGCGTGTACGGCGCCCGCAAATCTCGCCGTGTGTCCTGCACCGCCGTGGTATGCCACCGCAACGTGCACGGAAATTGCCACGATCGACTCCGATCATGTGAAGAATATTCGTCGACACGGCCGTCACCGCCCCGCGGACAGTCATGCTAGCGAGGTGCCGCACGGTCAACCATAGGCCGTCTGCCTGCGTGGACGTTCGTCTCATTGACACTTGACCAAACTCGGTGCCGCACATAGCAGACCCGCTTCAAAGTCTCATCAGAGTTTGCATGCGCGGCCATCGGAACAATCTCTGGAAGGACATAACTGCGAAGTTATCGCGATGTGTTAGTTGTCCCGCCTTTGATTGAGCCCCAATCATTCAATGGATCGCCGAAGCAGTTTGAACAGGAGGTGCGCACCGTGGCCGATCCCGGGAAGGCGTTTCGCACCCGGCGCCTGTCGCGCGCCGGGGACGGCCGGCATCTGTTCGTGCCGCTGGACCACAGCGTGTCGGACGGACCGGTGGTGCCCAACGAGGACTGGGACGAGCTGATCCACTCCGTCGTGCTCGGCGGGGCCGATGCCATCATCGTCCACAAGGGACGGATGCGGGCCATCGACGTGTCGCTGCTGGAGGACTGCGCCCTGGTCGTGCACCTGTCGGCCGGCACCTCGCACGCCGCCGACCAACACGCCAAGGTGCTCGTCGGGGACGTGGAGGACGCGCTGCGGCTGGGCGCCGACGCGGTCAGCGTGCACGTCAACGTCGGCTCCGACACCGAGGCCAGGCAGCTGGCCGACCTGGGCACCGTGGCCAGCCAGTGCCAGGAGTGGAACGTGCCGCTGATCGCGATGGCCTACGCCCGCGGCGCCCGCATGGCCAACTCGTTCGACCCCACCGTGCTCTCGCACGTGGTCAACATCGCCGCCGACCTCGGCGCGGACCTCGTCAAGACCTCGATGGCCATGCCGGCCGACCGGATGGCCGAGGTGACCGCGAGCTGCCCGATCCCGGTGCTGGTGGCCGGCGGCCCGGCCGCCGACGCCGACCCGGACGGCTCCGCCCTCGTCGGCTACGCCCGCGCCGCGCTGGACGCCGGCTGCGCCGGACTCGCCGTCGGACGGCGGATCTTCACCTCGCCGACGCCCCGCTCGCTGATGAACAAGCTCGCCGCCGTGCTGCACCCCGCCCAGGCCGCCGCCCGACTTTTGGAGTCCGTGTGAAATTCGCTTGGATCGACCTGCGCACCGTGCCCCAGCCGCAGTTGGAGGCCGTGGTCGCGGCCGCCGTGCACACCCGCATCGCGGGCGTCGTCTCGGACGACCCGGCGCTCCTGGCCACGCTGCCGCCGACGCTGCAGAAGGTGGTGCTGGGACCGGACTCCGGCGACGACCTGGTCACGACGATCGTCAACGACGGCGACCAGCTGGACCGACTGATCTCCGCCGGGCACGCCGGGGTGGTCTTCGTCGAGGTGAGCGACGACCGCACACTCCAGCTGGCCTGCACCGCCGCGGCCCGGCTGCCGTGGACGATCGTCAGCTTCACCGACCCGACGAAGATCCCGCTGGAGATCGTCATCGCGGCGGCCGACCGCCACGACGGCAAGCTGGTCTGCGTGGTCGGCGACATCGAGGAAGCCACCATCGTGCTGGACGTCCTCGAACACGGCTCGGACGGCCTGCTGCTCGCGCCCCGCGACGCCAACGAGGTGTTCCAGCTGTCCCGGCTGCTGGAGGCCGGCAGCAACGACCTCCAGCTGTCCACGCTGACGGTCGAGCGCATCGACCACGTCGGCCTCGGCGACCGGGTGTGCGTCGACACCTGCTCGCACTTCGAGCAGGACGAGGGCATCCTGGTCGGCTCCTACTCGTCCGGCTTCATCCTGTGTGTGAGCGAGACGCACCCGCTGCCGTACATGCCGACCCGGCCGTTCCGCGTGAACGCCGGCGCGCTGCACTCGTACGTGCTGGGCCCGGACAACCGTACGAACTACCTGTCGGAGCTGCGTTCCGGCAGCACGGTGCTGGCCGTGAACACCGAGGGCAAGACCCGCCGGGTGGTGGTGGGCCGCTCGAAGCTGGAGTCCCGCCCGCTGCTGCAGATCACCGCGCACTCGCAGGACGGCGTGGAGGTGAGCCTGACCGTGCAGGACGACTGGCACGTGCGGGTGCTCGGCCCCGGCCCGAAGGTCCGCAACGTCACGGAGTTGCAGCAGGGCGACGAGCTCCTGGGCTACATCGCCACCGACAAGCGACACGTCGGCATCCCGATCGGCGAGTTCTGCAAGGAGAGCTGACCCATGCGGCTCGTCTCCGACCTGTTGGCCCAACACCACGACGACCTGCCCTACCTGATCGCGGATCACGTTGTGACGCACGGGGAACTGCGTGAGGCGGTGGAGCTGGAGGCGGCGCTGTTCGCCTCGGCCGGCGTGCGCGAGGGCAGCACCGTCGCCCTCCAGGTGCCGCCCAGTTTCACCCAGATCGAGGTGCTGCTGGCGCTGTGGCAGCTCGGCGCGCAGGTGATGGTGGTCGACCACCGCCTCAAGCCGGCCGAGGTCGAGCAGCTGCGGGCGCTGTGCCGGCCGCAGCACGTGGTCCGGGCCGGCGCGGCCGGCTGGTCCCGGCTGAGCTTCCGCTCGCGGCACGAGCTCGTCACCGAGAAGCGCTCCGACGGCCTGCCCGCCAGCAGCGATCACCGGCTGATCCAGTTCAGCTCGGGCTCGACCGGCCGGCCCAAGGTGGTCGGGCGCACCGAGGCCTCGATCGCCGCCGAGATCCGGCGGTTCAACCAGCTCACCGGCATGCCGGCGTTGGGGGAGCGGGTGCTGCTGCTGAGCTCCACGGCGCACAGCTTCGGCCTGATCGCCGGGCTGCTGCACTCGCTGTTCGCCGGCGTGGGCGTGGTGTTCGCGGCCAAGGTGGCCGCGAGCGACATCCTGCGGGCCGCCGCCGACCACGAGGTCAGCGCGGTGTTCGGGGTGCCGTTCCACTACGAACTCCTTGCCACGGCTGACAATCCGCCGCTGCTGCCGTCGCTGCGGTGCGCGGTGTCCGGCGGCGAGCTGATGCCGCCGGCCGTCGCCGACCGGTTCCACGAGGTGTACGGGGTGCGCGTCGGCGAGTCCTACGGCACCACCGAGACCGGCGTGATCGCGATGGACGTCAGCGGGCGGCTGCGGCCGTCGGTCGGCCCGGCGACCCCGGGCATCCTGCTGCGCATCCAGGACGGCGAGATCGAGGTGCGGCTGCCGGCGACGCCGTACCTCACGGCCGACGGGCAGGACCGCTACGTCGACGGCTGGCTGCGGACCCGGGACCGGGCCGAGCTGACCGTGGACGGCACGGTCCGGCTGCTCGGCCGCGGCGACTCGCTGGTGGTCATCGGCGGTCTCAAGGTCGACCTGACCGAGATCGAGGACGTGCTGACCCGGCACGGCTCGGTGGCCGAGGCGGTGCTGGTGCACGGCGACGTCATCGAGGCCTATGTGTCCACACAGGACACCGACCTGGCGGCCGAGGACCTCGTCCGCTGGTGCGCGTCCCAGCTGGCCGACTACAAGGTGCCGAAGCTGGTGCGGGTGCTGCCCACGCTGCCCCGCACCCCCAACGGGAAGCTCATCCGCGACCGCAGCGCGCTGCGCGCGGCCGCGCTGGTCTCCGGATCCGCCCTATCAGCCTGAGAGGAACCACCGACATGACTGCGTCCACAGTGGACGACGCGCGGGTGCGGGAGTTCGTGCTGAGCACGCTCGCCGTCGAGATGAACGTGCCCATCAACCGGGAGACCGTCACCGACGACAGTCCCATCGGCACCAACGGCATCGACCTGGAGTCACTGAGCCTGGTCGAGCTGACGCTGCGGCTGGAGCGCGAGTTCGAGGTGAAGATCCCGGACACCGACATCGAGGCCATCGGCGCCATGACCCTGGGCCAGCTGGCCGCCGACATCGTACGCCGCAAGGCGAACCAGTGACCGAGCAGGAGGTCCGCGAGTTGCTGGCCGACCGGCGGATCTTCCCGGACCTGCCGGCCGACCTGCCGGCCGACGCCGAGCTGGTGATCGACTCGATGGCCCTGGTGTGGCTGCTGCACCAGGTGAAGGCCCGCTTCGGCGTCGACGCCGACCCGGAGGACTCCGAGCTGGACGAGTTCACCTCGATCAGTCGGATCACGGCATACCTGAACCGGGTACGGGCATGACGGGCGGGGTCGTCGTCACGGGGTACGGCGTGTTCACGGCGTTCGGCTGGGGCGAGAAGGCGTTGCGGGACGGGGTGTTCACCGGCACCCAGGTGTTCGCGCCGGCCAAGCGCTTCGACCCGACGCCGTTCCGGACGCCGATGACCGCCGCCGCGGCCGGCGACCCCGACCTGGTCGACGTGCTCGGCGGCTGCGCCGACGACGCCGTGGACATGGCCGGCCTGCCGCCGGGCACGGCCGGGGCGACGCTGCTCGGCTCGGCCGGCGACTGGAAGTCGGTGACCCGCTACTCCCGCGGGCTGGTTTTTTCGCCCGGCGCCGGCGTTCCCGGCGTGCTGGCCGGCGCGGTGGCCGACCGGGTGGGCTTTCGTGGGCCACGGCTGGCGTTCACCAACGCCTGCGTGGCCTCGGCCTCGGCGCTGATCCACGGCTGGCGGTTGATCACCGCCGGCCGGCAGGACGTGGCGCTGTGCGCGGGGGCGTACCTGGTCGAAGAGGAGAACATGGCCAAGTTCGACTCCGGCCGCACCCTGTCCAAGGACGGCGTCATCCGGCCGTTCTCCCTGGACCGCAGCGGTTTGCTGCTGGGCGACGGCGTGGCGGCGATCGTGTTGGAGTCCGAGGAGCACGCGCTGGCCCGTGGCGCTCAGGTGCTGGCCCGGATGACCGGCTTCGGTGTCGCCTCCGACGCCTTCCACATCGCCAAGCCGCATCCCGAGGGCCGAGGCATCGCTTCCGCCGTCTCGCAGGCCTTTCGCCGGGCCGGAGTGTCCGGTGTGGACTACGTCAACGCGCACGGCACGGGGACCCCGGCCAACGACGGCGCGGAGACCAACGGCCTGCGGGCGGCGCTGGGGACCGACACGCCGATCAGCTCGACGAAGAGCACCACCGGGCACATGCTGGAGGCGTCCGGCGCGGTGGAGTTCGTGGTGTCCCTGCTGGCCCTGCTCGACGGCGCGGTGCCGCCCACGGCCGGACACACCACCCCGGATCCGGCCTGCGACCTCGACTACGTGACCGAGGGACCGCGACAGCTTGTGCTGCAACGGGTCCTGTCCCTGAACGCCGCGTTCGGCGGCATGAACACCGCGATCCTGTTGGAGCAGCCGTGATCACCGTGGCCGGCGCGGAACTGTCCGGGGCGCTGGAGCCGGTGCCCGGTTTCATCGAGTCCAACTTCAACCCGCTCGTGTACCACGCGGCGGCGGAAGTGCTGACCGGCCGGGAGTTCGACGGCTCCCGGCTGGCCGTGGTGGTGTGCAGCCTGATCGGCGACGCCACCACCACCGGCCTGGCCAGCCGGCTGCTGGCCGACGGGCAGGTGCACAACGCCATCCTGTTCATGCAGGCCACCGCCAACGCCGTGCTGGGCTACCTCAGCCGCGAGTTCGACCTCACCGGTCCGCTGCTCAGCGTGTCCACAGTGGACGATGATCCGCTGGACACCGCCGAGCTGCTGCTGGCCGACCCCGAGCTGGACGCCGTGCTGCTGCTCACCGTGGAGCTGGCCGCCGACGAGCGCACCGCCGCCGCGTACCGGCTGCTCGGGCGCACCCCACCGACCACCGACGGCGCGACAGCGCTCCTGTTGGAGAGGGACCCGCAGTGATTTCCAAAGAAGAGCGCGCCCGGATCAACGCGGACACCGAGCTCGGCGCCGGCAATGTGCTGCACCGCATCAAGGAGTACGGGCGGTCGCCCGACGAGCCGGTGCTGTGGACCGACGGCACCTGGCTGGCCCCCGACGGCAGCCGGCCCGAGGTGCTGACCTTCGGCCAGCTGTACGAGGCCGTGGAGACCTACGCCGGTTTCTACGCTGGCCTGGGCATCAAGCCACGGGACGTGGTCGGCGTGCTGACCGCGTCCAGCACCGAGTTCGCCGTCAACTTCATGGCGATCAACTCGCTGGGCGCGATCCCGTCCTTCGCTAATGCCAAGCTGCGCCCGGAGATCGCCCGCGAGTACATCCGCCGGCAGGGCGCGTCCGGGGCCGTCACCGACGCCGAGCGGCACGAGACCCTGGCCCAGAGTGGGGAACTGGGCTTCGTCATCACGGCCTCCGACGTGCGGCCGGAGCACCGGGAGCAGCTGCCGGCGACGGGCTGGCCGTACCGGCACGACAAGACCGACCCGATCATCATCTCGCACTCCTCCGGCACCACCGGCATGCCCAAAGCCGTGCCGCACACCCATGAGACCCTGCTCTACGCCCAGCTGCACCGGCTCAAGCTGTCGGTCGGCGGCTCCATGGGCCGGCTGCTGGTGGCCCTGCCGGGCAACCACAACGCCGCCATGTCGGTGATGATGTTCGGCCTGCTGCTGGGCTCGCCGGTGATGATGCTGTCCAGCCAGCGCGGCGAGGACGTGCTCGACGCCGTGCAGAAGTTCAAGCCCACCACGGTGTTCGGCTTCTCCGGCACCTACGCCCAGATGGCGACGGCCGATCTGTCCCGATGGGACACCTCCAGCATCGAGGCGTACTACAACACCGGCGACGCCGCCCACGAGGCGCACATCCGGGTGCTGGTCGGCCTGGGCAGCCACGAGGAGATCGGCGACGACTTCAAGCCGCACCGGGTGCCGGGCTCGGTGTTCACCGACGGCCTCGGCTCGTCCGAGACCGGATACTCCATCTTCCACAACGGGCACAAGCCCGGCAGCGCCTCCTTCGGCCGCTGCATCGGCAAGCCGATGAGCTTCGCCCAGGCCGCCGTGCTGTCCGAGGACGGCCGCCCGTTGCCGGCCGGCGAGGTCGGGCGGCTCGGCGTGAAGTCCCCGACGCTGACTCCCGGGTACTGGAACGACTCCATCACCTGGCACCGGTTGCGGCTGGGCGGCTACTGGCTCACCGGCGACCTGTCGTACCAGGACAAGGAGGGCAACTTCTACCACCTGGACCGGGTTCCCGACGCCATCCGCACCCGTGACGGCATCGTGTTCAGCACCCGTACCGAGGAGTTGTTGCTGGCCAACCGCCCGGAGCTGGTGGACTGCACCGTCACCGCGATCGTCGAGGACGGCGTGCAGGCGGACTGGGACGGCGACGGCATCGGCGACGCGTACGTGCTGCTGCAGTTCGCGGGCGCGCAGGACCCGGCCGAGGACCTGACCGTGTGGGTCAACGACGTGTTGTCGCAGCACGGATTTCCGCCGGTCACGCGGGCCCTGCGGATGGATTACACCGACGTGACCGTCGGCGTGACCGGTAAGGTGCTCAAGCGGGTGATGCGCGAACGGGCCAAGGAGCTGGTCGCGCGCGCCGAGGGGAAGTGACGTGGGGGCTCCGATGGAGGTGTACCGGCTGTGGTGGCTGCACGACGCCCGCTGGTACCAGGGGGTCGCCAGCCGCTTCGGCCAGGACGTCGCCAACGAGATCAACGCCGAGGCCATGCGTTTTGTGGCCACCCGCGTGGGAAAACAGGTCGCGAGGGCGCACGGTGAGCCGGTGGCCGACGCCGACTCGGCGACGCTGGCCAAGCTGTACGAGCGCTGCGCCGACATCATGTTCCCGAACGAGCTGCGGGACGGCGGCGTGACGGCGCTCGACGACGAGCTGCTGGAGCTGACCATGCGGCAGAACTTCGCCGTGGTCATGGTCCGGATGGCCGGCTCGCTGGACGGATACCGGTGCCCCTGCACCGAGATCCACGCCGGCTGGTCGGACGGGCTCGGGGTGACGCTGACGGAGAACAGGGCGACCGGTTGCCTGCGGCACGGGGATCCCGCGTGTCGCCTGCTGATGCGGGTCGGAGGGAGAGGCTGATCATGCGGGTGTTGCTGGCCGGTGCGACCGGGGTGCTCGGGCGGGAGCTGCTTCCGTTGCTGCGGAAGGCAGGCCACCACGTGACCGCGTTGGTGCGCGGTCCCGCCCAGGACCTGGACGCGGACGCCGTGGTCACCGGCGACCTGCTCGACGGGCCCGGGCTGGTGGCGGCCGTCGCCGCTGCGCGGCCCGAGGTCGTGGTGCACCAGGTGACCGCGTTGCGGCCGGTCAGCGGCGACACCCGCTGGGAGGTCTTCGAACGGACCGCGCACGTGCGCCGCGTCGGCACGGCCAACCTGGTCGACGCGGCCCGTGCCGCCGGCGCGCGGCGGATCGTGGCGCAGAGCATCGCCTTCGCCACGGCCCCGTGTGGCGATCCGGTGCTGGCCGAGGACGCGCCGTTGTACGTCGAGGCCCCGGACGCCACCTGGGCGTTGACCGTGCAGGCCGTTGCGGCATTGGAAAGAACCGTGCTCGACGCCGCGGACCTCGCGCCGATCGTGTTGCGGTACGGCAGTTTGTACGGCCAGTACACCCTGTACGACGCGTCCGGGGCCATCGGCCAGGCCGTGCACCTGGGTCGGTTGCCGCTGGTCGGCGACGGCGCGGGGCTGACCTCGTTCGTCACCGTCCGGGATGCCGCCCTGGCCACCGTGCTGGCGGTCGGGCACCCCGCCACCGGCGTGTTCAACATCGTCGACGACGCCCCCGCCCCGGCCCACTCCTGGCTGCCCGGCTACGCCGACCTGCTCGGCGCGCCGGAACCCAAGCGCATCCCCGTGGACCTGGGGGAGCGGCTGCTCGGCTGGTACGGGGCCTACCAGCAGACCCGCCAGCGCGGCGCCTCCAACGCCAAGGCCCGTCGCGAGCTCGGCTGGCGTCCGACCGTGCCGACCTGGGAAGACGGCATCTGCCAAGCGCACGCGGAGGCAGTACGGTCGCAGGCGTGACCAGTTTGGATTCCGGCCTGCTCGCCCCGACCTGGGCCGGCACGCCGGTGGCCGCCGAGACCGGCGACGAGGCGTGGCTGCGGGCCATGGTCGACGTCGAGGCCGCCCTGGCCCGGGCCCAGGCCCGGCTCGGGATCGTGCCCGACAGCGCGGCCAAGGCCATCTCCGCCGTCTCCGCCGATCAGCTCGACGTCGTCGCGTTGGCGGTCGCCTCTCGCGGTGCGGCCAACCCCGTTGTCGCCTTCGTGCCGGCACTGATGAAGCTCGTGCCCGCCGATGTCGCCGAGTACGTGCATCGGGGCTCCACCAGCCAGGACATCCTCGACAGTGCCACGATGCTCGTCGTGCAGCGGGTTCGGTCCCTGGTGCTGGCCGACCTCCGCCGCTGCGCCGAGGCCCTGGCCCGGCTCGCTTCGCAGCACCGCGAGACCTTGATGGCCGGCCGGACCCTCACCCAGCACGCCGTGCCCACCACGTTCGGGTTGAAGGCCGCCGGCTGGCTGTCGCTCGTACTGGACGCCATCGACCGGCTTGAGGCCTTGGTGCTGCCGGCGCAGCTGGCCGGCGCGGCCGGAACCCTTGCCGCCTATGCGGAGTACGGCCGCCTGGCCGGCGTTTCCGGTGGTGTGCCGCTGATCGCGCCGTTCGCCGAGGAACTGGGGCTGGCCGAGCCTCTCGTGCCGTGGCACACGCTTCGCACGCCGGTGGTCGATGCCGGGGCCGCCCTCCAGTTCACGGCCGGGGCCCTCGGCAAGATCGGCGTCGACGTGCAGGTCCTGTCCCGCACCGAGATCGGCGAGGTCGCCGAGCCCGCCGCCGACGGCCGTGGCGGATCGTCCGCCATGCCCCAGAAGCGCAATCCCGTGCTGGCCACGCTGATCGTCACCGCCGCCCGCCAGGTTCCCGCTTACGTTTCGGTGCTGGCGGCCAGCATGGTCGCCGAGGACGAGCGGCCCGGCGGGGCCTGGCACGCCGAGTGGCAGACCCTTCGCGAGGCCTTGCGGCTGGTCGGCGGCGCGGCCTGCACCGCCGCCGAGTTGCTGGAGGGGTTGGAGGTTTTTCCGTCGCGGATGGCCGCCAACCTGGCCCTTTCCAACGGCGCCATCGTGAGCGAGCGGCTCAACGTGGCCCTCGCGCCGGTGTTGGGCAAGGCCGCCGCGAAGAAGGTGCTGGCCGAGGCCGCCCGCGAGGCCGCCGCCACCGGCAAGTCCCTGCGCGAGGCCCTGGCCGGCCGCATCGAGATCGAGCTGCCGCTGGACGACCTGTTGGACCCGGCCCACTACATCGGCGACGCCCCGGCGCTGGTCGACCGGGTGCTCCGGCGCCACCGCGGCTAGCAGCGTGGGCCGCACGTGAGTGGCTCATTTCGCGTCCTGGCGCACCTAAGCCACTCACGTGGAAGCTTGGGCCGCACGTGAGTGGCTCATTTCGCGTCCTGGCGTACCTAAGCCACTCACGTAGCAGCCGGGCCTAGCCCGTTCGGCGGCTTTTTCTGTCAAGTATCAAAAAATTGCGAGAAGCCGTCCGCATCCTGTCCGGTTTCCGCAACGGCAGAGTGCGAAGATCCGATCGTTGGCCGCCACGCCAGCGAAAGGACACACAGTTGCCCGCACTACGAACGCTGCTCGCGGTGGTGGCGACAGCCGTTGCGGCCGCGCTGACGCCGGTCGCCGCGGCGGCCGCGGCGCCGGCCCCGCCGACGCCGCACGCCGCCGAGCACGTCTGTCCGCAGAAGCCGAGACCGGGCGAGGTCACCTGCTTCGCCCTCCAGCGCACCGATGTCAAGGGCGCGGCGGGAGTGCACGCGAACGCGGCCCCGGCCGGCTACGGCCCGAGCGACCTGGGAAGCGCTTACAACCTGCCGTCGGGGACGGCCGGCGACGGCCAGACCGTGGCCATCGTGGACGCCTACGACTACCCGAACGCCGAAGAGGAGCTGGCGATCTACCGCCAGCAGTACGGACTGCCCGCCTGCACCACGGCCAACGGCTGCTTCCGGCGCGTCGACCAGCGCGGCGGCACGGACTACCCGGCCCCGAACTCGTCCTGGCAGCACGAGGAAGCCCTGGACCTGGACATGGTGTCCGCGGTCTGCCCCAAGTGCCACATCATCCTGATCGAGGCCGACGACCCGCAGGTGCCGAACATGGGCGCGGCGGTCAACCAGGCCGTGGCCCTGGGCGCGAAGTTCGTCTCCAACAGCTACGGCGCCGACGAGGACCCGTCGGAGCTGGAGATCGACAGCGCCTACTACGACCACCCGGGCGTCGTGATGACGGTCAGCTCGGGCGACTACGGCTACGGCGTGGAGTTCCCGGCCTCGTCGCCGCACGTCACGGCGGTCGGCGGCACCTCTTTGCAGCGTGACGGCAGCACCCGTGGCTGGACCGAGTCGGCGTGGAACCGCGCCGGCAGCGGCTGCTCGGCGTACGAGGCGAAGCCGGCCTTCCAGCAGGATTCCGGCTGCGCCAACCGAACCGTCGCCGACGTCTCCGCGGTCGCCGACCTGAACACGCCGGTCGCGGTGTACGTGCAGGGTGGCTGGGTGGTCATGGGCGGCACCAGCGTGTCCTCGCCGATCATCGCCGGCGTGTACGCCCTCGCCGGCGCGCCACGTGAAGGCTCGTACCCGAACACCTTCCCGTACAAGGATTCTCGGGCGTTGAACGACGTCTCGGGCGGCGCCAACGGCCAGTGCACGCCGGCCTACCTGTGCCAGGGCGGCGCGGGCTACGACGGCCCGACCGGCCTCGGCTCGCCCAACGGCATCGCCGCCTTCACTGCCGGCGCAACGGGTTCCGTCACAGGAACGGTCACCGACAGCACCGGCAAGGCCCTGCCCGGGGCGCAGGTCAAGGTCGGCGACCTGGCGGCCAACAGCGACTCCGCCGGGCACTTCACGTTGGATGTGCCGGCCGGCGTCTACAGCGCCACGGCCAGCAAGTTCGGCTACCAGGCCGCCTCTGTCGACGGGGTCGCGGTCGGCGACGGCCAGACCGTGACGGAGGACTTCACGCTCACGGTCATCCCGACCACCACGATCTCCGGCGTCGTGCGGGACGGCTCCGGCCACGGTTGGCCGCTCGCGGCGCAGGTCCAGGTGGCCGGGCAGCCGACGACGGCCGTGCACACCGACCCGGTCAACGGCCGCTACGTGCTGTCGGTGCCGCAGGGTGCCGCCTACACCGTGCAGGTCGACCCGGCCTATCCGGGATATCTCCAGAATTCCCAACAGGTCCAGGTCGGCAAGGCGGCCGTCGGGCACGACGTCGGGATCAAGGTCGACCCGGTGACCTGCGGCGCCCCGGGCTACGGCAACAAGTTCAGCGGCCGGACGGAGCCGTTCGACGGATCGTCCACACCGGACGGTTGGACGGTGCGCAACGACGTGCCCGGCAGCCGGCCGTGGTCCTTCGACAACCCGGGTGGCCGCACCAACGCCACCGGCGGCAGCGGCAACTTCGCCATCGCCGAGAGCAATCTCGACGGTGGCGACCAGGACACCACGCTGACCAGCCCGGTGTACGACCTCAGCGGGGCCACGAACCCGACGCTGACGTTCGGCACCGACTTCGAGGCGTACGCCGACAGCATGAACGCCTCCGTCGAGTACACAGTGGACGACGGCGCGACCTGGACGCCGGTGTGGCGGCAGAACACCCAGGACGCGGCGGGCAGGCAGGTGCTGCCACTGCCGGCGGCAGTCGGCAGGTCCGCGGTCCAGGTGCGCTTCCACTACGTCGAGCGGAACTTCGGCTTCTGGTGGGAGGTCGACGACGTCTTCGTCGGCGACCACGCCTGCACGCTGACGCCCGGCGGCATCGTCACCGGCCACGTCACCGACAAGGTGGCTGACGTCCCCCTGTCCGGAGCCACCGTGACCAGCGTCGACGCCGCGGCCGACAAGACCACCACCGGCGTCGACGGCGAGTACTGGTTCTTCTCCACGCAGACCGGGACGCACCCGATCAGCGCGGCGGCGACCAACTACGTCACCGCCGCGAAGTCCGCCACCATCACGCCGGACAGCGTGACGCCGCAGGACTTCTCGCTCGACTCGGCCCGGCTGACCGTGAACACCACGGCCATCAGCAAGAGCGTTGCCTGGCAAGGAAATTCGACCGCCACGGTCAAGGTGACCAACACCGGCTCCGCGCCGGCCGACGTCCGCCTCGACCCTCGTCCCGGCGGCTACACGCCGGCGGCGCAGGTCTCCGCGCCGTTGCAGAAGGTCAAGGGCGACTTCAGCACCGGTCCTTTGCTGGGCAAGGCCTTGACCGCCGCGCCCAGGGACACCTCGCCGTCCGCCGCGTCCTGGTCGGCCGTGGCCGACTACCCGACGAAGATCATGGACAACGCGGCCGTCGCCGTGAACGGCAAGATCTACTCGTTCACGGGTCTGAACGGCACCGACCTGACCACCAAGAACTACGTCTACGACCAGGGCGCCCAGTCGTGGTCGCCGATCGCGGACCTCAAGGAGGCGCGCGAGAACCCGTTCGCCGTCGCCATCGGGACCAAGGTCTACCTGGCCGGCGGCTGGGGTGTCTCCGGGCCGCCCAACGGCGACCTGGAGATCTACGACACCGCCACCAACACGTGGACCACCGGCGCCCCGATGCCCAAGGCGTACTCGGCCATGGGCAGCGCGGTCGTCGGCGGCAAGGTCTACGTCATCGGCGGCTGCCTCCAGGACTCCTGTGGTGTCAAGGACGTGCAGGTCTACGACCCGGCCACCGACACCTGGTCGGCCGGCCCGTCGCTGCCGATGGCGTTGAGCTGGACCAACTGCGGCATCATCGCCGGCACGCTGTACTGCGCCGGCGGCGCGAGGGGCCTGGACTACGTCGGCGCCGGCTTCGGGCTGAACGTGAAGACCGGAACGTGGTCACCCATCGCCGGCCTGCCGGTGTCGGTGTTCGCGGCCTC
The DNA here is from genome assembly GCF_040682195.1 of Kutzneria sp. NPDC051319. Taxonomy (NCBI): domain Bacteria; kingdom Bacillati; phylum Actinomycetota; class Actinomycetes; order Pseudonocardiales; family Pseudonocardiaceae; genus Kutzneria; species Kutzneria sp. NPDC051319. The sequence continues at coordinate 45,439 of NZ_JBFBAM010000034.1, read as the reverse complement.
CAGCACCGTCGCGAATGGACAGTTGCTGGTGTCGGGCGGTATCCAGGACGGCAGCCTCACCAATGCCGGCTACGCCTACGATCCGTCCACCAACGCGTGGAACCCGTTGCCCAACGCCAATGCCACGCTGTTCCGTGGCGGCAGCGCCTGCGGGTTCTACCGGGTCGGCGGTTCGGCCGGCGGCTTCAGCCCGACCACGCAGGACCAGTTGCTGCCCGGCTACGACCAGTGCGGCGAGTACGTGTCGATCCCGTGGATGTCCGTCACGCCAACGGATCCCGTGACGATCGCGCCCGGCAAGTCGGCCAGCTTCACCGTGAAGCTGGACGCCGCGTCGCTGACTCAGCCCGGTGCCTACACGGCGTCGCTTGAGGTGGCCGCCGTCGTGCCGCACCCGGTCGCGGCGATTCCGGTCACCTTCACGGTGAAACCGCCCTCGACCTGGGGCAAGATCACCGGCACGGTGACCTCGGCGGCGTGCAAGGGCGGGACGTCGCCGATCACCGGCGCCACCGTGCAGATCGACACCTGGGCGGCGTCGTACACGCTGAAGACCGACGCCAACGGGAATTATGTGCTGTGGCTGGACAACCGGAACAACCCGCTGACGTTGATCGTCGCGCGGGACGGCTGGCAGCCGCAGACCCGGCAGGTGAAGATCACCAAGGGTAAGTCGGTCACGGCCGACTTCGCCCTGAAACCGGTGTCCTGCTGATGTTTCCGTGAGGAAGGCCCCCGCTTCGCTTTCGGTGAGCGGGGGCCTTCCCCTGTGTCACGGGGTGTTGTTGGCCAGTGCCACCAGGCGCGTCGCCGAGCCGTTGAACTGGTCCTGGTCGCCGGGGAAGGTGCCGCTGTCGGCGAACTGCCAGAACGTCCAGGTGCCCCAGCCGGCGGGCAGGGTTCCCGGGCTGCTGCTGTAGCGGGCGATGAACAGCGGGTTGGTCTGGCTCAGCCCGCTCCAGTTGCCGGTGCACTTCGTCCACCAGTCGGTGGTCGTGTAGATCGTCGCCCAGCGGGTGGTCTTGGCGTGCAACTCGTTGTTGAACGAGGTGATCCAGCTGCGCATCGAGGCCTGGGACAGGCCGTAGCACTGGTCGCCGCTGGGGGCGTACTCGATGTCCAGCATGGGCGGCAGGGTCTTGCCGTCCTTGGACCAGCCGCCGCCGTGCGCGACGAAGTAGTCGGCCTGGGCCGCGCCGGTGGACGTGTTCGGGCGGGCGAAGTGGTAGGCGCCGCGGATCAGGCCCGCGCCGTAGCTGCCGTTGTACTGGTGGGCGAAGGTCGGGTCGGTGTAGGTGGTGCCTTCGGTGGCCTTGACGTAGGCGAACTTCGCGCCCTTGGACGCCACCGACGCCCAGTCCACGTTGCCCTGGTAGTGGCTGACGTCCAGGCCGGGCAGGCCGGCCAGCGGGGCGAAGCCGCCGCCGTCCCCGCCCTCGTGCTTGGCCACCTGCGAGCCCGCCCAGTGCATGGCCGGGTCGTCGGGGTCCGTGGCCGCGTTCGCGGTGACCGCTGTGGCGGCCGTGGTGACGAGTAGCAGGCCGGCCAACACGCCGGCGATTCGACTGGTGCGCATGTGCGACTCCCCAGGTCCGGCGCGGCCGGCAGGGGTGTGCGGCCGCGTTGATCGCATGGTGGCCGATCAGCAACCGCAGGACCAGAGTTTCGGTGAATTAGTCACCTTTCGGGGAAGGTGATATCTACATGCTAGAGTGGGAGTATCACTCGTCAGCAGAGGGGGTGTCGTGGCCGAGCGCAAGGGCGTGCTGCTCAGGCTGGATCCCGCCGTCCACGACGCGCTGGCCCGCTGGGCCGCCGACGAGCTGCGCAGCACCAACGCCCAGATCGAGTTCCTGCTCCGCAAGGCCCTCGTCGACGCCGGCCGCATGCCGTCCGGCGTGGGCGGCATCCCGCGCCGCGGCCGCCCGCCCAAGGAACAGCCGTGAGTCAGAGGTCCTCGGGATACCGGGCCCGGCTGGCGTCCTGACGGAACCGCCGGTAGAAGTCCGTCATCGCCACGGCCACCGGCGCGTGCCGGGTGAGGATGGCCTTGATCCCTGACGGGGTGTTTTCCGGCGGGTTTCCTTCGGCGCACGCCCGCATGCACGCCGTGAAGTCGTCTCCCCGGTAGCCGTACAGGGCGACGATGAGCCACATCACCAGATGTGTGGCGGCGTAGCTCCGGTCGTAGCTCTGGTGCTCGGCGACGAAGTCCGCCTCGTCCTTCGCCAGATCGAACCGTGACGAGATGGCCAGTCCGTAGTCCGCGAAGTACAGCCGCTCGCCGTCGGTCAGGATGTTCTGGAAGTGGGCGTCGAAGTGCAGCAGCCCTTGGCTGTTCATGAATTCGATGCCCGCCTCGAGCTCCTTCTCCACCATCGCGCAGGCCTGCTCCACCGCTTCGGTATTCACCTGCTCGTCCAGCCAGTTGTGCAGGTTGTGCGGGATGTGCTCCAGGAACAGCGCGATGCTCGCCGTCGAGTCCCGTACCGCCTCGGTCCGGCTCCGCACCTCCGGCGCGCCTCCCCAGTGGGCGACCACCCGGTCCACGTCGGCCAGCTCTTCCGGCAGCTCCTGTTCGGGGTGTGTCAGCACTCGCCAGTGGTACATCATCGGGAAGCCTTCGTACTCCCGCGCGAGCACCCAGTTCGTCGTCATGACCTGAACCGCCAGCTCCCGCCAGGCCCCGAACCCCGTGCTGCCGACGAGCCCCACCCCGTAGTGGCAGAAATCCGGCAGCTGGAACAGGTTCGCCGTCGACCGGCGGTTCTCCGGCTCCCTCTCCAACTCCGTCAGCCGCACCCGCTTCACGAACACCGGCGTGCCGTCGACCTCCAGCAGCGCCGTCGGCCCCCCGACGCCCGCCCCCAGCGGCTCCGCCGCGTCCACCATCTCCCGCAGCTGCTGGTCACTGCACAGCGCCAGCGCCGTCGACACCCCGCTGTAGGCCGCCAGCCTCGCTTTTCGCGCCGGGTCAAATCCCTCCACCCGCGCCCCCTTCGCCGTCGGTGATCGCACCCGCCCGCCGACTCTACGTGAAAGATCGACACCCAACCCGCCCGTATGGGCAGGCCCCCGGGGCCTGGGGGCGCCGGGGGCCTGCCTGAAAACGTGTTTCGGTGTGCCGGAGAGCGGGACTCGCCGGGGTGGGTTAGTTGCGGGTTATGGTGAAGGTGCTGGTGGTGTTCTTGATGTCGATGAAGTTGTTGGACAGCTTGAGGTTGGTGAAGGTCACCGATCCCACCGCGGGGCCCTGGCCGGCTTCGGGGAGCTCGTTGGCCCAGATGCCGAAGCCGGACTTGGCGTTGAAGGCGTCACCGGACTGCTGGGCGCCGCTGATGGAGACGTTGGTCAGCACGGTGTCGGTGATGGGTTGCAGCGGCGATCCGCCGACGTAGTCGGTCTGGAACATGATGCCGCTGTAGGTGGGGCTGACGATGTCGACGTCGCTGATCCGGATGCCCTGGTATTTCTGGTTGGCGGAGAACATCCAGATGCCGGGGAAGGTCTGCGCGCCCCAGAAGTGGCCGCCGGCCCGGACTATGGAGACGTTCTGGATGGTGGTCGGGTCGGGGCCGAAGTCCTTCATCGGATAGCCGAAGTTCAGCGAACTCACGGTGATGCCGGCGTAGGTCAGCATGTCGGCCACGTAGAGGTTGCGGAACGTGTTGTCCTCACCGCCGTAGACGGCGAAGCCGGCGGCCCGCCAGGTGAGCACGGCCGAGAGGTTCTCGAACACGTTGCCGGTCTCGTTGCCGCCGCCGGCGTCGGTGGCGGCGAACATGGCGAAGCTGTCGTCGCCGGTGGACCGGGCCTCGTCGTTGACGATGTGGTTGTTGGAACTGCCGTTGGTCATGTTGACGCCGTCGGCGAAGGTGTCGCGGATCCGGGAGTTGGAGATGGTGATGTTCTGGACGTTCTGGCCCCAGAACAGGCACATCTGGTGCTCGATCCAGATGTTGTCCAGCGTCACGTTGCTGACGTTGGTCATGTTGAACACCTTGCCCGGGCCGTCCTGCCGGCTGTTCCAGTTGCCGAAGAAGGCGAGGCCGGACACCTTGGACCCGTTGGCGCTGCTCTGGATGTCGATGCCGACGTCGGTGTTGGTCTGGCCGCTCGGCGAGTTGAACCGGGTGTACCAGGGGCCGGCGCCGACGACGGTGACGGCCTTGCCGTAGAGCGTCAGCTTGGAGCTGATCGAGTAGTCCCCGGCCGGCAGGTAGACGCCGGTCAGCGTGGTGCTCTGCCGCGCGGTGTCGAACGCGGCCTGCACGTCCTGCTGGGTGAAGCCGGCCGGCACGGCGTAGTGCGCCGGGTCGGGGTTCGCCTGTGCGGTGGCCAGTTCCAGGTTGATGAAGTCGATCGCGAAGGTGCCGGAGTTCGACGCGTCCTTCTGCAGCCGGATCTTGTGCCCGGCCGGCACGGTGGTGCCGAGCAGGACGTTGGCCTCGTCGTAGATGTGTCGCGGCGCGCCGGCGCCGGGGTCGTTGCCCGGCCCCGCCTCCGCGCCGTACAGCCACGCGTACTGCGAGGTCAGGCTGATCGGCTTGAGCAGGGTGCCGTCGACGTAGATGTCCAAAGTGGACGTCGTGCCGTCGGGGATGGAGAAGCGGGTGACGAGGGTGTTGGTGGCCTCGCGGGTGGTGAACTCGACCGAGGAGCCGGTGGAGTTCAGCGTGACGGCCTGCCGGCCGGACGCCTCGCCGGCGAGGTCGCCGATCGTCCGATTAGGACTCAGCACCGCCGCGCCACCGCCGAGCACGCCGCTTTCCGCCTCGTACGAGTCGTACGGCATGTTGGCGCCGCGACCGACGAACAGGTTGCTGGTGCTGGTGTTGTTGGCCTGCTTCACCGGCAACTCGTTGGCGTCGTTGGCCACCGTGGTGGTCACGGTGTAGTTGCCGTTGGCCGCCGTCCAACTGCCCACGCTCACCGGGCTGGCCGTCGCGCCGGCGTTGATCACGCCGCTGAACGAGCCGGTCAGGGTGGCCACGGTGGATCCGCTGGAGGCGTTGGCGACCTTGACGGTGATGCCGTGCGCGCCGCCGGCCGATGCGACCGTGCCCTGGTTCTTCAAGGTCACCGAGAACTGCACCGGGTTGCCCGTGGACGGGTTGCTCGGCGTCCAGTTCGTGGTGGCCACCAGGTCACTGCTCTGCACCGGCGTCACCACGAGCGCGGTGGGATTGGTGTAGGAGTTGTTGTTGTCGTTCTGCTCCACGACCTTGTTGGACTCGTCGACCTTGGCCGTCAGCTGGTACGACCCGGCGTCGCGGGTGCCGATGGACGCCGACACGGTGCTGGACGCGCCCGCGGCCAGCGCACCGACCTGCGCGGTGCCGACCTTGGTGGTGCCGAGGTAGAAGTTGACGTCCGTGGCCCCGGCGGCCAGCGGGCCGACGTTCTTCACGGTCGCGCTGGCGGTGATCGAGTCGGTCTCCACCGGAGACGCGGGCGTCCACGCCGAGCCGGTGATCGTCAGGTCCGGGTTGGGCGCGGGCACGCCGAACACCTGGAACTCGGCCGCCTGGCCGCCGCCCGCGCCGGAGTTCGCCGTGAACTTCAGCTGCACGTCGGCGACGCGCGCGGACACCGGGATGCTGACGGAGTTGCCGGAAGCCGGGTCGAACGAGTACGAGCGAGCCGCCACCAGGCTGGTGAAGCCGCTGGCGCTCTGCTCGCGGCCCAGCACCTCGATGGTCTGCGTGCGCGGACCCCAGATGCTGGCCGGATTCAGCTTCACCACCACGGAACTGGTGTCCGCATTGGACCCGAGCTGGGTGGTCAGGGTCTGCGGGTAGGTGCCGCCCGCGCCTTCCCAGTACGTGGTGGTGTCGTTGTCGTTGGCGTTGGTGGCCACGAAGTTCAGCGTCGTCGACGAGGCGGTGATCGGCTTGCCGACGGCCAGGTTGGTGCCCGGGTCGCCGGTGCCGGTCCCGGTGCGGGTAACGCTGTTGCTGTTACCCGACTGGTTGCCGGCGGCATCGTGCGCCCGCACGAAGTAGGTGACGGTCGCGGTGTCCGGCTGGCTGTCGGTGTAGGTCAGCGTGGTGCCGGAAACGCTGGTACGCAACGAGTTGTTGGCGTAGACGTCATAGCCGGTGACGGCCGTGTTGTCGGTCGAGGCGTTCCAGGTGAGCTTGATCTGCCCGGACGCCGGCTGCGTGTACGCGAGCCCGGTGGGCGCGGTCGGCGGCTGCGTGTCGCCGCCCGCCGGGCCGTACACCTCGAACTCCGAGATCTGGCCGGCCGGCCAGCCGGTGTTGCCGGTGATGTTCAGCCGCAGGTACCGGGTGGTGACCGGGGTGTAGTTGATCGTCACGGTGTTGTTGGACGCCGGGTCGAAGGTGTAGCCGGCGGACGCGACGATCTGCGAGAAGTTGGCGCCGTCGGTGCTGCCCTGCACGGCCAGCGTCTCGGTGCGGGCGCCCCAGCCGGAGGTCGGCAGCTTGAGCACGATCTGCGTGCTGCTGACCGAGGCCCCGAGGTCGACCTGCAGCCACTGCGGGAAGGCGTTGTTGGTGCTTTCCCAGTAGCTGCCCTGGTTGCCGTCGTTGGTGTTGCCGGGCGTGTAGTTCTGCACGGAGCCGCTGGCGGTCATCGCCTTGCCGGTGGCCAGGTTGGTGGCGTCGACCGCGGCCGGCACGACCTCGAGGTCGGACAGCTGGGCCTGTGAGCCGGCGGAGTTGCCGGTGATCTCGACGCGGACGAAACGTGAGAGCTGGGTGCCGAAATCGACCCGGACCGTGTTGTCGGACTGCGGGTCGAACTTGTACGGCTTGGCGCCGACGAGGGTGCTGTAGCCCTGGCCGTCGTCGCTGCCCTGCACGGCGAGGGTCTCGGTGCGGCTGCTCCAGCCGGCCGGGACCTTCATGACCACGCCGCCGATGCGGGTGATCCTGCCCAGGTCGACCTGCGCCCACTGCGGGAACGCGGCGCCGGAGCTCTGCCAGTAGGAGTTGCGGTCGGCGTCGGCGATCTTGCTGGCCGCCTGACCGGTGGTGGCGCTGCTCGCCGTGACGGTCGGGGACGTCGCGGCGGTGCCTGAGGCGGTGGTCGGCGCGCTCGCGGCGAGCGCCGGCCCTCCCATCGCGAGCAGGGCGAGACCGAGCAGCGCGGCTGCCAGTCTCGGCGCAGGTCGGGGTGCGCGCATCGGGTGGTCTACCTCTCGTCCGGCGGCAGGGGTGATGGCGAGAAGGCCGGTTCTTCCGAGCTGATGCCAGGAATTAACGGCAGTCTGTTAAGTTTTTGCGTGACAGGGTTCACACTGTTACAGACCGGTGTCGACTCCGTCAACGGCCAGTTGGGGCCGGGCGCGGGTGCTCCCGGCGGCCGGGCGGGTGAACTGGCACGATGCGGCGGTGGATCGGATCCTGTTGCCCGCCCCGGTCGGGTTCGTGCTCGGCGGCGGCGGCAGTCTCGGCGCGATCCAGGTCGGCATGCTGCGGGCGCTCGCGGACCGCGGCATCGCCCCCGACCTGGTCACCGGCACGTCCGTCGGCTCGGTGAACGGCTCGCTGGTGGCGCTGGACCCCGAGCACGCCGCCGACCGGCTGACCGAGATGTGGGCCGGCATGACCCGGGCCCGCGTGTTCCCCGGCGGCCCGCTGGCCCAGCTGCGCACGCTGCGCCGCGAGCGGACGTACCTGTTCCCCAACACCGGGCTGGTCGACGTGCTGACCGAAGGCCTCAAGGGCGCCAAGGACTTCGCCGAGTTGACGCTGCCGTTCGGGGCCGTCGCGGTCGACGCCGTGACCGGTCTGCCGGTGCTCATGACCTCCGGCGAGCTCGTGCCGGCCATCGTCGCCTCGGCGGCGATCCCGGGCATCTATCCGCCGGTGCGCCGCGAGGACCGGGTGCTCTACGACGGCGGCGTGCTGGCCAACGTGCCGATCCGGCAGGCGCTCGCGATGGGCGCGAAGTCGTTGGTGGTGCTGGATTGCACGTTCCCCGGGCACCTGCCGGAGGTGCCCGGCACGCTGGCCGAGACCCTGTTGTTCTGGGCGACGCTGGGCATGCGCAACCAGGCAGTGCTGGAGGCGGATCTTGCCGCCGCGGCGGTGCCGGTGGTGTATCTACCCGGCGCCCCGGTCCAGGCCGTCACGCCGCTGGACTTCGGGCACACCGCCGACCTGATCGAGTCGTCCTACCAGGCGTCGACGGAATTCCTGGCCGGGCTGGAGATCATCGGCCCCGGCCTCTACGGCGGGCCCGCCGGCGCCGTCGAATCCACGTCGATCGACTCCGGGTGATCACCGTCGACATCCACGACGTGGTCGTCCGACCGCTCGCGGGTGATCCACTCGGTGGCATAGTCATGGCGTGACTTCCAGCAGGCATGACGGTGACACCTGGGATCTGGCGTCCAGCGTCGGCGCGACGGCGACCATGGCCGCGGCGGCCCGGGCGGTCGCGAGCCGCGATGACGGGTCGCCGTTCAAGGATCCCTTCGCGGAACCGCTGGTCCGGGCCGTCGGCGTCGACCTCCTGACCCGGCTGGCCGGCGGCGAGGAGTCGCCCGGCGAGCTGGTCGGCACGGTGTGGACCGACATGGCCAAGATCCGGGGCCGCTTCTACGACGAGTTCTTTCTCGACGCGGCGGCCGCGGGCGTCACGCAGGCCGTGATCCTGGCCTCGGGGCTGGATTCCCGCGCGTACCGACTGGCCTGGCCGGCCGGGACCGTCGTGTACGAGGTCGACCAGCCGCCGGTGGTCGAGTTCAAGACCCGCACGCTGGCCGAGCTGGGCGCCGCCCCCACCGCCGACCGCCGGGTGGCCGCGGTCGATCTGCGTGACGACTGGCCGGGTGCCCTGCGCGCTGTCGGTTTCGACCCGGCCCGGCCGACCGCGTGGAGCGCCGAAGGCCTGCTGAGCTACCTGCCGCCCGAGGCACAGGACCGCTTGCTGGACACCATCACCGAGCTCAGCGCGCCGGGCAGCCGGGTGGCCACCGAGAACCGGTCCAACCCGCGTCCGGGCGACGAGGAGAAGACCCGCGCCCGCCTGAACGCCATCTCCGCGCAGTGGCGGGAGCAGAGCTTCGACACCGATATGGCGAAGCTGCGCTACTTCGGCGAACGCAACGAGGCCGAGCCCTACCTGGCCGGCCTGGGCTGGACGCTGACCGGGGCCAGCGTCCAGCACCTGCTCGCCGCCAACGGACTTCCACCGCTGGTGGACGACGACCTGCGCATGGGCGATCTGCGCTACGTCAGCGGCGTCCTCGGATGAGCGGGCTCAGCCCCAGATGTCGGTGATGGGGGTGGCGTTGGCGGCCGCGCCGGCGTGGGGGAGGCCGTAGGCGTCCTCGATGGTGCGCAGGACGCTGTAGTGGTTGATGTTCTCCCCGAAGTTGCCGGTCTTCACGCCGGCGCCGGTGATGATCGTGGGGATGATGTTGGCGGTGGTGTTGTCGTCCTCGTCGAACGTCAGCACGAAGACGCTGTTGTGGGTCTTGGCCCACTGGATGTAGCCGTCGAGGTGCTGCTTGAGCCAGGTGTCGCCCTGTTTGACCGTTCCGTCGTGCATGTCGTCCTGGAGGTTGGGCACCACGAACGACACCGCCGGCAACTTCGTGTAGTCGGTGGGGAAGCCGGTGAAGCGCAGGTTGGACGACGCGGGCACGTCGGCGAAGTCGACCCACGGGTTGTGCTTGCGGGCGTAGGTGCCGGACGTGCAGCCGGTGTAGCCGTCGCTGGGCATGCTCTCGGAGTAGCCGGCGAAGCCGATGCCGGCGGCGAGGGCCTGGCCGCCGAGGTCGGCGGTGGTGAAGGCCTTCTTCGGGCAGGTGTCGCTGGTGACGCCCTGCATGCTGCCGGAGAACAGCGCCAGGTAGTTGGGCTGGCTCGGGTGCGAGATGGCGTGCGAGTTGGTGAAGTTCGCGCCGCTCTTGGACAAACCCGTGATGTACGGCGCGTTCGCGTTGCCGACGATCTCACCCTGGGCGTGGTTCTCGTCGATCACGACCAGGATGTGGTCCGGGCGGGGCACGGCGGCCGCGGGGGCGAAGGCGGAGGTGATGCCCAGCACGGACTCGGCGGTCATCCAGTTGGCGGCGACCGCCTTCTGCGCGGGCGCCAGCGCGACCTCGCCGTCGCAGACGGCCTTCTTCAGCCGGTTCTCGACGGCGTCCTTGCTGTAGGCGTTCTTCGCGCCGGCGTGCGGCTCGGGCCACAGGTTGTGCGGATCCCGTGGCGCGCCGCCGAGTTCGAGGGGGATGAGGTGGTCCTCCTCGTAGTCCGACATGTTCGTGTCGCTGTAGCCGTAGTCGCTGATGCCCTGCTTCTTCAAGGCGTTGGTGTACGAGGTCGGCGGCCGCACGGTGGCGGTCCAGCCGGAGACGCAGATGGTCTTGTCGATGGTCGACGGCGTGACGTCGGGATTGGTCGCGCCCGGCGTGCAGGCGGCGTCAGGTAAGGGAAGCTTTGCCGTGGAACAGGAAGCGGCCTGAGCGGTGCCCGGCAGGGACAGCCCCGCGGCGACAAGTGCCGCGATCAGGACGAGCGGGGAGAATCGGGACATCGAGAGCTCCTCGGGTCGACTCCCGGGAACGGTAGGCAGGTCACGGGTCGGCTGGGAACCGCCTGTTGTTCACAGAACGGTCCCCAGCCTGTGAATCGAGCCGCTCTCGCTGTCCACTGTGGACCGAGTTAACGCACTGTTCAGGAGCCGGTCCGCAGGTCGTACACCGTGGTGCCGCCGACCGTCTGGGCCTTGTAGTGGGCGGCGACCCAGGTGGCGATGTCGCTGGAGCCGCCGAAGCCACCGCCGCCGCCCCGGCCGCCGGAGACGTAGTAGCCGATCTTGCCTTCGGCGACGTACTGCTGGAACCGGGCCAGGGTGGGGGCGGGGTCGCCGCCGTTGAAGCCACCGATGGCCATCACCGACTTGCCGCTGGCCAGGGCGAGCGGGGCCGAGGACATCGAGCCGTCGGTCGCGGCGGCCCACTCGGTGGTCGTGGCCTGGAGCAGGGTGACGAGGGCGGAGTCGGCCTGGTCGGAACCGCCGCCGAATCCGCCGCCACCACCGCCGCCGCTACTGGTGGGGCCGGAGACGGGGATGGAACCGGTGTGGGGCGTGGCCGCGGTGGCGATGCCGAAGGCGCCGACGCCGAGCAGGCCGGTGATCGTCGCGACGAGGATGAGGCGGCGGAATTGGTTGCCCTGCAACAGGACCAGCGCGGCCACGGCGACGCCGGCGACGAGGACCACCCAGCGCAGCCAGGGCAGCCAGGTGGAGTTCTCGGACAGGAGCACGAAGTCCCACGCGCCGGTGACGGCGATCATGGCCGACAGCCAGGCCCGCACCGAGAACTTGGCCCGGCCGCGCCAGAGTTGGCGGCCGCCGATGCCGATGAGGGCGCCGATGGCCGGGGCCAGGGCGACCGAGTAGTACGGGTGGATCGTGCCGCTCATGAAGCTGAACACCAGCCCGGTGACGAGAAGCCAGCCGCCCCACAGGATCAGGGCCGCCCGGGTCTGGTCGGTGCGGGGCGCCCGGCGCGTGAACCACAGGCCGGCGACCAGGGCGAGGAGGGCGGCGGGCAGCAGCCAGGAGACCTCGGTGCCGAAGGCCTGCCCGAACATGCGGGTGATGCCGGCGGTGCCGCCGAACGACAGGTTCCCGCCACCGGCCCCGCCACCGCCGCCGCCGAAACCGCCGCCGCCCCCGTTGCCGGAGCCGCCGAAGATCCGGCCGAGGCCGTTGTAGCCCAACGCCAACTCCAGCAGGCTGTTGCCGGTCGACCCGCCGATGTACGGCCGCGAGGACGCCGGCCACAGGTCGACCAGCGCCACGTACCACCCGGCCGACACGATCACCGCCAGCAGCGCGCCGCCGAGGTGCACCACCCGACGCCACAACGTCGTCGGGGCGGCGACGAGGTACATCAGGCCGAAGGCCGGCAGCACCACGAAGCCCTGCAACATCTTGGTCAGGAAGGCGAAGCCGATCGCCACCCCGGCCAACGCCAGCCACCGGAAGCTGGCCTTCTCCGTCGCCCGCACCACGCAGTAGGCGCCGGCGGTCATCAGCAGCACCAGCAACGCGTCCGGGTTGTCGAAGCGGAACATCAGCACGGCGACGGGCGTCAGGGCCAGCGCCGCGCCGGCGGTCAGACCGGCCCCGGCGCCGAACCGGCGGCGCACGGCGGCGTACAGCAGCCACACCGACAGCACGCCCTCGACGGCCTGCGGCGCAAGCAGGCTCCACGAGCTGAAGCCGAAGATCCGGGCCGACAGCCCCATGATCCACAGCGCCGCGGGCGGCTTGTCGACGGTGATGATGTTGCCGGGGTCCAGCGACCCGAACAGCAGCGCCTCCCAGTTCTGGCTGCCGGCCAGCGCCGCCTGGGCGTAGAAGTCGTTGGCGTAGCCCGAGGCGCTGAGGTCCCACAGGTACAGCACGGCGGTGCCCAGCAGCAGCAACACCAGCGCCGGCCGCTGCCAGCCGGGCCTTCCGGGAGCGTCGGCCGCCGGCGTGGCCACCGGCCGGGTCATCGTCGAAGTCATGGCCTCAGCCTCCGGGGAGGCGCTGTGCCGCCTGTGTGGGATCACTGTGCGGCAGCTGTGAGCCGCACCGTGAACACCGTCCGTCCCGACCGGCTGTCCAGGGCGACCTCGCCGCCGTGCGCGGAGACGATGGCGGCGACGATCGACAGTCCGAGCCCGGTTCCCCCGGACGCCCGGGACCGCGAGCCGTCGCCACGGGCGAACCGCTCGAACACTTCCGGTTGCAGCGCAACGGGAATCCCCGGACCATCGTCGGAAACGGTGAGCACCACCTCGCCGGGGTCGCCCGCCACGATGCCCGTGACAACGGTCGTTCCCGGCGGCGTGTGGGCCCGGGCGTTGCCCAGCAGGTTGAGCAGAACCTGGTGCAGCGCCTGGCCATCGCCCAGCACGGTCACGGGCTCACCGGGAATCTCCAGCTGCCACCGGTGATCCCGGCTCGTCACCCGGGCATCGCTGACGGCGTCGACCACCAACCGCGACAGGTCGACGGGTTCGGACGCCAACGGCCGTCCCGCGTCCAACCGGGCCAGCAGCAACAGTTCCTCGACCAGCGAGGTCATTCGGATCGACTCGGACTGGATCCGCCGCATCGCGTGCGACACGTCCGGCGGCACCTCGCCCGAATACCGCCCGGCCAGTTCGGCGTAACCGCGAATGGAGGCCAGGGGAGTGCGCAGTTCGTGGCTGGCGTCGGCGACGAACTGCCGGACCCGGGTCTCGCTGTCCTGGCGGACGTTCAGCGCCGAGGCGACGTGCCCGAGCATCCGGTTCAGCGCCGCGCCGACCTTGCCCACCTCGGTGCGGGGATCGGTGTCCTCGTCGGGAACCCGTACCGACAAGGCGACTTCGCCGCGATCCAGCGGCAGGTCGCCGACCCGGGTCGCGGTCGCGGCCACCCGGTCCAGCGGCCGCAGCGCGGCCCGGATGATCACCGCGCCGGCGGTGGCCGCGACCACCAGCCCGGTGGCCGCGATGGCCAGCAGCGCGATGTTGATGCTGTCCAGCGTGCTGTCCACATTGGACAGCGGAAGGCCGGTGACCGTGGTGCGGCCCTGTGACGTGGACGAGATCAGCTGGTAGTCGCCGCGACCGGGCAGGCTCATCGTGACCGGCAGGCCGTTGGCCGGCACGTGCGCCAGCACGGCCAAGGTGTCGGAATCCAGCGCCTGCGGGCAGATGTCCTTGTCCAGCACGATGCCGTGGCCCGAGAACCCGCCGCCGGTGATCGCGCCGATCGAGCCGGGACCCAGCCCCGGCGGCAGCACGTCCGGCGGCGAGCCCTTGCCGCACCGGTCCTGGTTCTGGGCCGGGCCGCCGAAGGGACCGCCGTGGTCGTCCGGGGCGTGGCTGCGGCTGGCGGCGTCCCTGAGCTGGTTGTCGAGCTGGGCCACCAGGGTCTGCCGGATGAACACCTCGCCGATCAGGCCGATGGCCAGCGACACCACCGTGAGCAGCAGGACGACCGCCACGACCAGCTTGCGTCGCAGCGTCCAGCGTCTGCGGTCAGCCCGTGGGGCGGAGGACATAACCGGCGCCGCGCATGGTGTGGATCATCGGTTCCCGGCCGGCGTCGATCTTCTTGCGCAGGTAGGAGATGTACAGCTCGACGATGTTGGCTTGGCCGCCGAAGTCGTACTCCCACACCCGGTCCAGGATCTGGGCCTTGCTCAGCACGCGGCGCGGGTTGCGCATCAGGTAGCGCAGCAGCTCGAACTCGGTCGCCGTCAGCTGGATCTCCGTGCCGCCCCGGCGCACCTCGCGGCTGTCCTCGTCCAGGGTCAGCTCGCCCACCACCAGCTGCGAGCTCGTCGCCGAGGCCACCGAGTTGGAGCGGCGCAGCAGCGACCGCACCCGCAGCACCAGCTCCTCCACGCTGAACGGCTTGGTCACGTAGTCGTCGCCGCCCACGGTCAGCCCGGCGATGCGGTCCTCGACGGCGTCCTTGGCCGTCAGGAACAACACCGGCACCTCGGGCTGCTCCAGCCGCACCCGGCGCAGCACCTCGAGGCCGTCCATGTCGGGCAGCATGATGTCCAGCACCACGGCGTCCGGGCGGAACTGCTTGGCCTCACGGACGGCACTGACCCCGTCCGCGGCGCAGCGCACCGCCCACCCCTCGTAGCGCAGAGCCATGCTCACCAGTTCCGCGAGGGCCGTCTCGTCGTCCACCACGAGCACCCGCAGCTGGCTGCCGTCCGCGCGCCTGAGTTCGCCGTTCATGGCCTCCATCCTGTGGCCGGCTTCTTTGCGTCTCCTGAGCGGTTCCTGTGTATCACCTGTGCGGCTTGCTCACAGGATGTGCGCACAGTGCGCACAGCTGGTGCACAGGGCCGGTGGTCAGGGTGGCAGTCACACCAGCCCGAACGCAGGAGGACGACGATGGACACCCAACAGCCCGCCGAAGGCGGCCCCGAGCCGGTCTGGGGTGCCGCGCCGCAGCCGGCCCCCGAGCAGCCCAAGCGGTGGTCGGCCGGCAAGACCGCAGCCGTGGTCGCGGTCGCCGTCGTGGTGGCCGCGGGCGGCGGCTACGGCATCTCCCAGCTGGTCGGCACCGCCAGCGCCTCCACGCAAGGAGCCGGCGGCTTCGGGGCCGGTGGCGGCGGCGGTTTCGGCGGCGGCGGCGCCCGTGGCGGCGGTCCCGGCGGCATGGGCGGGCTGTTCTCCGCCCTGCACGGCGACTTCACGGTCCAGGACAACGGCAGCTACGTCACGGAGCGCATGCAGACCGGGCAGATCACGGCCGTCAGCGCCACCTCGATCACCGCCAAGAGCGTCGACGGCTACACGCAGACGTACACGATCGACTCGTCCACGGTGGTCGACCAGGGCAGCGAGCAGGTCAGCGACCTCAAGACCGGGACCACGGTGACGATCATCGCCAAGCTGTCCGGCGACACCGGGGCCGCGACGTCGATCAGCGACCAGCAGGCCATGGGCGGCCGCGCCGGTGGCGCGCCGCCACAGCAGGGCTGAGCGGCTCGGGGCGGAAGCCGGTCCCCCTCCCGGCTTCCGCCCCGTCTCGGCGTCAGAGGAACTCGACCAGCGGAAACGCGCGGTGGCGGCGCGGTGGGATCAGGAAGTTCTGCCGCCGGGTCGAGGTGATGAACCGCTCCAGCCCGTGGTCCTCCTCCTCGAGGTCGTATTTCTCCAGCAGGTCGACGGCCGACTGGTTGGACCGCATCGTGGCGAAGAAGTCCGCGCTGGGGAAGAAGCCGGAGAACTGCAGCTTCGGCGTGTTGCGGCCGGTGGTGGTGTCCATGGCGTCGAAGCCGGGGCCGTCGATGCGCTGGTGGATCGGCCGTCCGTCGGCGGTGCGGCCGGAGCGCTGCAACGACGACAGGTGCCCGATCCGCTGGAACTGCTGCGCGCTGCGCTCGGCGTAGTCGGCCCCGTGGAACTGGTTGGGCAGCACGGCTCCCCGCATGTCCAGGTTGGTCGGACCGCCGCCGTTGAAGAACGGGTCGTTCGGGTTCTGCTCGACGACCGGCGGCGAGTGGAACATGTACTGCACGCGCTCGTCGAACGGCTCGCGGTGGTCGGCGTCGGGCTCGTCGGCGTTGTTGCCGTTGAGGTAGAACTGCTCCAGGTCCATCAGGTTGTGCGACAGGTGCTGCACGGAGCCGTTGTCGAAGTACGCCCCGGCCTTGGCGTTGCTCAGGTGTATGCCGCCGCCGCCCACGAAGGTCACGTTCTGCGCGGGCGCGCTCGCGTCGACCTGCTGGTCGAGGAAGCCCATCCACATCGACGAGTCCGAGTTGACGAACGACTGGTACTTGAAGCCCGCGTTGGCCGCGACGTAGCGGGGCAGCCCGATCTGCACGAACATCGCCCGCGACGAGGTGATCCGCATGCCGGCGTCGAACCGGGGTGAGGCGATGGACCGGCCGACCAGCTTGTTGCTGCCGGACAGCCAGTTCACCACGTCCGCGACGTACGACGAGTCGTCGCCGCTGACCGTGAACAGGACGTCGTTGTTCTCCAACCGCAGGGGCACGTTGAACTCCGGCCGGCGCAGCTCCAACACGTGCGCGCCGGGGGCGACGTCGGTGGGGGAGGCCACCGCGCGTTTCAACACGGGCTGGTTGCCGGACAACGTGCGCGGCATGTTGGCGTCGACCAGACTTCCGGGCAGCCGGGCGAAGTAGTTGTCGCTGTAGGACACGTGCGTGAAAACGCCGCCGGGGGCGTACGGGTAGTTCGACTCGATGGTGCGCAGCGCCGATTCCATCCGCGACTGGTCGGCGCGGGACGGGGTGCGTGACAGTGTGGCGGTGAGAAAAACCGTGTGCACCGGCGGCATGCCGACCGGAATGCCGTCGTAGGTCACGGCCGGCGGCATGAACGGGCCCAGGTCGAACTGCACGTCCGGAAACGGTGTCGCGGGGTCGGCCAGCGCCAGCCGCTGCGGGACGATCGCGCCGTCCTGGAGCAGTGCCAGCGTGCCGACCGCGCCGGTGATCGCCCCCGCGGTGCGCAGCAGGGAACGCCTCGAAACGGGTTTGCCTAGTATCGGAGCCATGGGCGTCGCCTGCGCCGCGGATCTCGGGTGGCGCATGGGACAACGGGCGGGAGCGATTTCTTCTGGCACAGGAAAACCTCCGTGAAGGAGTGTGAGAACACATACTTCCCGGTTGTGGAAACAGGGCGGGAAATGCACCGCCGAGTCTACGCCCGCGGCAGTGGCGGACAAACGCCCGAAAGGCCCGTCGAATGCGTCCGTTCAGGCTGGCGGCAATTACTTAGGCACAGGTTCTCGAATACTAGGTAAGGTGTGGATTATGCCTGTCACCGCCGAAGACCTTGACGCCGCGGCCGCTGTGCTGAACGCCGCTTTCGAGCCCGTGATCGACCGGGACTGGTCCACCGTGACCGGCACCGGCGAGCTGAACGCGTACCGCACAGCGGAGCACATCGGGGACTGCCTGCTCGCCTACGCGGCTCAGCTGCTCAGCTGCGTGACCGACCGCTACGTCGGCTACGAGACGGCGCTGCTGCCCGACGCCACCGCCGTCGACGCCCTGGACTTCATCGTCACCAGCGCGGGCATGCTCGCGGCCATCGTGCACCGGCTGGGCCCGGAAGCCCGAGGCTGGCATCCGTCGGGTGTCGCCGACCCGGAGGGCTTCGCCGGCATGGGCGTCGTCGAGATCCTCGTGCACGGCGAGGACATGGCCCGCGGCCTCGGCGTGCGGCTCGATCCGCCGGCCGACGTGTGCGCGCGGGCGCTGGAAAGGATGTTCCCGGACGTCACCGTGGACGCCGAGCCGTGGACGGCGCTGCTCTGGGCCACGGACCGCGTCGAGTTGCCGGGACGGCCGAACCAGGCAGGCTGGCGGTGGCGCGGCGCGCCTGCCGGGGAGTGACCCGGACAGTTCGCCCATGGCTGTCAACTCGTCCACTACGCAGCGTAGAAGACCGCCATGATGGGGAGTGCAGCGAGCGACTCGGGAGGTGCGTCGATGGCGGCAGGTGCGGTCTTCGGGGTCGAGGTCGGCGCCGAATCGGTCCGGGTGGCCGTGCTCGGTGACGGGCTGGCCGTGCTCGACCACGTGCAGCTGCGCTATCCACGCGGCACGCTCGATCCGTACGCGGCGCTGGACGTGGTGTTCGCGGCGATCGACCGCTGCGTGCAGCTGTGCGCCACCAGACAGCTGTCGGTGCGCGGCATGGCGCTGGCCGGCTCCGGCGACACCCTGGTCGGCCTGGACGAGCTGGACCGGCCGATGACGCCGGTGTTCACCGGGCCGGATCCGCAGACCAACGCGCTGGCCAGCCGGATCGGGTCCACGCTGCGTCACGCCACCGGCGCCGCCCCGCACGGCGGATCGCCGCTGGTCCGGCTGGCGTGGTTCGCCGAGCACGGGCCCGACCTGCTCACCCGTGTCGCCCGTTGGTGTGAACTCAAGGATTTTGTGCTCTCCCGGCTGACGGCCCGCGTGCTCGCCGACACCTCGTGCGCCTCGGCCGGCGGCCTGCTGGCGGTCGCCGAGCCCGAGTGGTCGGCCAAGGCGCTCGAACTGGCCGGCATCGGCGCCGCCCAGCTGCCGCCGCTGGTGGACCCCACGTCCCAGGTCCCGCTCGTCACGGAGGCGGCCCAGCTGCTGGCGCTGCCGGCCCTCCTGCCGCTGGTCGTCGGCGCCGCCGGGCTGCCGCTAGCGGCGCTGGGCATGGGCGTCACGGCCCCCGGCACGGCGGCGCTGTGGCTGGGCTCGCGGCTCGTGCTGGTGGTGCTGAGCCGACAGCCCGTGGCCGATGAGGTGCTGTTCACGCAGCGCCTCGCCGACGGCATGTGGGTCGTGGGCGTCGACCTGACCGACGGCCACACGCCGCCGGCCGTGCGCATCGACGGCCTCGGACGGCTGCTCGTGGCCGCCGGGGAGGCGTTGACCGCCGCCGGCGCACGGATCGACCGCGTGCGGGTCGACCCGGCCGTGCTGAAGGTGCCCATGGCGGCCGAGATCGTCGCCGCCGCGCTGGGCGTGCCGGTGGAGATCGCCCCCGACGAGCCGCCGGCCGCCGTCGGCGCCGCCCTGCTCGCCGCCCGTGCCCTTGGTCTGACGGCCGGCATCGAAGAGGCGGCCCGAACTCGTCACCCGGTGCGGACCGTGGCGCCGGATCCGCTGCTCAGCGCGGCCGACATGGAGCGGATGAGCGGGTCCAGCCGCTGAACCTTTGGCGAACCCCCGGCGGCGGGGGCCGCGGACTTGGCAGGATGGACAGCGTGCCGACACAGATCACCCCGCCTCAGACGCGCGCGGAGCGCTTCGGGACCTGGCTCACCTCGTGGGCGACCAGGCTGCCGACGTGGCTGCGATTCCTCACGCCCGAGTTCGTGGGATTCGCGATCCTCGGCAGCTTCACGTTCCTCATCGACATGGGCATCCTGGCGCTGCTGAAGACCCAGACCGATCTGCCGCTGCCGGTCGACGTGGCCATCGGCTATCTCGCCGCCTTCGGCCTCAACTACGCGCTCAACCGCACCGTGAACTTCCGGTCGCACGCCCCGGTCGGCGGCCAGGTCGCCAAGTTCACCGTGATCACCCTGCTCGATCTCGGCTTCACCACGCTGGTCACCACCGGTCTGGCCGCGGCCGGTGTGCCCTTCGCCGTGGCGCGGGTCGGGGCGGCCTGTTGCGTCGGCCTGTTCACATATGTGGGTGCTCGCTTCTGGGTTTTCCGGAAAGAGAATGCGAAAGATTGACACAAGTGGTCTGGACCTCTAAGACTGACATTCCCCTGCTAGTTCTCGGTCAGGCACCGCCGCCATCCGAGGAGTGTCATGTCGAAACGAGTGTCCACATCCCTGCTCGTGGTTCTCTCGGTGCTCGCGTCCCTGCTGGTCGTCGGATCCGTTAGCCAGCAAGCGGGTGCGGCCCCGGCCGCGTTCGTCCATCCCGGCGTTCTGGTCAGCCGTGCTCAACTCGACTACGTGCGGTCGCAGGTCAATTCCGGCGCGCAGCCGCAGACCTCGGCGTACCAGGCGATGATGCGGGACGGACTGTTGTCGCAGAGCCGGACCGCCCATCCCCGTTCGGTCGTGGAATGCGGGCCGTACTCGCAGCCCAACAACGGCTGCACCGACGAACGCCAGGACGCGCTCGCGGCCTACGGCAACGCGTTGGCCTGGTACGTCACCCAGAACGCCACGTACGCCAAGAAGGCGATCTCCCTGATGGACGCCTGGTCCGGGGTGATCACCAATCACACCAACAGCAACGCCCCGCTGCAGACCGGCTGGGCCGGCTCGGTGTGGCCGCGCGCGGCGGAGATCATCCGCTACACCTACAGCGGCGGCTGGGCCAACATGGCCCGGTTCCAGACGATGCTGCGCACCGTGTACCTGCCGACGCTGCTCAAGGGCAGTCAGAGCAACGGAAACTGGGAACTGACCATGATGGAGGCCGCGGTCGGCATCTCGGTCTTCCTCGACGACAAGGTCTCCTACGACAAGGCCATGGCCAAGTACATGCTGCGCGTGCCGGCGTATGTGTACCTGTCGACCGACGGCGCCCTGCCCAAGACCGTGCCCGGCGGGCCGTCCGGCAGCTCCGCGATCATCAGCTACTGGCAGGGCCAGAGCACCTTCGTCAACGGCCTGACCCAGGAGACCTGCCGGGACTTCGTGCACACCGGCTACGGCATCGCGTCCATCTCGGACGTCGCCGAGACCTCCCGGATCCAGGGCAACGACCTGTACACCGGCGACATCGGCACCCGCCTGCGCTACGCGCTGGGCTTCCAGGCCCAGTACGAGCTCGGCGCGGCCGTCCCGTCCTGGCTGTGCGGCGGCCACGTCAACAAGGGCCTCGGCCCGGTGACCGAGGTCGGCTACAACGCCATGGGCAACCGGCTGGGCAACGTCATGACCAACACCAAGACGTTGGTCACCAACAACCGCCCCGCCGGGGACAACATCCTGTTCGTCGCCTGGGAGACCCTGACCCACGGCGACCAGCCCAACTAACGCCCTGCGTCACGTGAGTGGCTCATTTTCGCCTGCGGCCCCACGTGAGTGGCTCAAGTGCCGTCAGAACGAACATGAGCCACTCACGTGCGTCGGGGTCCTAGCGGGCCGGCACCGGCGGGGCGCCGCCACCGGGCGCGGCCGGCGTCGGCGTGGTGGGCTTGGTCGGCTTCGTCGGGGCGCTCGGATCGCTCGGGTCCGTGGGCTTGGTCGGCGACGCGCCGGCTCCGCCGAGGATCGACTGCAGCAGCTGCTTGATCTGGTCCATCAGCTTCTGGATCATCTGCTTGATCGAGTCGAAGATGTCGTCCTTCTGCGCCAACGCGGTCCGCAGGTCGGCGTTCTGTTGCTCGGCGGCGGCCAGCGGATCGGCGGCCGATCGTGGCGCGAGGCCGCGGTCGAGATCCTGGTGCACGGCCGCGAGCACCGGGACCAGGTCGTCGGACGCGGACCGCACGGCGGCGACGTCCTGGTTGCGGGACGCGGTGTCGAGACGGGCCTGGATCTGCGTGAGCTGTTCGGCGGTCGTGTGGTTGTCGGCGGGTGCGGCGGTGGCGGCGGCGAAGCCGATGGCGACGAACACCGCGCCGGCCAGCACGCCCGCGCAAAGCTTCTTGAACACGGTTGACCTCCCAGTCGCTGTTTCCCGCTGATCGGGGTACCCGCCCGCAGTCCACTTCGGCCGAACTCCACCCGATCGTGGAAAACGGCTTGCCCGGCATGTGAGGCTGGAGGGCGTGGCCACTTTCGATGAGCTCGTCGCCGAGGGCGCGTCGGCGCCGGTGGACGGCTGGGACTTCTCCTGGTTCGAGGGCCGGGCGACCGAACAGCGCCCGTCCTGGGGTTATGCCAGGCTGATCGCCTCTCGCATGGCCACCGTGGAGTCCGTTGTGGACGTTCAGACCGGCGGTGGCGAGGTGCTCAACACCGTCACGAAACTGCCCCCGCGCACCGCCGCCACCGAGGGCTGGCCGCCCAGCCTCGCGGTCGCCCGGAGGCTGCTGGAGCCCCGTGGCGTCGAGGTGGTCGAGGCCGGCAACCTGGATCCGCTGCCCTTCGAGGATTCCTCATTTGAGTTGGTGGTCAGCCGGCACCCGGCCGAGATCCGCTGGGACGAGATCGCCCGCGTGCTGCGTCCCGGTGGCTCCTATCTGTCGCAGCAGGTCGGCTCCGGCTCCATGCACGACGTCTCCGAGGCCATGATGGGTCCGTTGGAGATCGACGACTCCCGTGATCCGGAGCTGGCCGCTCACCAGGCCGCCGAGGCGGGGCTGGAGCTGGTCACGGTCAAGCCGGAGTCGCTGCGGGCCGAGTTCCACGACATCGCCGCCGTGATCGTCTTCCTGCGCAAGGTGATCTGGATCGTGCCGGGATTCACCGTGGACGGCTACCTGCCGCAGCTGCGGGCCCTGCACGAGCGGATCGAGTCCGAAGGCCCGTTCGTCGCCCACACCAAGCGTTTCCTCATCGAGGTCCGCAAGCCGTGAACGGCCTGGCCGAGTCTCGCGCGTACTACGAGGCGGAGCTGGCGCCCAAGCTGCACGGCGTCCCGCATGCCGCCGCCCGCATCGGCCACGGCTCGGAGGTGCTAGGTTTCGATACTGACCGCTCGCGGGATCACGACTGGGGGCCGTTCGTCCCGATCTTCGTGCCGGATCCTGCTGCCGTGCCGATCGAGGCGTTCACGCCGGGGGACTGGCTGCGTGGGCACCTGGGCTTCGATCCCCTGGCCGGCATCACGCTCTTCGACTGGCTGGCCACCTCGTCCCAGGGGTTGGCCGAGGTCACCGCCGGCGCGGTCTTCCATGACGACCTGGGCGACCTGACCCGGGCCCGGGCCGCGCTGGCCTGGTATCCCGACGAGGTGTGGCGATACCTGTTGGCCTGCCAGTGGAAACGCCTCAGCCAGGAGGAGGCGTTCGTCGGCCGGTGCGGCGAGGTCGGCGACGAGTTGGGCTCCGCTGTAGTCGCCGCACGTCAGGTTCGAGACGTCATGCGGCTCTGTTTCCTGATGTCGCGTCGCTATGCCCCGTACAGCAAATGGTTCGGCAGTGCCTTCGCCCAGTTACCTTGCGCGGCAACGCTGACACCCATGCTGCGGGGTTCCCTCGCCGCCACGGAATGGAACGACCGCGAGGAGCACCTGGCCGCCGCCTACCGGACCGTCGCGGCGATGCACAACGGACTCGGCCTCACCGAGCCCGTCGACCCCGCCACCCGGCCGTACCACACGCGGCCCTACCAGGTGCTGCACGCCGAACGCTTCGCCGACGCCCTCTTCGCCACGATCACCGACCCGGAGATCCGCCGGCTTCCCCCGTACGGCAACGTCGATCAGGCCTTCGACAGCACGGATGCGTTGTCCTCAAGGGATGACGCCCGCGCCCTCTATCGAACCTAGTTCCACCAGGCCAGGAGGTCCGCCGCCAGGTCGCGAGCCTGGGTCGTGCCGGCGGTCACCCCGGCGTCGATGAAGCGCGGGTTGAGCATGTCGGCCGGCGAGTCGGTGAAGGGTGTCGCGGTGATGACCCGGACCCGGTGCCCGTGCTCGGTCAGGATGGCCTCCTCGTGCCGGACGCGGTCGGATGCCATGGGAGACACCACAAGCACGCGGCCCGGGGCGATGTCGACCAGGTCGGCATTGGTGCCGGAGCGCACGCCGCCGTCGACCCAGACCGAACCGGCCACCTCGACCGGCGGCGCGGCGCCCGGAGCGGCCGTGGAGCACGAAACCCCCACTGTCAAAGGAATATCGTCCTTCGCCGACCACACCCTGGCCTCGCCGGTGTTGGCATCCACCGCGGCCATGCCGAGCTGCGACGGCCACGGGCCCTTGGGCAGCATCGGCTTCCACATCAACTCGGCGTCGTGCACGGAAATCGGTGGTATCGCGGCGATCGCGGCCTGGCCGACACCTCGCGCCGACTCGGGGTCCACCTTCTCGAAGCCCAGCTTCTGCCGGATGCCCGGGTCGAAAGCGGTGGTCCGGGAGGCGGCGTTGCGCGCATGCCACTGGGCCCGCTCACGCATCAGGTTCGGCACGGTCGCGACGCCGTCCGGCTCGATCGTCAGCCAGGCCCCGACCACCGAGCCGGCCGAGGTGCCCAGCACGACATCCGACTCGCCCAGCGGCACGCCGTTGGCCACCAGCTCGTGCACCAGGGCCGCCATCCAGGACGCCCCCACCGGCCCGCCGCCACCCAGGACGAGTGCGGTCTGCTGACTGTTGCTCATCGCCACGATCCTGTCCTTTTTCGGTCGAACAAGGTTCAGGTTAGGCTGGTGTGCAGGCCGGGAGCTGGTCCATCGGAGACACGATATGACGAAAAACGGACAGCAGTCGATCACCGCGCTGCCCTACCGGGCGGGCGTCGGGGTGCCGCCCGGCGTCGAGGTCATCGACTTCCGCGACCTGACGGCACGGGCCTCCGGGCACGGCGTCGACCCGTACGGCCGGCAACGACCGGAGTTCCACAAGCTGATCGCCGTGCGGTCCGGGACGCTGCGCTGCTCGCTGGACTTCACCGAGCACGAGCTGGACCCCGGCAGCTGGCTGTGGGCCCGGCCGGGGCAGGTGCACCGCTACGACTCCGACCTCGCCGCCGCCGACGGGCGGATCATCGTGTTCCTGCCCAACTTCCTCGACCGCACCACGGCCGAGATCGCCGGCGTCGACCGCGTGCACCGGCAGCCGACCGCCGGCAGCGACACCCTGTGGCCGGTGCTGGACCTGCTGGAGGACGCCTACGCCCAGTGGGGCCAGCAGCCGTCCGAGCTCCAGGTCGAGCTGCTGCGGCACCTGCTGGCCGTGCTGGTGCTGCGGTTGGCCGCCGAGCACGGCATCGAGCAGGAGCCGATCGAGGGCGACGCGTTCCCACGCTTCCAGGCCGCCGTCGAGGAGGGTTTCGCCCGTAGCCACCGCGTCGTCGACTACGCCGCGCAGCTCGGCTACAGCGTGCGCACGCTGACCCGGGCCAGCCAGGCGGCGGTCGGGGTCGGGGCCAAGCGCTTCATCGACGACCGGATCCTGTTGGAGGCCAAGCGCCTGCTCATCCACACCGACCTGACGGCGGCGTCCATCGGCGTCCGTGTCGGCTTCGCCCGGGCCACGGCGTTCACGAAGTTCTTCCGCCAGCACACGGGCCGGACGCCGAGCGAGTTCCGCGCGCCTTAGGGACGGTGGACGCGCAGCCCGACCCCGCCGGCCAGCAGCAGCACCGCGCCGGCGATCAGCACCAGCACCGCCGCGTTGACCGCGCCGCCCGTCCAGTCCCAGATGGCCTCCGGCACGGCGATCGTCACGCCGATCACGCCGCCGATGAGCAGGATCGGCATCCGATCGGCCAGGTAGCAGCCGAAGCACACCAGGGCCACGACCAGTGTCGTCGTGTACTGGATGAACGCGTGCTCCGGGAACTGCGCGCCGATCAGGGCCAGCGCGGCGGCGACGCCGGCGCCGACCGCGCGGTGCCGGATGGCGTCGTAAAAGACGAGGACGCCCCAGACGGCCGCGAGCAGCAGCAGCCCACCGCCGGTCCACGACGGCGTGAAGCCGACCAGGTCGACCAGCCCGACCACCACGGAGCCGCTGGCGATGCCGGCCACCGGCAGCGCGAACACCGCGGGCCAGGCGGCATACCCGGCAGCCGCGAGCACCAGCGCGGCGATCCCGCCGGCCAGCGCCGGATGGGTGTCGAAGGCGACGGAGCCGGCCAGGCCGGCCGTGACGGCGCCCAGGGCCAACAGCACACCCGTGACCTGATTGCGCAGGGCCACCGCGGCGCCGACCAGCACCACCGTGACGCCGATCAGCAGCCCCACGCGGCCGGCGTGCGAGAACGAGTCCCATGAGGTGCCGACGACCAGCGCCGCACCGGCCACCAGCAGGGCACCGCCGACATAGCCGACGACCTCGGCGATGCGGCGACGCACCGGCGTCTCCTCGGCGTCGGTCAAGGCGTTCCGTACGGCGTCGGCCTCCTGCTTCGAGAGCGTTCCGGCCGTCACCAACTGACCCAGAGCGCGTTCCTGACCGTGCGCGAGCCTCGTCATGCCTGGCGGGTACCCGTTCCGGTGATGCGCAATCGCACCACCGTGCCGAACGAGGCGGACGAGCGCACCTGGACCAGGTCGCACAGCTGGTTGACCATCCACATGCCACGGCCGCGCGGCTGCGCCAGGGTGGGACGGCGGCGGCCGACGAACGGATCGGTGATCACGCCCTCGTCCCGCACCTCGCACACCAGGTCGTCGTCCTCGGTCCACAGCCGCACCATGCCGCCGCCACCGCCGTGGTCCACGCTGTTGACCATCACCTCGTGCACGGCCAGCGTGAACCGCTCCACGGAGTCGGCGTCCAGGCCGAACCGCCGCGCCTTGCCGGCCGCGTTCTCCCGCACGCCGGTGACGCTGTCCAGGTCGAAGCGCACGAACGTGGTGGAGCCGAACGGTTCCGGCAGGGGTTGGGCCAGTGTGGAGCCGTCCTCGCGATCGTCGAAGTCCGGATTCGGCTCGTCCTCCCACCACGGGTGGTTGGCGCGGGCCCTGGCCAGCACGGACTCCGGCAGCGTCGCCGCGTACGGGCACAGCAGGCGCCACTCCACCTTGGCGAACGCCAGGTTCAGCAGCGTCTCGTGCTGGTGGCACTCGGCGATCGCCGGCGCCGTGCGCTCCTCGTGCACCGGCTCGCCCACGCCACGGCAGGGTCTGCCCTCGTTGCGGTCGAGGAAGGCCTGCCAGAGCGGCAGGATCCGCGCCGGATTGCGGCCCTCGGACACCGTGTCCACGAACTGGACCCCGTCGCCGTCCGCGCCGAGAATGTCGCGCACCGGCTCCAGCCGGGCCGTCGGGACGATGACGGTCACCGCGGCGTCCTCGGCGAGCCCGACGCGCACGAAGTCCGTCACCCTGGTGGCGAAGTCGTCCACGCTGTCGTAGCTGAACGCCTCGTGCCGGAAAACCACCGCGCAACCGTATGCCTACCGAGGAGCGACCCGCATCCAGGCCTCAGGCCGTGACGAACTTGGCCAGGCGGTCCGCCAGCCGTTCCCGGGACCGGCAGTACGGGGGATCGGGCTGGCCCGGGCAGTTGCCGACGACGACCTCGTCCACGAAGTGCCGGATGCGGCCCGGCGTGGGCAGCGGATCGGGGCCGAGATAGCTCAGCACCACCGGGCCGTCCAGGGTGTCGATCTCCAGGCCCACCGACCAGCCGTGGCGCTCGTCCCAGACCAGCATCAGGTCGTGCTCGGCGAACAGGGGGTGGCGGGTGGGCAGGGCGATGTACGCCGAGGCCAGGTCGCCCACCTCGTGGTACATGGCGTCCGCGGGGACGCCCAGCAGGCGCGCGACGGCGGCGACGTATCTGCCGAGGCCAAGGGCTGCCTCGCTGTTCGGTGCGACGTTCATGGCTCGCCCCCCGTCCGGTGCTAAGACAATCGTGGGTACCCGGACGAGTGATAACCTAACCGTGATGTGACCCGGCTCACATCGCAGGCATGGTGAAGGCGACCTCGGTGCCGTCCGACCTGCGGTGAAGGCTCATCTGCGCCGCCAGCGCCCGGATCAGCGCCAGCCCTCGGCCCCGATCCCCGGGGTCCTCGGGCTGCTGTCGCCACGTTCCGTAGTCGCGGACCCGGCCGTGCACCGTGCCGGCCTCGTCCCGCTCCAGCCACACGTCCACCGAGCCCGGCTCGCCCCGGCGGTAGCCGTGCTCGACCGCGTTGGCCGCGGCCTCGCCCACCACCAGCTGGAGATCCTCCAGCAGCTCGCCGGACAGGCCCACGGCCGCCGCCCAGTCCCGGACCACCTTGCGCATGCCGGCCAGCTCGCCTGCCAGGCCGCTGAAGCGCAGGGTCAGCGGGACGGTGTTCGTCCGCGCCCCGTCCGCGCCTTCGTGTCTCGACCCGTTCACCAGACCTCCGGTGATCAGGCTATCCAGCACCGGGTGTCGTTGCCAGTGAACCGGGGGCGCGCCGGGCCGGTATATGGGTGCGCAGTTCGCCATCGCCACGAGTGGAGCCCTCATGCTCAGTCAGCACGAACGCCGTCAGCTGGACGCGATCGAGCGTGGCCTCGCCGCCCAGTACCCGGCGCTCGCCACCCGCCTGTCGGGCAGCGTGCTCGACCGCTACCGGTGGGCCCTGGAGGCCATGTGGGTCTTCGGCCTCGGCTGCTTCGTGCTCGGCATCGTGGTCAACAGCGGCGAACTCGGCATGTCCGGCCTCGCTCTCCTCATCTCCGGCCTCCTACTCCGCCACCGCAAATACCTCCACACCCTCTTCACCACCTAACCGCGAGTCCCGCTCCCCAGCACCCATGTGTCGACTTCCGCACCCGTGAGAGCGCTCTCTCAACCCCCGCGAGTCCCGCCCAGCGTCACACCGAAACCCGGTTCCGCGCACACACTCCCGGCGAGTCACGCTCTCGGACCCATTGAAACCCGGTGTCAGGCACCGTCCTTCAGCTGGCTCAGCGTCTTGGCCACCCGGGTCTGCCGGGTCTCCGCCTTCTTCGCCTCCTCGATCCACCGCACGTACTCCTTGCGGTGCGTGAAGGGCAGGCCGTCGAAGATCTTGCGCGCCGCCGGATCCGTGGCCAGGGCCTCGGTCAGATCCGCCGGCACCTCGACCTCGCGGGGAGCCGTGTCCAGCGTGACGTCCACGTCGACCTCGTCGCCGGCGGTGACCCCGGCCGCGGTGCGGTTCTCGGCGCTGAGCGGGATCAGGAACTGCCCGCCGCGCACGGCCACCGTGCTCCGGTACGTGTGGCCGCCGATCGTCACGTTCACCTTGGGCTGCCGGCCCGCCTGGAGCCCTTCGACCACTTCCGCCGGCACCGGCAGGCCCGTCGCCGTCTTGCCGCCCAGCAGCACCGTCGTCCGGAATCGCATGGCGGCAGTATGAACCGCATGGCCGTCTTCACGCCCTCCGAGCGCGACCAGCTCCTGACGTCCCTCATCGACCGCGCTCGGGGCGACGCCCGCATCACCGGCGCCGCCGTCACCGGTTCCGGGGCCCTGGACCACACCGACCGATGGTCCGACATCGACTTCGCCCTCGGCATCGCCGGCGCCCGCGACGAGGTCATGGCCGACTGGACCGCCTACCTCTACGCGGAGCACGGTGCCGTCCACCACCTGGACGTCCCCTTCCGCTCCGCGATCTACCGCGTCTTCCTGCTGCCCCATACCCTCCAGGTCGACATCGCCTTCGTGCCCGCCGCCGAGTTCGGCGCCACCGCGCCCACCTTCCGCCTCCTCTTCGGCACCGCCGTCGACCAGCCGTCCACATCCCCGCTCGACCCCCGTGCCGAGATCGACATGGCCTGGCTCTACGCCCTTCACGTCCGCTCCAGCATTGAGCGCCACCGCTTCTGGCAGGCCGAACACATGCTCGGCGGCCTCCGCAACGCCGTGTTGAGCCTCATGTGTCTCCGTCACGGCGTCCCCGCCGGGCAGGGACGAGGTCTGCATCTACTTCCGCCCAGCGCCACCAATCCCGCCTTGGCCACGCTCGTCGGCGCCCTCGACGAGACCAACCTCCGCCGGGCCTTCCGCGCCGCGGTGGAGTTGTTGTTGGCCGAGACCGCTCACGTCGACGTGAAGTTGGCGAAGGTGCTCAGCACCCCGTTGTTAGCAATGCTCGGTTAGGGGCTCTGCCGGAAACCGTATTTCGGTATGACGCTGAGCGGGACTCGCGGGGGTCAGCGGGCCAGGTTGAGGCGTTGGTCGCGGGTGTCGGTGGGGGTGCAGCCGAAGCGGGCCTTGTACTGGCGGGAGAAGTGGGCGATGTCCGTGATGCCCCACTTCGCGCAGATCGCCCCGATCATCAGGTCCGGACGGGCCAGCAGGTCGGCGTGGCAGCCGTCGAGGCGGCGGTTCTTGATGTGCGTGGAGACGGTCTCGCCGCGCTGCTGGAAGACCCGGTGCAGGGTGCGCACGGAGATGTGGTGGGCGGCGGCGATGCGCTCGACGGTGAGCTCGGGGTCGCCCAGCCAGCTGTCGATGTAGGCGCTGATCTGGGCTTCGAGGGCGGGGGAGACGGGCTGCGCCCGGCGGGACAGCGTGCCGACGAGCAGATCCGACACGGCCTCGGAGGCGGCGGCGAGGCCGGCCGGGTCGAGGCCGGCGGCGACCTTCATGGTGGCCAGCATGTGCTGCACGAGCAGCTCCCCGACCCCCTCGACGGCCAGCGAGGTGCCCAGCAGCCGGTTGACGCCGGGAATCTGGCTCTCCAGGCGCAGCGTGTCGACGTACACGGTGAGCAGCCGGTTCTGGGTTGAGTGCCGGGCTTCCAACGGGTTCACGGTGGAGCAGAGGGCGGCCCGGCCCGGCTTGAGCAGGAGTTCGGCCCCGCGGTGGCGCAGGCGGGTGCTGCCCTCGACGCACACGCAGAGGTAGGTCAAGCCGTTGGGGGACAGCCGGATCAGGGACTCGGTGCGTTCCATGTGCGCGCCGGAGCCCTGATAGGTCCAGTCGAAGGTGGTGACGCCGCCGATCAACAGCCGGGTGACGGTCCGGTAGCCGCTGCCGGGCCGGCCGAGCGTGCCCGCGTACTGGAGGCTCTGCCCGCCGACGGGGAGCGCGAATGTCTGACGGGGACTGCCCTTCTCGACGACTCCCTCGTCTACCCGGTGGTGGAAGGCGGCTGCCGGCGGCATGGCGCGAGTGTACGCGCGTACCGATCTTGGGCTCGCGACACGGGCCGATAACGGCTGAAACACGACCCATTGACACCTGGGTTAATCCAAGTCAAGAATCCAGTACCACCGATCGTATAGGATCCATGAAGACCGAACCCGATGGAGGGCGAGGCGTGGCCAGAGTCAGCGGGGCCGAGGCGTTCCTGGTGGACATCGCCGTGGAGCAGGTCCGCACGGACGCGGTCCAGGCCTTTCTGTCCCAGGAGACGGTCTTCGTCGAGCTGACCACGGACGACGGCGCCACCGGCCTCGGCTACACCTACACGATCGGCACCGGCGGCACGGCCGTGCTGGCCCTGCTCCGCGACCACCTGCTGCCCCGCCTGCTGGGAGCGGACGCGACCCGGATCGAAGCGGTCTGGCACGACCTGTTCGCCTCGACCAGGGCGACCACGGTCGGCGCGATCACCTCCCTGGCCCTGGCCGCCGTCGACACCGCCCTCTGGGACCTGCGCTGCCTGCGTGCCGACGAGCCGCTGTGGCGGGTCGCCGGCGGCTTCCAGCAGACGGTTCCCTTGTACGACACCGAGACGGGATGGCTGCACCTCACCACCGACGAGCTCGTGGCCGGCGCCCTCAAGGCCCAGAACGCGGGCTGGCGCGGGATCAAGGTCAAGGTGGGCAAGCCGAGCGGGGCCGAGGACGCGGCCCGGCTGGCGGCCGTGCGCGAGGCGGTGGGACCGCACTTCCCGGTCATGGTCGACGCCAACCAGTCCATGACGCTGGCCGAGGCGCTGCGCCGGGCCGACCTGTTCGCGCCGCTGGGCCTGACCTGGCTGGAAGAGCCGCTGCCGGCCGACGACGTGGCGGCGCACGAGCGCCTGGCCCACGCCACCAACATCCCGATCGCGGTCGGCGAGTCGCTGTACTCGGTCGCCCAGTTCCGCGAGTACCTCCAGCGCGGCGCGGCCTCGGTCGTGCAGGTGGACGTGGCCCGGATCGGCGGCATCACGCCGTGGCTGAAGGTCGCGCACACCGCCGAGACGTTCAACGCGGAGGTCTGTCCGCACTTCCTGATGGAGCTGCACGTGAGCCTGGCGGCCGCCGTCCCGAACGGCCGGTTCGTCGAGCACATCCCGCAGCTGCGCGCCATCACCACTGGGGAAATGTCCGTTGTGGACGGCCAGGCCGTCCCGCCGGACGCACCGGGACTGGGCATCGCCTGGGACCGGGACGCCATGGACGACCTCAGGGTCTCCTGACAGTGATGTCCTCATTGGACAGTCAGCAACGGTGCGACTGAGATGGAGTTTCGATGAGTCGGAGAACGACGCGGCTGCTGACGGCGGCAGCCGCGGCCCTGCTCGCGATCACGGTGGCCCAGGTGCCACTGGCCGACGCGGCGCCCGCCGCCAAGCCGACCAAGGCCGACAGCGCCGCGACGCCCTACATGGGCTGGAGCAGCTGGAGCCTGGAATCCACGAACTACCCGGGTGTCAACCCGATCGGTCCGGCCAGCTGGCTGACCGAGGCCAACGTGATCAAGCAGACCGACGTGGTGGCCGGCAAGCTCAAGTCGCACGGTTACAACTACGTCAACGTGGACGCCGGCTGGCTGGGCGGCTTCGACGGCAACGCCCGCCCGCTGTCCAACGCCACCACCTTCCCGCACGGCATGAAGTACCTCGGTGACTACATCCACCGCAAGGGCCTGAAGTTCGGCGCGTACCTGGCCGTGGGCCTGGACATCCGCGCCTACAACAACGGCAACACGCCCATCGCCGGCGTCAAGAACTGCTTCACGCGCAACGTGGTGTACTCCGACCTGCGCACCACCAACGGCTGGAACAGCTCCTACAAGATCGACTTCACGAATCCCTGCTCCCAGGCCTACATCAACTCCATCGCCGCCGAGCTGGCCGGCTGGGGCGTCGACTTCCTGAAGCTGGACGGCGTCGGCCCCGGCTCCTTCCAGGGCGGCGCCAACTACGACAACACCTCGGACGTCAAGGCCTGGAACACCGCGCTGGCCAAGACCGGCCGCAAGATCCAGTTCGTCATCTCCTGGGGCCTGAGCCACCGCCAGGCCGACGTGTGGAAGGCCAACTCCAACGGCGCCCGCGTCGAGACCGACGTCGAGTGCTACTGCGACACCATCGTCACCTGGAACAACTCGGTCAAGCAGCGCTTCACCGATGTGGTGCAGTGGATCCCGGACGCCGGCCCCGGCTACTGGAACAACCTGGACTCCCTCGACGTCGGCAACGGCCAGATGGACGGCATCTCCGAGGCCGAGCGCCAGAGCTACGCCACGCTGTGGGCCATCGAGGCGGCCCCGCTCTACGTGGGCGACGACCTGACCAAGCTCGACCCGTACGGCCTTTCCCTGCTGACCAACGACGAGGTCATCGCGGTCGACCAGGCCGGCATCGCGGCCAAGCCGGTGGACCAGTCCAGCCAGCAGCAGGTCTGGTACGCCCGACAGAAGGACGGCAGCTACACGGTCGCGCTGTTCAACCTCGGCGACGCCACCGCCACCGTCACGGCGAACCTGGCCCAGCTGGGCATCAACGGCACCGCCAAGGTGCGGGACCTGTGGAGCCACAAGGATCTCGCCGCGGCCAACGGCACGGTCTCCGCGTCGCTGCCCACCCACGGCTCGCAGCTGCTGAAGATCACCCCGAACGCCAAGGACAACGCGCCGAACCCGCCCGGCGACCTGCACGCCGTCGCCGCTTCCGGCACGACCGCCGCGGGCAACAGCGTGACGCTGGCCTGGGATCCGTCGTTCAGCGGCAACAGCGCCGTGAAGAGCTATGAGGTCTACAACGGCACCAGCCGTCTGCTGACCACCGCCGGAACCTCGGTCACCGTGGCCAGCCTGGCCCCGTCGAGCACCTTCGACTTCACCGTCGTCGCGGTGACCAAGGACGGCAAGAAGTCCTTGCCCAGCACCAAGCTGAACGTGTCCACCGCGGACAAGAACGGCTCGATCAACTACGAGGGCGAGGCGGCGGTCAACCTCGTCACCGGCGGCGCCTCGGTCAACGACTGCGGCCCGTGCTCGGGCGGCAAGAAGGTCGGCAACCTCGGCGGCACCGGCCACCTGTCGTTCCCGAACGTCTGGGCCCCCAAGGACGGCACCTACCTGATGACCGTCTCCTATGTGGACGGTGACTCGGGCCGCACCGCGCAGGTCACGGTGAACGGCGTGCCGTTCCGGCTGCCGATGGCCGGCAGCAACGACAACGACTGGGGCACACCGCAGACCGTGGTCGTGCCGGTCACGCTGAAGGCCGGCGGCAACAACCTGGTCGAGTTCAACGGTCCCACGCCGAACGACTACGTGGCCGACATCGACAAGATCACCATCTGAAGCACCTGAACCAGCTGATCTGAGAGGGGACATGCCGTGGTGACCGCGACACAGGACACGAAGACACCGCCGGTGGCGCCGGTCGCCACGGCACGTCGCCGCCGTGGGATCAGGCCGGGGACCCGGCGGGGACACCTGCCGCTGGCCATGCTGCTCATCGCGCCGGCCGTCATCGGCTTCCTGGTGTTCTTCGCCTACCCGACGGTGCAGGGCATCTACTACAGCTTCACCGACTTCCACGTGCTCAGCCCGCCCAACTGGGTGGGGTTGGCCAACTTCCAGCAACTGCTCGGCGACGACGTCTTCTGGCACTCGCTGTGGGTGACCGTCTACTTCGTCCTGTTGTCGGTGTTCTTCGGGATCCTGATCTCGTTGATCACCGCTGTGATCATGCACCGGCTGACCAAGTCCACGCTGATCCGCGGCATCGTGCTGCTGCCGTTCCTGATCTCCGGCGTGGTGGCGGCGATGACCTGGTCGTGGATGCTCGACCCGGGGCTGGGCATCATCAACTCGTTCATCATCAAGCTCACCGGCCACCCGATGCTGTTCTTCGGCGACAGCGCGCTCGCGGTGCCCTCGCTGGCCGCGATCAGCGTGTGGAAGTCCATGGGCTACAACGCGATCCTCATCTTCGCCGGCCTGCAGACCATTCCGGCCACCATCTACGAGGCCGGCCGGGTCGACGGCGCCACCGAGCTGCAGATGTTCCGCCGGCTCACCGTGCCGCTGCTGCGCAACATCCTGGTCATGGTCGTCATCCTGACGGTGATCGGCTCGTTCCAGGTGTTCGACATCGTGCAGGTGACAACCAAGGGCGGCCCGCAGAACGCGTCGCTGGTGCTGCAGATGTACATCTACAACAAGGCCTTCAGCCAGTTCGACTTCGGTTACGCGGCAACGATGTCGCTGGCCCTGTTCGCCATGCTGATCGCGATCACCTTCACCCAGCTGAAGATGACCCGCGCCGGCGAGTCCGACCTGACCTGACGAGAGGAGAAGCAGCCGTGGCGAACCGTTCCGTCACCGCCCGACCCTCGGTCGGCCGGGTGCTGGCCTGGATCTACCTGGCCGTGATCGTCGTGATCACCCAGTTTCCGTTCTACTGGATCCTGCGCACCGCGCTGTCCAACAACTTCGCGCTGCACACCGATGCGGGATCCCTGCTGCCGGTGGATTTCACCCTCGGCGCGTTCAAGCGTGCGCTCGGGCTGGCCACGGTGGCCGAGGCCCAGGCCGAGGGCGGCTCCGGTGCCTCCCTGAACACCGCGCTCTACCTGCGCAACTCGGTGATCTACGCGGGTGTGCAGACCGCGCTGGTGGTGTTCTGCTCGGCCACCGCCGCCTACGCCTTCTCCCGGCTGCGCTGGAAGGGCCGCGAGGTGGTGTTCTCGGTCCTGCTGTGCGCGCTGATGGTGCCGGCGATCTTCACCCTGATCCCCAACTTCGTCACGGTGAAGAACCTGGGGCTGACCAACAGTTTCGCCGGCATGATCCTGCCCGGCGCGTTCTTCTCCGCGTTCAACATCTTCTTCCTGCGGCAGTTCATGCTGGGTCTGAGCAGCGAGGTGGAGGAGGCCGCCACCATCGACGGCGCCGGTCCGCTGCGGGTGTTCTTCCGGATCGTGCTGCCGATGTGCGCGGCGCCGATCGCCACCCTGTGCCTGCTGACGTTCATCAACACCTGGAACGACTACTTCTGGCCGCTCATGGTCACCAGCGACGAGAGCGTGCGGCCGCTGACCCTGGCGCTGGCGGTGTTCAAGCAGTCCTCGCCCAACACCGCGGTGGACTGGGCCGGCCTGATGGCGGCCACGCTGATCGCCGCGCTGCCGATGTTGCTGCTCTTCGTGGTGTTCGGCCGGCGCATCGTCAACTCCATCGGCTTCACCGGGATCAAATGATGCGACACGACGACTTGGTGCTCTCCTGGCCGCGGCCGGCGGGGGAGTGGATCGAGGCCGCGCCGGTCGGCAACGGCCGCCTGGGTGCCATGGTCTTCGGTGGTCCGGGCCGGACCCGCTTGCAGGTCAACGACTCCACGGTCTGGTCCGGCACCCCGCACGGCCCGGCCGACGCCTTGGCCGACGTGCTGGCCACGGGTGCGGGGCCGGAGCGCCTGGCCGAGGTGCGCGCGGCGATCATGGCCGGCGACTATCGGACCGCGGATCGGCTGCTGATGTCGTTCGAGGGCCCTTACAGCCAAGAGTTTCTGCCGTTCGCCGACCTCTGGATGACGCTGGGAAAGGGCAGCCTCCAGGGCCGAACCCTCAACCTGGACAACGGTGTCGCGCACGAGTTTCTCACCGTCGACGGCCACGAGGTAGAGCGCTCGGTGTGGGCCAGCCACCCGGCCGGCGTGCTGTGCGTGAGCATCACCGGGCGCACGGATCTCCGGCTGGAGCTGGAGTCGCCGCTCAGGACCGTGCACAAGCTGCTGCGGGACAACGGGTTCGAGTTCGGCGTGGAGATCCCGGTCGACGGCGCGCCGCAGCACGAGCCGCAGGTCGAGGAACCGCTGCGCTACGTTGACGCCCCGATCGACGACTACGACCCGTTCGGCGCGGTCGTCGTCCGGATCGACACCGACGGCAAAGTGTCCACAACGGACTCTGAACTGATCGTCACCGGCTCGACCCGCGCATTGATCGTGCTCGGCACGTCGACGGCCGCTCGGGACTTCTGGGAAGAACGCGCGCCCAGGACCCGCACGGAGCACCTGAGCACCGCCAGCGGGCGGGTTTCCGGCGCGCTTACCCAGGGCACCGAAACCCTGCTGCGCGAGCACGACGCCGACCTCCGTCGGCTGCTCGGCGGCACCTCGCTGCGCATCGGCCGGCAGGTCAACGGCCCGATCGACGTGGCCGAGGACGTGCTCTCCGGCCGGGACGAACGGCTCGCCGCGACCGTGATGTTCCAATACGGGCGGTACCTGCTGGCGTCCTCCTCGCGCCCGGGCAGCGGCCCGCCGGCCAACCTTCAGGGCGTGTGGAACGCGGACCTCCGGCCGGCCTGGTCGTCCAACTACACGGTGAACATCAACACCGAGATGAACTACTGGCCGGCCGAGGTGACCGGGCTGGCCGAGTGTCACCTGCCGCTGATCGACCTGCTGGACAAGATGGCCGCGAACGGCGCCGACGTGGCCCGCGAGCTGTACGGCGCGCGCGGCTGGGTGACCCACCACAACACCGACATGTGGGGCTGGTCGCTGCCGGTCGGCATGGGCCATGGCGCCCCGTCCTGGGCGATCTGGCAGATGGGCGGCGCCTGGCTCGTCCAACACGCCTGGGACCACTACGAATTCACCGGCGACACGGCGTTTCTCCGGGACCGGGCCTGGCCGCTGCTGCGCGGGTGTGCCCTGTTCGGCCTGGACTGGCTGGTCGAGCACGACGGTCAGCTGGACACCATCCCGTCCACCTCGCCGGAGAACTGGTTCCTGGTCGACGGAAAGCCCGAGTCGCTGTCCTGGTCGTCCACAATGGATATCGCCCTGCTCAGGGCGGTGTTCACCCGTTGCCTGGACGCGGCCCGAATCACGAGCGTCGACGACCCCGTGCTGGCCGAGATCGAGAAGGCGCTGCCGCGGCTGCGGCCGCCGGCCGTGACCGCGGGTGGCTGGCTCCAGGAGTGGGTCGAGGACCTGCCGGAGGAGGACCCGAAGCACCGGCACATGTCCCAGCTTGTGACCGTGTATCCGTTGGGGCAGATCGATCCCGGGATTACGCCGGAGCTGGCCGAGGCGGCGGTGAACCTGATGGACCGCCGGGGCAACGGGGCCATGGGCTGGTCGTGGGCGTGGAAGATCGCGCTGCGGGCCCGGCTGGGTGACGGCGAGACCGCGCGATCCCTGCTGCTGGAGGCCACCCGGCCGTTGGGCTTCGACTGGGACCTCGACGCCCCGACGGACGGCTCGCAGTGGGGCGGCCTGCTGCCCAACCTGTTCAGCTCGCACCCGCCGTTCCAGATCGACGGCAACTACGGCTTCCCGGCCGGCATAGCGGAAATGCTGGTGCAGAGCCACAACAGCGTGATCCGCGTGCTGCCGGCGCTACCGAGCAGCTGGCCCAGCGGCGCGCTGACCGGAGTTCGCTGCCGGGGAGGCCTGTCGGCCGACCTCACGTGGCGCAACGGCTCCCTGGCCGCGCTGAGCATCCGCCGGCTGACCGGCGATCCACTTCGGACGGTCACCGTGCTCTTCGACGGCCAGCGCCAGGAGTTCACGCTCGCGGTCGGCGAGGAGAGGCGGCTGGCGTGCTGAACCTCTGGGAGTACCGCAGCTCCTACAAGGAGCCGGAGGACTTCGACGACTTCTGGACCTCGACCATAGCCGAGGCCCGGCAGTTCCCCCTGGACGTCACCGTCACCCCGGTCGAGACGCACCTGGTCACGGTCGAGGTGTTCGACGTGACGTACCCGGGCTTCGGCGGCCACCCGATCCGGGCCTGGCTGCGGCTTCCCAAGCAGCGCACGGGAAAGCTGCCGGCGGTTGTGCAGTTCCACGGCTACTCCAGCGGTCGCGGCGCGGCCGTGGAGGATCTGCTGTGGTCGTCGGCCGGCTACGCCCACCTGTTCATGGACGTCCGTGGGCAGGGCGGCGACTGGGCGGGCGGCGACACGCCCGACCCGGTCGGCAGCGGCCCGGCCTACCCGGGTTTTCTCACCAGAGGGATTGAAAACCGCGACGAGTACTTCTACCGTCGCGTCTACACCGACGCGGTGCGGGCCGTGGACACGGTGCGCGCCTTCGACTTCGTCGACCCGGAGCGGGTCGCGGTGATCGGCAACAGCCAGGGCGCCGGCATCGCGCTGGCCGCCGCCGGCCTGGTGCCGGACATCGCGGCCGGGCATTTCCAGGCACCGTTCCTGGCCGACATCCAGCAGTCGACGCGTCTGGTGCGCACCTTCCCGTACGAGGAAATCACCAAATACCTGGCCATCCACCGCGCAAGTGTGGACCGGGTGTGGCACACGCTGGCCTACTTCGACGCCATCGCCTTCGCCCGCCGGGCCGAGGCGCCGGCGTGGTTCTCGGCCGGCCAGCTCGACGATGTCGTGCCGGCGCAGTCGGTTCTCGGCGCCTACCACGAGTACTGGGGACCCAAGCAGTTCCGGTTGTGGGAGCACAACGGACACGAGGCAGGCGGCGCCGAGGACTCGGCCATCGCACTGTCCGCGTTCGCGAGCGTCCTGCGCCCGGGCCGTCCCACCGAAACGAGGAATAGCTGATGATGAGAAAGCTGCTCGCGGTCGCGTTGGCGTCCGCGTCCGTCGTCGCCCTGTCGGCCTGCGGCAGCTCCGGCTCCGGCTCCGCCACCGGCACGGTCAACTGGTGGACCTGGGACGACAAGCAGGCCGCGGCCTACCAGTCGTGCGCGACGGCGTTCGAGAAGGCCAATCCCGGCGTCACCGTGAAGATCTCGCAGTACGCGGTGGACGACTACTTCACCAAGCTCACCGCGGGTTTCGTGGCCGGCACCGCGCCGGACGCCTTCCAGAACTCGGTGCAGTTCTTCCAGGCCTACGCCTCGCAGCACCAGCTGCTGCCGCTGGACGATCTGATCAGCAAGACCAACTTCGACCTGAAGAAGTTCTCGGTCGGCGTCGGCGCCTGGAAGTTCACCGACGGCAAGCAGTACGCGCTGCCGCTGGACTGGGCCGCGGCGGCGATGTTCTACAACACCGACGCGATCACCAAGGCCGGCTACACGGCCAAGGACGTCGAGAACCTGAACTGGAACCCGGACAACGGCGGCACCTTCGACAAGATGGTGGCCCACCTGACCGTGGACGCCAGCGGCAAGCGCGGTGACGAGGCGGGCTTCGACAAGGCCCACGTCGCCACGTACGGCATGGGCCAGTTGGCGGCCAAGGACTTCATCGGCCAGACCACCTGGAACTCGTTCCTGGCCACCACCGGCTGGCGGCAGGGCGACAAGTCGCAGTGGCCGACCAAGTTCAACTACGACGACCCGAACTTCGCCAAGACCATGCGCTACATCAAGTCGCTGACCGACCGCGGCTTCGCGCCGAAGATCAACAGCTTCAGCGCCGGCGGCGGCACCGCGACCATCAGCGACGTGGACCTGTTGGGCACCAACAAGATCGCCATGGAGACCGCGGGCTCGTGGGAGGCGGCGACCTTCGAGAAGCTGCCGGGCGTCAAGGTGGGCATCGCGCCGACCGTGCTCGGCCCGGACGGCAAGACGCGCTCGCAGCTGTCCAACTCCAACGGCAACAACATCTGGGCCGGCACCAAGAACCCCGACCTGACCTGGAAGTGGGTCTCGTACATGGGCTCGCAGGAGTGCCAGTCGATGGCCGGCGCCTCCGGCTCGTTCTTCCCGTCCATCCCGGCGGCGATGGACTCGGCGGCGGCCGCGGTGGCCAAGCAGGGCGTCGACCTGTCGGTGTTCACCAAGGCGCTCAAGGACGGCACGCTCTACGGCGCGCCGGCCTACGCCAACGGCGCCGACCTCCAGCAGACGCTGGAGCCGCTGTTCGAGGGCTACTTCAGCGGCAGCCGCGGCGACGACGTGTTCGCCGAGATGACGCAGAAGGCCAAGGACATCCTCAACAAGCAGAACTGAACCGGTATCTCGCCTGCTGGAGAGCGGACTCGCGGTTTCCCTGGGAAGGTGGCGTGGATGGGGCGGTTCGCGAGGCTGCGGGCGGCGGGGGTCGGGTTCGTGGTCGATCTGGCCGCACAGCCGGTTCCGGTGGTCGTGCACTGGGGTCGCGACCTCGGCGAGCTGGACGAGTCGGGCCTGGCGGCGCTGGCCTTCGTCGGCGAACCCGCCGTGCTCAACAACTCCGTGGACGTGCCACGCCGGTGTTCGGTGTGGCCCACGGAGTTCGAGGGCTGGGCCGGCACGCCGG
Organism: Kutzneria sp. NPDC051319; assembly: GCF_040682195.1. Lineage (NCBI taxonomy): Bacteria > Bacillati > Actinomycetota > Actinomycetes > Pseudonocardiales > Pseudonocardiaceae > Kutzneria > Kutzneria sp. NPDC051319. The sequence goes on along the minus strand of NZ_JBFBAM010000034.1, from coordinate 4,563 downwards.
CGCTGGAAGGGCATCGCGGCGGCATCGCCACCACCCCGCGGCCTCGTCTGGTCGAGCACACGCTGGCCGACAACCGGCTCGAACTCGTGCTGGACGACGAGATCACCGGCCTCCGCGTCACCTTGGTGTACACAATGGACAGCAGTGGTGTGCTGTCCGCACGGGCAACGCTGTGCGCCAAGAAATCGGACACTGCAGAGCCGTACGAGGTCGCCGGCGTCTCCACCTTGCTGCCGTTGCCGAGCCGGGCCGTCGAGGTCCTGGACTTCACCGGGAAGTGGTGCCGCGAGCGGTCGCCGCAGCGGACCCGGCTCGGCCACGGCGCGCACGTCCGCGGGTCCCGGCGGGGCAAGCCCGGTCAGGATTCGGCGTTCCTGATGACGGTCGGCACACCCGGTTTCTCGTTCGGCGAGGGCGAAGTGTGGGCGCTGCACGTGGCGTGGAGCGGTGATCAGCGCTACGTGGTCGAGCAGCTGCCGGAGACGCCGCCGGTGCTGGGCGGCGGCGAGTTGCTGCGGGCCGGCGAAGTCCGCCTGGCCGCCGGGGAAAGCTATGACACCCCGATCACCTATTTCGCCTGGTCCGATGAGGGCCTGGACGGGCTGGCCGCCCGGTTCCACGCCTTGCAGCGCAAGCAGTCCCGGCCGCCACGGCCGCTGGTTCTCAACACGTGGGAAGCCGTCTACTTCAACCACGACCTCGACCGCCTGCTGGCGCTGGCCGACGCGGCGGCCAAGGTCGGCGTCGAACGGGTGGTGCTGGACGACGGCTGGTTCCGCGGCCGCCGCGACGACACCGCCGGCCTCGGCGACTGGCAGGTCGACATCACCGTGTGGCCGCGGGGACTGAGTCCCTTCGTCGACCACGTCAAGAGCCTGGGCATGCAGTTCGGTCTGTGGTTCGAGCCGGAGATGGTCAACCTCGACTCGGACCTGGCCCGGCAGCACCCGGAGTGGCTCCTCGGCGTGCCGGGGGAGCCCGGGCCGCCCTCGCGTAACCAGTACGTCGTCGACCTGGCCAATCCCGAGGCGTGGACGTACCTGCTGACCTCGATCGACGGCCTGGTCGCTGAGTACGGCATCGACTACGTCAAGTGGGACCACAACCGGGACCTGCACGAGGCCGTGGACCACACGGGACGGCCGGTCGTGCACAACCAGACCCTCGCGCTGTACCGGCTGATCGACGAGCTCAAGCGCCGTCACCCCGGCCTGGAGATCGAGTCCTGCGCCAGCGGCGGCGGCCGGGTGGACCTGGGGATTCTGGCCCGCACCGACCGGGTGTGGGCCTCGGACTGCAACGACCCCGTTGAGCGCCAGTCGATCCAGCGCTGGACCGCGCAGCTGCTGCCGCCCGAGTTGATCGGCTCGCACGTGGGGCCGGAACGTAGCCACACGACCAGTCGGCGCACCGACGACTCGTTCCGTCTGGCCACGGCTTTGTTCGGCCACGCCGGCATCGAGCAGGACCTGACCGCCTGCTCGCCGGCGGAGATCGACAAGCTGACGGCCTGGGCGGCGATGTACAAGGAGCTGCGGCCGTTACTGCATTCGGGTCGAGTGGTGCGGGCCGAGCTGCCCGACGACGGACTTTTTTTCCACGGTGTCATTTCTAATGAGCATGGATTGTTCAGCCTCGCCCGGATTTCGACCTCCCCTGCGGGACAATCGTGGCGGGTCCGGCTGCCGGGCCTGTCGCGGGGGCGTGACTACCGGCTGCGGATCCGAGCTGACCTCGGCCTGCCGTCAATGCGCCAGGTCAGGGCCCCGGAGTGGGTCACGGCGGCGATCGACGGCTGGGTGCGCGTGCCGGGTTCGGTGCTCGTGGACGCGGGCGTGGCGATGCCCACGCTGGACCCCGGTCAGGCGTTACTCTTGGAGGTAATCGTCGATCGTGCATGATCCACCAGATCCGGTAAGGTATTCGGGGAGGATGTGGTGCGGGTGAACAACGTGACCAATGGCGGTGGTCCGCGCCTGTCGGCGCTCAAGGGCCGGCAGGTGTTGGCCGACGGCGTCTACGAGCAGATCCGGACGCTGATCATGAACGACGGCATCGCGCCGGGCGACCGGGTCAACATCGACGAGGTCGCGCGCGAGCTCGACGTGTCGGGCACGCCGGTGCGGGAAGCGTTGGCACGACTGGAGTCCGAGGGCCTCGTCGTGCGGCTGCCGCTGCGCGGCTACCGGGTCACCGAGCTGCTCACCCGTGACGAGGTCGAGGACATGTACGGGCTGCGGCTGCTGCTGGAGCCGCCGAGCGCGGCCAAGGCGGCGTCGCTGATGACCGACGAGTGGGCCGCCGCGCTCGAGGCCGAGATGCTGAGCTGCCCGGTCGCGCCGGACGACGACAGCTACGAGGACTACAAGGCGCTGTCCGCGCACGACAACCGGCTGCACCAGCTGATCCTGCACATCGCCGGCAACGTCGCGGTGGAGCAGGCGTTCGACCGCACGCACTGCCATCTGCACTTCTTCCGGTTGACGTACAACCAGACCTCGGGCGTCGCCGCGCTGGCCGAGCACCGCGAGATCGTGGACGCGATGATCTCCGGCAAGGCCGCGCAGGCCCGCAAGGCGATGGTCAGCCACCTCGAGACCGCGCGGGACCGGCTGCTGGTCAAGATGTGACCACCGGCGCATAGCCGTCATGCTTTGTTCGCATACTGTCGAACATCCGTTGACCGTGTGAGTCCCGCGCGGCGATGGTGTGGGCATGACCGAATATCGCCACTACCGCAACGGAATCTGGGCCGAGCACACGGCCACGTTCGACGTGCACGAGCCCTACAGCGGCAAGCCGTTCGCCCGGGTCGCCGCGTGCGGCCGGGCCGACGCCAAGGCCGCCGTCGACGCCGCGGCCGCCGCGTTCGACCAGTGGGCGGCGCTGTCGCCGTCCAAGAAGTCCGCGCTGTTCCTGCGGGCGGCCGAGATCGCCGAGAGCCGCCGCGAGGAGATCGCCGATCTGCTGGCCCGCGAGACCGGCACGAGCATCTACTTCGCCAACTTCCAGCAGGACCTGGTCAAGCAGACGCTGTTGCAGGCCGCCCAGTGGGTGTACCAGCCGACCGGCGAGGTGCTGGCCACCGACCATCCCGGCACGCATTCCGTCGCAGTGCGCAAGCCGCTCGGCGTGGTCGCGAGCTTCACGCCGTGGAATGGCGCGAACATCCTGTCCTGGCGCGCGGTTCTGCAGCCCCTGGCGGCCGGCAACACCGTCGTCGTCAAGCCGTCCGAGCTGGCCCCGGTGTCGGCCGGCCTGATCGTCGCCGAAATCTGCGAGGCGGCCGGTTTTCCGCGCGGTGTGGTCAATGTCGTCACCCACGCGCCGGGCGAGGCCGGGCCCATCGCCGACGAGTTCTTCGAGAACCCCGATGTGCGCTGCATCAACTTCATCGGCAGCGTGCAGACCGCGCGCATGCTGTCCGAGCGGGCCGGCCGGACGTTGAAGCGCACCGTCATGGAGCTCGGCGGCTACAACCCCATGGTCGTGCTCGACGACGTCGACCTCGACTACGCCGTGCGGTGCGCCACCTTCAGCGCCTTCTTCCACCAGGGCCAGATCTGCATGAACGCCCGCAAGATCTACGTGCAGCGCGGCATCTACGACGAGTTTCTGTCGCGTTTCGTGGCCAAGACCAGGACTTTGAAGCTCGGCGACCCGGGCGACCCGAAGACCGTGGTCGGCCCGCTCATCACCGAGGCCGCCGTGAAGTCCGTGCACGACCGCGTGAACGAGGCGCTCGACCACGGCGCCCAGTTGCTGACCGGCGGCGCCCACCACGGCCAGGTCTACGAGCCGACGATCCTCGTCGACGTGCCCGACGAATGCACGGTGTCCACTGTGGAGACTTTCGGGCCCGTCGTCATCGTGCAGCCGATCGGCACCGCCGAGGAGGCCATCGAGCAGATCAACGGCTCGCTGTACGGGCTCACCTCCTCGATCCTCACCGGCGACACCTATCGCGGCTTCGAGCTGGCCGGCAAGGTCAAGGCCGGCGCCGTGCACGTCAACATCCCCACCATCGACGAGGAGGTCCAGGCCCCCATCGGCGGCGTGCGGGACAGCGGCTGGGGCCGCACCGGCGCCTACTCGATGGCCGACTTCACCGACCTGGTCTGGATCAACGTCGAGAGCGGGCAGCGCACGCTGCCCATCGCCTGAACCCGTCACCGAGGGAGTTTCACCGTGCCAGTCCTCCAGATCATCATCGGCAGCACCCGCCCGGTCCGCAGCGGTGAGCCCGTCGCCCAGTGGTTCGCCGACCTCGCCCGTGCCGACGGCCGCTTCGAGGTCGAGCTCGTCGACCTGAAGGAGGTGGGCCTGCCCCTGCTCGACGAGCCCAACCATCCGCGGTTGCAGCAGTACACCCAGCCCCACACCCACCGCTGGAGCGAGATCGTCAGCCGGGCCGACGCTGTGCCTATGCCGCGCGTTCCGCGCGGGGCTCGGCCCCCGGGTAGCCGGTGCTGTGCCTATGCCGCGCGTTCCGCGCGGGGCTCGGCCCCCGGGTAGCCGGTGCTGTGCCTATGCCGCGCGTTCCGCGCGGGGCTCGGCCCCCGG